>DATNPS010000188.1:0-10654 GCA_036703095.1 Crinalium sp. | reverse complement strand
GAACTTCGGCTTTTTCGCCCTGGAGGGATTCAACGTCGGCCAGGGAGACGGTCATTTTCATCAGGCCGAACCGCACGGTTAACTCGCCATCGTCATCAGGATTGGTGAGCACTTCAGCCGTTTGGCCCAGGCGAGGAATGCGGACGCGATCGCCCACTTTGGGCCGAAATCCTGGTTTTGGTTTGGCAGGCTGTTGACGGGAAGGTAACCGCTGTTGAGCAATTTCATTTAACGTGTCGGTGGCTTGCTGCGCATCCTGGGCCGTGGCCAGCCCCCGCTGGAGTTGACGGATGACGTCGGCAATTTCAGACCGCGCCTGAGCGATCGCCTGCTGCACGGCCTGTTCCTGCTGCTGCTGCAAATCGCGTTCTCGCTGCTGCAACCGCTCGGCTTTACGGGCGACTTCAGCATGGAGCCGTTCCGCCTGCTGCAACAGTTGAGCTGCGGCATTCGCCTTTTGCTCTTGCTGTCGCCGCTGAGCTTCCAGTCCGGCAATCACCTCATTGACGTCCTCAGCCGCTTCCAGACCGACCTGCTGTCGCGCTTCTTCAATAATGTCGGAGCTAAGTCCCAATCGGCTGGCGATCGCCAGCGCATTCGAGCGACCGGGAATTCCCCACAGCAATCGGTACGTGGGCGACAGGCTGACATCATCAAACTCTACAGACGCGTTTTCAAACCGTTCATCCTGATACTTCAGTGCCTTCAATTCCCCATAGTGGGTCGTCGCCACGGTCAGCAGCGCATGAGCAGCTAAGTACCGCAGAAGGGCGATCGCCAGTGCACTCCCCTCCGTTGGGTCAGTCCCCGCTCCCACCTCATCCAGCAACACCAGCGATCGCGAAGAACCAGACGTCACCGCATCCCCTACATTAATTCCATCTCCCCCATCTCTCTCATCTTCCCTATCTCCCCCATCTCTCAAACCACCGATCGCCTCCAAAATCCGACTGATCCGCCGAATATGGCCCGAAAAGGTAGACAGGCTTTGCTGAAGGGATTGCTCATCGCCAATATCGGCGAGGATCTGGTCAAACCAGGGCAATTCCACGGGCTCACGGGCCGCAACAAATAACCCCACCTTGGCCATCAACGCCGCTAACCCGAGCGTTTTTAACGTAACGGTTTTGCCCCCCGTGTTTGGCCCGGTGATGGCGACCACCCGGATTTTCGGCTGAATGATCAGATCGACTGGAACGACCGCAGTACCCTGTTCGTGCTGGTGTTGCCAGACCAGAAGGGGATGCCGCAGTTGTCGCAAAACAATCGATTCAGGCGCAGCCGTTAAGGGCTGAGAGCCAGCCTGCTCTCCGCTAAAGTGGACGAAGCGGGGAGGGTTGGCCCCCAACCACAGAGAATAACGAGCGCGAGCCGTTGCCAGGTCGAGGGTGGTGGCGATCGCCAGCAGTCTCTCCAGATCAGGCTTTACGGCTGCAATCTGCTCGGTTAGCACACGGCGAACGTTCTCCTCTTCTACTTGCTCTTGCCGCAAGTGTTGGCGCAACTGGTTGCCCTGACTCACGATCGCATTCGGCTCGACATACAGCGTGACGCCACTGGTTGATGTGTCGTGCACGATGCCGGGAATGGCGTCTTTGTGGGAGGCTTTCACGGGAATCACAAAGCGATCGCCTCGTTGGGTAATCAGCGGTTCTTGAACCGCATTGCTGTGACGCTGCATGATGCGCTGCAACACCTGATAGATGCGATCGCGCACCTGCCGCAGCTTTTCACGGATGTCTTCGAGCTTGACGCTGGCCCGATCCATGACCCGACCCCGCTCGTCAATACAGCGGTGAATCTCTTGCTCAATGTCAGGATAGGTGCGCAGATCGGCCACTAAAGCTTGCAGCACGGGCAGATCTGGCTGGTTGTCAATAATGCGACGGAGGTTGCGGGTACCGGAAAGAGTGGTGGCGATCGCCAATAGCTCATCTCCAGCCAAAATGCCCTGCCGCTCGGCTCGCTCTAGCGAATCACCGATGTCTTGAATGCCGTCAAAGATGAGACCCGACGGCAAATTCGTTTCGAGTTGATAGACTTCTTTGGTTTGCTCTAAGAGAGCCAGACTTTCTGTCTGAGTTTCAGGAATGCGTAGATGACGCGCCGCTGTTGCTCCTAGCTTGGTTGCTGCAAAGGTAGCAAGATGCTGACATAGACGGGGCCATTCCAGTAAATCTAATGTTTCTGCTTGTATCAAAGTTCGCGGCCAAACCGTTGGGACGTAATAGGGGTAGTCTCTTCATTCTAGTGAAAGCCCAGAAAGACTACAACGATACTACAAACCCCAATCGTGAAACGAAGTGGGTGACAATCAACAAAGCATGGGGGAGCAATACGATAGCGCTCCCCCATGCTTTACCTTAAGGTAACTTTGCTAAGTTACCGTTTTGCACTCGAACTTAGTCGATCGCACGCTTAACGTCATCTTTTACATCTTCAACAGCGTGACGAGTTTGTGCTTCAGCTTGCTTGGCACGACCTTCAGCTTTGTCCTTAGGATCGCCAGTTACTTCACCAGCAGCTTCTTGAAGTTTACCTTCAACGTTTTTAGCCGTTGCTTTAGCTCTATCTTCTAAACTCATGATATTTCCTCCTAACTGGTTTATTGAATTTCAAAAAGGCTTAAATTTGAGCCTCTTTGAGTTATTTAGTTATCTTCGTAACACTTTCAATTTACGAAATAGCTGCAACTTTAACCATCCGTCGTAAGTTATAAATCCTATTTAAGGAATTTAAAGCAAGAACGGTAACTTTGGTTCGGTTAATTCTTGAAGTAAAGGTCTTTGAAAATGTTGGTTTTTGGAGCTTGCAGATAAGCTCTAAATCCTTATATAGCAGTCCTAAATCAATTGTGAGATAGATGGGTTGTGAGAACCGCACCCATTTGGGGTGCGGTTCTCACAACCCATTTGGGATTGCTATATAGAGCTGTTATCTTGCTGTGAAGCGTGAATTAACGTGAATTCGACAAACGCACAAAAACTTGCCTGCGCGACGTGCAGGCAAGTTTTTGCGTCATTTCAGCCGTGAGTTGTGCAACCGAAATGGCGCTATCGAATTCATGTTGAATTGATGCTTTTAGATGCCAAAATTATTAGATTGCATCAAGAGCTTCAATGAATCTTCAGTTTAAAGACGTGCCTTTAAACTGAAGATTAACTCTAAAGACGTAGAGCCACTTTAATGGTTTTATGAGATTGATTCATTTGAGCCATTAGCTCCTTTTTTGGTTGCGTCCCCAAAGCATTCAAACATGATTTTTCTCAATCAATTGGAGGAGTTAAAGTACGAATTGCGCGCGCCAAATCGTCTGGAGTGCCTACATCCAAATAGCTACCTTCTGGAAAACATTCGGCTTCCACTCGCAGGCCGTGGGCGATCGCCGCTTGAATCACATCCCCAATCGGTAGTTCTCGTTTAGCTGGAGTGGCAGCAGATGCTTTCCAATGATCTGATGGAATCGCGGCCAGGTAGTCATGCATGAAGTGAGTGAACGTAGGAGACCAAACGGCGATCGCCCACATGTAGCGCAGGTCTGTCACTTTAGGCTTCTCGATAATTTGTCGTACTCGTCCTGCGTTATCCACCTCCACCATTCCGGCCTTTTGATATTGGTCTGTGGGAAATAGACCCAACACTACATCTGCCTGACTGCGCGACTGACGGGCCAGAACTTTCGCAAATGCGTCTTCCGGGGCAAATAAAATGTCGGGAAAGCCCAGCGCAATCCGCGAGGTTGTTACAAAGGGATAGGCTTGATCCAGCGTGTAGGGCACACCATAGGGAACATGAACGGTGAGATAGGCCAGGTGCATGTTGAGCATCGTTCCATCTCCGAAATAGGCAGGAATATCCCACTTGCCTGGTTTCAAGATGACAAATGCACGAGTAATGCCAGCCAATCTCATCTTTTCTAGTAAGTATTGGCTAACAACCTTGGGACAGGTTTTGTGACTGATGGTGTCAGTCTGAAATCCGATGGGATATAGCTCTTTGCTCATGGGTAACGGAGAAATGCGCGTGGCCTGTCCTCCCGCTGGAATTAACCCAATGACATCTAATGCTTCAAATAATTCTTCAGCAGACATAATCTGTGTGTTCGGCGAATTTACGCAAACTTAGATAAATCTTCTTCATTGTTTGGGGCGCGATCGCTGGGAAGAAATGCGGCTGTGCAGGGCTTTCTAAGCCACAAAGCCGAGAGATAGCGAATTCAAAGAATGGATAAAGATGGTTTGGCTGTGTAGTGGTATCTCCTAAGTATTGTTTACGATATAACGGATATCCAGCGTCAGGCTGAGGTTTCAAACTCATAAGTGATAAGCATAATTAAAACCCCAAAGGGCGTGTGCCGCGCCCCTCTGGGGCGCGGCACACGCCCTTTGGGGTTTTGTCTTTAATTGTGTCTATGCACTTACCAAACCCTAAACAGAGCCTAATACTGCGAAGTTATGGTGAAAACAAAGCGGAAGCCAACTCAGCAGGCCAACGCCGAAGCCTCCCCCCCCTCTCTTAAAGAACGGTTGGCCCAAAAACGGAAGGCTGAACGAATTCGCAAAGAGTTAATTACGTTTACCACCTTCTCTCTGCTGTTTTGTGCTGTCGTCGGTTTTGTTGCAGCTTTAGCAGGGGGGCCAAAGGTCGGTGTCGGCGTCACGGTGGGCTTGCTGTGTACAAGCCTGTCCTTTAAGTATCCTCGCCACGCGCTGTGGGCCTTTCTGATTTACTTACCATTTGGCGGCACGATTACTTACAGCCTGGGCAATAGTCCATTGCTCCAGCTCGCCAAAGACGGGTTTTATATTCCGGCCCTGTTTGGGGTTGTGCAATTTTGTCGGCGCGAGCAACTGCCGCTCCTGGTACCCAAGCGACTCGTGCCCCCGCTGATCATTTTGCTGACCTTCTGTATGCTGACCCTGATTTTCGTCAACGGAAATCAGCAGCTTCATCCCCATATCGGAACAGCGGTTAATGCCGTTTTGCAAGCTCAGGTATCAGATAAACCCCCAGAATATCCGCTCGGCATGGGCATTTTAGGCTTAAAGGTGCTGTTGGGCTATGTGCCGCTGATTATCTGCTCCTATTACCTGATTCGCAACCGCAAAGACTTAATGTTTTTGATGCGCCTGACGGTTGTCCTGGTGCTCATCTGCTGTGCGTTAGCCTTTATCCAATACCTGTTCCTGAAGACGGGACGCTGTGAAGGAACCCGCTTTGAAGAAGGGGCAGATTTATTTAAGGCATCTCTAAATGCCCGATGTTTTGTCGGCGGATCGCTCCTGTACAGCCCTGAATTTGGACAGATTCGCCTGCCGGGTACGTTTGTTGCGCCGTGGCAGTGGGGATGGTTTTTAATCTCATCTGGATTCTTAGCCTTTGCGCCCGCCTTTAATGACCCCAAACCCTATTGGCGGACGCTGGGTTTGGCCTCGATGGCCGCTGTGGTGGTCATGTCCGTGTTGTCTGGTCAGCGAATTGCACTGGCGATCGTTCCCGTGACCTTTATCCTGCTGTTGGTTCTGACGGGACAGATTATTTACCTGAAACGATTTATTCCAACGGCGGTAGGGTTATCTCTCTTGCTAGGAGTGCTGGCCGTAACGAACCCTGAAGTGTTGCAAGAACGGACTGACAGCTTTGTAGCGCGGTGGAATGCATCACCACCTCAGCAATTCATCATGGATCAGATTAAGTGGGCCTTGAGCCAGCAGGACGGATTTTTAGGGAATGGACTGGGGCGAGCTACGAATGCAGCACGGGCATTAGGTGAAACGCAGCTGATTGAAACCTACTATCCCAAGTTGATGTATGAAATTGGGCCGTTTGGTACCCTGGCATTTCTGGCCGTTGTGACCATGCTGACCTATTTGACCTTCAAGGCATATCGCTCCGTTCGAGATACGCGATTGCGCCCGTATGGTGCGGCCATGTGGCTATTCGTCTTGTTTGTTAGCTACAACACCTACTACTATCCCCTGGATGTCGATCCGGTTGCGGTTTACTACTGGTTCTTTGCGGGAGTTATTCTTAAACTGCCAGAAATTGAGCGTCAGGAAAGGCTGGAGGCTGCCGAGCAAGAAAAGCTGTCAGCCGAAGCGAGCAGTAAGAAGAAGAAACGCCTGAAGCGTGGTCGTGCGTTTGCTTGATGTCGTTTGGTCTGCCGGAGCGATCGCTTAAAGCTTGAATAGGATTGCTATAGGTTCCAGGCCAAAATCGTTAGATCCCAATCGTTAGATCCCAATAGGATAACGTTCCATGACTTCTCCTCTTGTTTCTGTCATTATTCCAACCTATCGTCGTGAGGACGTTTTACGGGAAACGCTAGAGAATGTGCTTCAGCAAGACTATCCTCACTACGAAGTGATCGTGGTGGATCAAACGCTCAATCATGAGCCGAAAACCACTGCGTATCTCGAACATCTGGCGGCCAGTCAAAAAATCCGGTTATTTAACGTCACCTGGGCCAGCCTGCCCGGTGCCCGAAATTACGCTGTGCGGCGAGCAGCGGGCGAAATTATGCTGTTCCTGGACGATGATGTTATTTTGCCTCCCGGTTTTTTGGCGGCTCACGTGAAGAACTACCTGGAGCGCCCGGAGGTGGGAGCCGTGGCAGGACGGGTATTTGATCGGATGAAGCTGGCTGACTTTGGCGCAGACTTAACGATTGAAGACCTGCCACCAGAGGCGATGGACCCCGGAATTGCCTGGTATCACATTGACCTAGTGCACACAATTAAACCTCAGTGGGTGTTGACGGCGCGGGGCTGCAACATGTCATTCCGTCGTGAAATTTTTGAAAAGCATGGCCTGTGGTTTGACGAGCGCTTTCGGGGCAGCGCGGTGCGGGAAGAGTCTGATTTCTGTCTGCGCATTCGCAAGACGGGCTATCAGATTTGGTACGACCCGGATGCGAACCTGGTGCACTTGGGCGAGGAAACGGGCGGCTGTCACGACATCACGACGCGATCGCTCCAGTATCAGCTCACCTTTTACCACAATCACTTTTTGATGGGGCTGAAAAATCTGACTGCGTGGCAAGCGCTGAGGTTATTTGCCCGATTGTTTGACTGTCACGTTTTGGGGCGGCCCCCCTGCCACAAGAGCGGTTCACCAATCAAAATTCTCACGCGGGCGGGATTTTACTTCCTGGGCTTGTTGAAGGCTATTGGAACACGGGTGCGATCGCTCTGGGATGATGGTCAGATCTATAGCCGCCAAGATCCAGAACGGTTCCGTCCGTTTGTTAAGCCGTTGCAACCGGATGTATCGAAGGTTTCTTCATGAGAGTTTCTCGGCCCTGAAGAGGTTACACCATGAAGTTACTGATTCTTGCCTCTCATCCTGTTCAATACCATGCCCCTGTCTTTCGCGGTGTTTCGCAACGGTTGGCGGAGGCGGGACACGAGTGTTTGGTCGTTTATCTGTCAGATTTTTCCATTCAGGGATATCGCGATGCGGGATTTGGAACGAACGTAGCCTGGGATGAGCCGCTGTTAGATGGCTATCGGTCTGTTGTTTTAAATCCAAACTCCACGCAACAGCCGCAGGGCTTTCGGGGACTGAAAGCGCCCGGTTGGGCGAATCTTTTGAAAAAAGAACAGCCAACTCGTCTGATGGTAACTACGCTGAACTATCAGGGAGCGGTTAGTGCCGTCCTGCAAGCGAAAGGGCGCGGCATTCCGGCCACGTTACGGGTAGAGACTACCGATGTGTCATTTCCCCGGTCGGGTGTGAAACAACGGGGACGGGCGATCGCCTACCGCACTTTATATTCTCTATTTGACTCGGCGATCGCTTTTGGTCATTTCAGTCAGGCGCATTTGCTGGCTCACGGGTTTTCACCCTCGCGAGTCGGATTAGCGCAATTCAGCGTGCCCGATCGGTTTGAGCCGCTATCCCCGGTGGAGAAGACGTATCTGCGCCAGACCTTACGGCACGAATTAGGGTTTGCCGATGATCAGACAGTGATTTTATTTAGCGGCAAGCTGATTCCCAAAAAGAATCCGATGCTGCTGCTGGAGGCGATCGCCCAACTGTCGGAGGCAGAACGTCAGAAGATAGCCGTGCTTTATCTGGGTTCGGGTTCACTCGAAGCTGACCTGCAAGCGAAAGCGGCAACGCTGCCGGATGTTACCGTCCATTTTGCGGGTTTCAAAAATCAGCAAGAGTTACCGCCCTATTATCTAGGGGCAGACCTGTTTGTCTTGCCGTCGCGACGGCAGGGTGAGGTGTGGGGATTGGTCGTGAATGAAGCACTACAGGCAGGCTTGCCCTGCATTGTCACCGACGCAGTGGGGTGTGCTCCTGATTTTGCCGCCTTTCCAGACTTTCAAACCATCCCAGAAGATAGTGCCGCCGATTTGGCACGGGCGATCGCCAAACAACTTCACCAGCCCAGGGATTTCGAACGATTCCATCTGCTGATGCAGTCGTTTTCTACAGAGTATGCGGCCAAGCAAATCGCTTCATTTTTGCTTAGGATGTCAAACGATAGCCGTACCCATGGGGATTAGGATTGGGTGCAGGGGTTTCACCCTTGGCTGGGAGCGAAGCTCCCACACTCTCTTGGTTTTTTGGTGTCCTAGCCAATGTGGCAACAGATATAGACCAACATTTGAGATGTATCTCTGGAAGAAAAATTGCACCCCATGAGCCAACCGCTGCGAATTCTCCAAATTGTGCCGTCTATCTCGCTGGTATATGGCGGCCCTAGCCAAATGGTGATGGGCTTTTCGAAAGCATTAGCCGCGCAAGGGGCCGAGGTTACGATTTTAACGACCGATTCCAACGGGGATGCCGGACAAGCACCGCTCGATGTGCCGCTCGATCGCCCCGTGCCGCAGGATGGCTATCAGGTTCGCTACTTTCGCTGTTCGCCATTTCGCCGCTATAAATTTTCGCTGGACTTGCTGCGCTGGCTGGCCCAACATGCGCCCGAATTCGATATTGCTCATATTCATGCGCTGTTTTCCCCCGTTAGCTCAGCCGCTGCGATGGTGGCACGTTCTAAAGGACTTCCCTACGTGCTGCGACCGCTGGGGACGTTAGACCCTGCTGATTTGCAAAAGAAACGCCGACTCAAACAACTGTATGCCGCACTGTTGGAACGTCCGAATCTGGCGGGAGCCAGTGCGATTCACTTTACCAGCAATCAGGAAGCCAAGATTTCGGAGCGGTTTGGCTTAACGACACGCGATTTGGTGATTCCGCTAGGGGTGAAGCCTCCAGATGCAGTAGATGATCAAACTAGGGCGTCGATGGCATCGGAACTGGCGAAATTTGAAATTCCTGGCGATCGCCCTCGTCTTCTCTTCATGTCTCGCATTGATCCCAAAAAGGGGCTGGATCTGCTGATTCCGGCTCTAGAAACATTGTTGGCGGAAGGGCTGTCCTTTCACTGGATTTTGGCGGGTGCCAACCCTCAAGATCCGGGGTACGAACAGCAGATGCGATCGCGAATTCAGGCGTCTTCCCTGACTTCTCACACCACGATCACGGGATTTGTGTCGGGGTCGCTCAAAACGGCTCTGCTGAGTCAGGCCGACCTGTTTGTGCTGCCGTCTTATTATGAGAATTTTGGGATTGCGGTGGCCGAAGCGATGGTGGCCGGAATTCCGGTTGTGATTTCAGATCAGGTGCATATTTGTAATGAAGTGCGACAGGCCAAGGCGGGATGGGTCTGCTCCTGCGATGTCAAGTCACTCACGGAAGCCCTGCGATCGGCTCTACAGGCTGCCTCAGAACGCCAGCGTCGAGGCGACTTGGCTAAGCAGTATGCCTTGCAAAATTACAGTTGGGATGCGATCGCTCAGCAAACGATTCAAGCGTACCGGATGCTGTTGGAAACCTGAGTTCACATCGAATTGCATCGCTTTAAGCACGCGATCGCCTCGTCCATTTCAACCTGATTAAATTCGGCATAAAAGCGGCTGACGCTGAGAAAGGATTCGGGCGTTGCTAGCACAATCACGCGATCGCCCCAGTTCTCCAGCATCTTCACCATTGATTTTGGTGCGACGGGTGCGCAGATAAAAATCTGGGCGGGCTTTTGAGCTTGCAGTGCCCGTGCCGCCACAGCCATCGTCATTCCCGTCGCAATGCCATCATCCACAAGCAGGGCAAGTTTTCCCTGTGGATCGACTTGAGGACGGTAAGCCGAAAACTCGGCCAGTTGCTCTTTGGCTTGAGTTTGCGCCTGATTTAGCGCGTCACGCCACGATCCGTTATTCCAAGGTGCGAAGTATTCCTGTCGAGAGCGAATGATGAATCCCTCGGCAGTGACCGCTCCGACCGCTAATTCAGGATTGTCAGGACGCGTGACTTTTTTGGCCACAATCACATCCAACGGACAGTTCAAAAGCTGGGCGATCGGTTCGGCAATCGGCAGCCCGCCTTTGGGTAAGGCATATACGACGGGAGGGGGCAGTTCAGCCGTGCTCAACGTCGATAGCTCGGTCAAAACGGCTTGAGCTAATTGATATCCCGCATCTTGGCGATTGGCAAATAGCAATAGTTGGGGCATAGCTCCCTCCAACAAAGTGTGGTGGGATCACTTTCATCATCCCTGATTCCTTCCATAAATTTCTGTTCCTGTAACAAATCGCTTGGAACTTGCACGACTACCGATGGTGGGTTTAGCGCGCCCGTCGGA
>DATNPS010000182.1:0-3375 GCA_036703095.1 Crinalium sp. | reverse complement strand
AGAATGCAGCGTCAGTGTTTGAACTGCGATCGCCGGAACTGATGCGCGTTCTACAGGTTGCGGGGAATGGGTGAGCTGTAGAATTCCCCAGGCTCCGCAAACTAGCACTAGTGCACCCCCCATTAACAATCCCCAACGTTTCCCAGATGTGGTTGGAAGAGGAGACGGGTTGTGCTCAACTGATCCATCCAGTGTTTCATCTAGCGATTTATCAAACGATTCATTTGAGGTCGTGTGAGTCATAACAAGTCTCTTTCCTAAACCACTAAGGGCGATTGCCTCGCTGTACGGTATGTCCTGCGCCTTGCCAAGCCATTAGTCCCCCTTGCAGGTTGTGAACCTGCTGGTAGCCCTGGCTGACGAGCCACTGTGCAGCGATCGCACTGCGATGACCCGATAGACAGGTGATGGCGATCGGTTGATCTTTGGGAATAGTTTTCAGGATGCGGTTCAGGCTAAGTCGCTGTGCGCCAGGAATATGGCCCATCCAGTATTCCAGCCAGCCTCGTATATCAATCAGCGTGAGTTGATTTTGTTTGGTTTTGAGTTGCACAGGGGTGAGTAATACTGGATTTGTCGCTTTTGATTTGGTTGATTTTATACTCATCTTTTTTACTCCCTTTAAACTCTGCTCATTACAGTAAATGATTTGATAAAGGGACCCGCCATGCGTGGATCTTTGATCATGGCGGCGTAATCTCCCACCCAAAATTGCAGTTTCCGGCTCATGTAGGCCATACCCAAGCCCACCATGTTTAATCCGTTGGTTTTCCACTGCTGCCAGTGGTCACGAGTGGCGCGCAAATCCCAATTCAGTGGTTGGCCTTCATATTGACCCGCCGAAACAACTCGTCCATTCTCAACCGTGAGAATGCCTGCTGGCTTTTCATCTTCTATAAAGCCGTAACCAATGACGGAATTGAAATGAATTTTTGCAAGGGCATCCGACAGGTCGGGTTCTGCGTTCCACTGTTCGCCAAAGACTTGCATCCATTCGGGTGAAAATAGTTCCATGTATGTTCTCCAAAACTGCGTAATGAAATGAATTGATGTGAATAGGAATGGTTTAGGACGCTGCAACGGTTTGCCATTCCTGTACTAAGGATGATGGAATCGATAAATGAATCGAGTCGTCCTGAAGCATTGGCAAGGTTAACGTAAGAGGAATTTCGGCGTGTAGCTGAGGGAGTAACGGTTGCAGATTGTACTGTCCAACGTTAGGCTCGGGACGATCGCGCTCTGTGAAAAGATCATCAGATGTATCCATTGCAAACAGAGTATTTCCCAGGGATGTTGTGAGCGTCAGCGGTTGCGATCGATCAATCGCAACAACACCCGGAAAGGCCACTAACCGCAGCTCAAAACTGGTGTTGCCATCCGGTCGAATCCGCTTAAAGGCGATCGTTTGCCAGCGATTGCCATGCTGATCGGTGATCGTTTGGCGAGACTGATAAACCATCTGCCCTGGTGCTTCTTCCAACGATCGAATCGCAGCGGCAGCACTGGGAGGATTGAGTATTCCTAAACTCCAAAGAACTCCCAGAGCGATCGCCCCTAACAGCAAGAACCACGAAAAAAGTCTACGAATTCGACATCCCATACTTGTTGTTTTACTCATTGATTCGTGCGTGCTCGACTACAAAACGACAGCAGTTCGTTGTCGATGACTCGGTAATATCGCCAAACGCCATCACGGCGACAGGCGACAACTCCTGCATTTTTCATCAACTGTAAATGTTTGGAAACGTTGCCCTGCTGTAGTCCGGTGCGATCGCAGATCTCCTGCACGCTCCGTTCCTGGTCGCAGATTGCTGCTAAAATTTGCAAGCGGGAAGGATCAGCCAGCGCTCGAAAGCGTTTTGCCAGTTCCTCCAATTCTTGTGTACTCAGCGCAATCTTCATAACTGGTTTTCTACCGCAGGACAGGTTCTTTAGCGCTAACGCTGGGATCAGAGGGCAACGTCTCGACCAGCGGCAAACCGAGCATTCGTAACCCAACTCGTTCAAACCAGGGCATCGTCCAACCGACACGCATTTTGTCCATAAAGTATTTCTCAAATGCTTGCTTCACCCACGACACCCAAATCCCCTTAGTGGTGAAGGCGCGATGTCGGTGGCCTTCGCTATCGGGTAATAGCGGATCGGCCAGGAATAAGGCTCCGGTGTCACCAAAATCGGCAAAGCAGATGGCCTGCAACGTCGGTTTGATCGGCTGGCCCGAAATAACACCCAGATCAAGCGCAATGTTGTGCGCGACGCAAATCACCATTTCCTCCGTCATTTGACCCACTTTCGGAACACCAATCGGAATTGGAGTTTCCTCGACGGGTTTAAGTTGAGTGATAACGCCAACGGCATACACCGAATCAAAGTCGGGATGGCGATAGGTGGGCAATACTGGGACAAATCCCTTGGCATCGGTTAGTCCCGCTGCTTCGCGCAGGAAACGCGGCCCCCGGAACGGCGGCAAAATCATGGCGTATTTGAAGGGCAAACTGCGGCCATCTGACATGTGCATCACGTCGGGTTCAATCCGAGCGATCGCGGTGTTGTCCATGACATAAATGTGGCGATCGGCCAGCATCGCCCGGATCAGCCAGCGTGAATTAGCCATGCCACCAATCCCTAAATGTCCCGCATAGGGTTCAGAGGTGACGAGCGTAATGGGAACGCGATCGTCCAGTGAGCCACTGCGTTTGCCGCGCAAGCCCTTCAGACGTAAGGCGTGGTTTGCCAGCAGCGCAAACTCGTAGGCAGGCCCAAAACAACTGGCCCCCGGTGCCGCACCGACGACGATCGGGCCGGGATCTTGCAAAAACTGCTCCCAGGCATCTCTCGCCAGTAGCGCATGGTGAGGATTGCACACCGATTGGGTGTAACCATCCTCTGGCCCTAGACCTGGTATTGCATCCACGGCAAGTTCCGGGCCTGTTGCAATCACAACATAGTCGTAGTCCAGGACGCGATCCTTTAGCGTAATGGTTTTCGCCTTTGGATCAATGGCGGTGACAGCATCGAGAATCAAATCAATGCCGTGCTTAGGAACAATTTTGGCCAGGTCTAACTGAATCCGATCGAGCGATCGCAACCCCAGCCCGATCCAGGGTAGCGACGGAACAAATGTAAACTTGGGTCGATTCGAAATTAGTGTCACCTGGTGTTGGCGAGGTAACACATGCCTCAGTTCATAAGCGGCGGGAAGCCCTCCTAAGCCAGCCCCAATGACTACAACATGGGCCATAATTGCGACTCCTAGACGTAATTTCTACAGTTGGATGTTGAACCACCGTCTTCTCACTCTCTTACTCCCATCTTTTTCAATTTCCAGGGCTGCTTACGACTATTCTTTAGCATTGCACCCCCTAGAGAGTCAGT
>DATNPS010000161.1:0-5403 GCA_036703095.1 Crinalium sp. | reverse complement strand
GCCGTCGCCATTTTGCCCACCGACACGATATAGCACGGCCCACCGCCATTGGCAAAATAGGCTTGCAGGGCGTAATACATGTTGTGGTGAGACGGATTGGCGATCGCCCCCGTCACCGTCCGTTCAGTAACGGTAGGAGGTGTATTTGCATCGATTTTTTCTTCAATTGTGATGGTGATTCCTGCTTCCGGTTCAGCCGTGCCAAACGACTGCTCATACTCCAACAGCGATGTGATGCGGATAGATTGAAGCGTAACTGGATTGGTTGCATGTAGGTCACGACCATTCACCACCGCCTTCTGGGTATACCCAATAAACGCGGGAATGGCTGTTGCAACCTCAGCGACAGACGGTGGAAATTTCGAGATTTCCTCGATATAAACACCTGGCGTTTTGTATGTGCTTGGCATAATGCTAGTTCAGGTGGGATAGGTGGACGATAAGGTTGGCGTATCGGAATTTATAAATGGATATTTGAAAAAATTTTGGCGATATGGTGAGCTGCATCTAATTCAGGCTCAATCAGGGTGACAGATGGAATCGGCAAGGGTTTGTGATTGTCATTGAGCAGTTGATCTAGTTGGCGACGCAGACCCACGGGTTGTTTGGTGACGTAGGTGTTTTGATCAATCACCTTGAATGCTGGATTAATCACAAAGAAATGGTCTGGGGGCGGGTCTTGCTCCGTCGCTTGATGAGGCTGTGCATAGCGATATCGCCAGTAGGTCGCTCGATTTTTGAACCGGATGACGTAGGTTTTGGGTTGAATCAGCGTTTGGCCGCTATTGGGTTGCAACAGGGAAAACGCTGGAGGCACTAAATCCGGATTCAAGAAAATCTCGACCAGGGCAAAGGTATTGGGTGGAGCCGCCCCGTCTTTCAGGACAAACTCATCAATCGACGCGCCATTTACCGATAGCTCATAGCGACCGGGCGGAAGCCCCGCAAAATTCAGGTGCACCGTGAACATTTGACCGGGAGGATGCGTATCAGGTGCGATCGCCTCACTGACAAACACCTCCTGAGCATTCATATCGACCAGAGCAAACCGGAACGTATCACCGGGATTTGCCGCCGCCGTCCATCGTTGACCGAAAACCGTCCGCTGCGGCAAGCGATCGCGAGCTGAAACGTACTGGCTACCAGGCAAGATCGCCCAGTCATCGGTAGTATTGGGAGTATCACTCGCCGAGATCGGATAGCGAATCGCTTCTAAGGTGTTGTCCTGATAGGTAACTAATTGTCCCAGTGAGTACGTTTCATCTTTCTCATACAGTGCGAGTGGCTGCGTTAGAAATAAAGCGTGTCCTTGATTGCCGCTGAGATTCGAGAAGTAATAAATCTGATTTTGAGAAGACGTGAGCGGGAGATTGGTGAAGTTGGTAAAGTAGCGATCGCGCACTAATAACCAAAACGTCAGTCGATACGGTTGGGTAATCTGTATCGTCGTCTGAAATGTGTTGGCGGCAGTACCCTCATGAACATCTGCGAAAATAGCAGCCCCTTCGGGTTGCGGACGAAACACCCAGCGTAAGTTCTTGAGGATTCGCACACAATCAGATGTGGGAATTAGCGTCAGCACATCCCCAATGTTGTAGCGAGCGGGCAATGGCTGGGGTGGATTGGGCTGTCCCAAATCATAATCGTGCCAAAACTCCAGATTCAGAATTTTTTTGTATAGAATTTTGACGGTCATCCTCACACCTACCCATTCGCACTAAGAGAAATTTCTGTAATGGGTTGGCTTTCGGCCAGACGTTTATCCGCTTCCAGCGTCACCAAACGAGCACGATACAACACAAACGGAACCTGTTTACCTCCCAAACTACCCCAAAGATAATTTAGTTGTTCAAACGTCAGACTATATAAATCGGCAAAAATTTGTACCTCATGTGAAATATTAGACGGCCCAGGCGTAACCATAAACGAAAGTTCTTTACGCCATTGAAAGAACTCAATCACACGCGACAGGCGCTTTAGAGATGTTTCATACTGACCGCTATGCAACACCGAAAAGAGAATAAATAGATTAAGATAGATGGGTGGATTTTGATAAACAGTGCGCCCATTCTCAAAACGATAATGAGCGTCATTTTTGAGCGTCACTTCTTCTTGCAGATTGACTAAACTCATGACAACTCGTTCATTCAAGTTATCGCGATTTCCACCCAATTCTTCAGCTAACGCAATATTATCCAGAATGACAATCTCTTGATTTGCATTAGGAGATTGTTCAACGTCCAGAATGTACTGCTGCAAGGCAGTTTGAATTAGCTTCATGGCATCAAAGATCATAACTGTGCCACTATTTTGCAAAACTGTTTTTGTGGAACTGGGCGATCGCAGCGCAAGATCACGAAGAACCCGACGTTGAGAATACCCATCCTCTCATCATCGCGTTCCTCGCCTGATTTTTCTCATCGGTGACGTCTGACGACCTCACCCAGATTGAATTAGCTAGCTTCCTGCCATCCAGTCAGGATTTCAACTTTGACTGAATCTTTAGAATCACTGGTTGGTTTTGGCTCTAGCTTAAATGATATTTTTAAATCGTTTTGAGCCAGCGAACTGACCCAGGTTCCCAGCAGAAACAGAGGAGCATCCAACCCGACAAAGGTTCCCGCATCGCCAATTTTATAAGACAATTTTGACAAAGAATCTTTAGCTAACGTACTTGTCGCTTTGATTAAAAGAAGGTTGAGTTCTCCAACTTTGCTGAGTGTAATCTCCTCCTTATCTTGAGTTTTATCCAGCGTGATATCAAAGTATTTATAGGATTCTAGTTCTAGGGCTTGAGATGCGGTAATTTGGGGGCCTCCAGGAATTTGAGCATTTAGACTAAGCTTAATCTCTGTCATCGTGGCTCTCTCCTATGTTACAAAGTAGCCCTAATCAAAAATTTGACTCTCTTCAACTATTTCATAACCAAAGGAAACCTTTCAGAGTCCTCCTTGCCAACTCTTAAGAGAGAATTTTGATGTAGGGGAAGATGCTACCTAAGCACAAAATTATGCTTACACTAACGCCACATGAAGTTGCTTAGAAAACAAGGGTTAAATTCCTTTATTTATCAAGACACAATCTATACATCTTCACAATGAATTAGTATTCAAAAGCATAATCCTCAAAAACAGACATTTCCTAAAAGGAAAAAATTCTTTACCTAAGAGGTGCTCTAGAACCTTAAACAGCTCGTAAAAGTTTTCAACAGCAGAGCGTTCACTTTCACAATCTTATCTTTTCCGTAACCTATTAGAGTTACTTTATAGTGTTCGTTCGTCTGAATCGGTAAGACAGCACAGAGCAGTAAACCTGTAGCAAAAGATACCGCTACTATTGTTTTCTTAAGAAAGTGAATAAAATTTACAAGACGAGCTATTCAAAAAGAAATTTAGCAATGATATCTAAAGTAGAGGATTTGTATTTTTTAGACCTGTGCAGGAGTAACCTGAGAACCCATAGACTGAGTTCAATTTGAATGCCAATTATTTTCAAAACTGTACCTTACAAATTCTGCATCGGTACGGTTTTGAGGCGTTCAATAATTTTAGAAAAGACAATATGGCTGCTACGTTCGACAATAGGACTTAAGTCTAAACTAAAACTTAGGTTTTCCGCCTCAATTAAATAGACTGTTACATCTCTCGGAAATTCTGAAAAGATTTTGCGGCCAGCCGCCAGAACATGATCCCACCGAAAGTCATGCAGGTTATAGCTGGGATTGGGTAACGATTCCGGTTCTGCCTCTGGAGCTTCAAATATCGCTCCCGGTTCTGACCAAAATCGAGCTGACGGACTGCCACCCATTTGCATAATGAGAATTGCTGAGACAATGCGTGCTGGTCTTAGGATATTTAGGTTTGTGTTAAAATGATCGCGATCGCTGATTCTGGCAACAATCGCGTCTTGCTGTGGAGGTTGCAATGCCCCTCAGCCTTAACCGCAGTTCTGCCTCGCCCGTCGATCCGTCTGAAACCGTGTCTGAAACGATCCGAGTGCGTGGAACAGTTCAGGGTGTCGGGTTTCGACCCACCGTGTATCGTCTGGCAAAGGCGTGCGGCCTAATGGGTGAAGTGCTCAACGATGGCGAAGGCGTGCTAATTCGAGTTGTTGGGACACAAGCGTCTCTGGATCAATTTATCCAGCAGCTTCAGACGGAATGTCCCCCCCTCGCCAAGATTGATGCGATCGCCCGTTCCCCTTTAACTGAATCGGTTTCCTATCAAGACTTTCAGATTGTTCAAAGCGTTTCCAGCTCCATTCAAACAAACATTGCTCCCGACGCAGCAACCTGTCCCCAGTGTGTAGCTGATACGCTCGCCCCCTTTAGCCGCTGGTATCGCTATCCCTTCACCAATTGCACCCACTGTGGCCCCCGTCTGAGCATTATCCGCACCATTCCCTACGATCGCCAAAACACCAGTATGGCAGCTTTTCCCATGTGCCCAGAATGCGCTGAGGCATATGAGGACGTGAGCGATCGCCGTTTTCATGCTCAACCCGTGGCTTGTCACAAATGCGGCCCTCGTGCCTGGTTGGAACGGGCGGATGGTCGGGCGATTGTGGCCGATATGTTTTCTATGATGGATGACGTAGATGCGGCTTGCACGCTCCTGCAACGGGGTGAAATCGTTGCGATTAAAGGCATTGGCGGCATTCATCTCGCCTGTGACGCGACGAACGAAACGGCGGTTCAAACCCTGCGTCAGCGCAAACATCGTTACGACAAACCGTTTGCCTTAATGGCGCGCGACCTACAAGTGATCGAGCAGTATTGCATTATCAGCCCAGAAGAACGGGATTTGCTACAAAGTCCTGCTGCTCCCATTGTGTTATTGAGAACTCGAAGTTTTTCAAAAACTCCGAGTTCTCAAAACTCGCTCGCCCCCTCCCTCGCTCCCGGTCTCTCTACACTCGGCTTCATGCTGCCCTACACGCCGCTGCATCACCTGATGTTGCGTCGGATGAATCGTCCGATTGTATTGACCAGCGGCAATTTGAGTGATGAGCCGCAGTGTATTGACAATAATGAAGCACGGGAAAAATTAGGCGCGATCGCCAATTTTTTGCTCCTTCACAACCGCGACATTGTGAATCGAGTCGATGATTCAGTAGTACATGTGGTGAACGGGCAGACGCAGATTTTGCGACGGGCAAGAGGCTATGTTCCTGCTCCAATTTGTTTGCCCGCCGGGTTTGCACAGGCTCCCACCATTCTGGCGATGGGCAGTGAATTAAAAAATACGTTTTGTTTAGTTGATCAGGGACGAGCGATTTTATCGCAGCATTTGGGCGACCTGGAAAATGCGGCTGCTTTAACGGCCTATCAAGACACCCTGAAACTGTATCTTGAGTTATTTCAAACTCAACCGCAGGCGATCGCCATCGACCACCATCCCGAAT
>DATNPS010000157.1:0-16026 GCA_036703095.1 Crinalium sp. | reverse complement strand
GGATGTTCTGATGCCTGGGATTGATGGGTTTGAAACTTGCCGTCGGATGAAAGAACAGGAGTCAACGCGCGACATTCCCATCATCTTTATGACCGCACTGGCCGATCCGGTGGATAAAATTAAGGGCTTGACGATGGGGGCTGTTGATTACATTACGAAGCCGTTTCAGCAGGAGGAAGTGCTGGCTCGCGTCAATACTCACCTGAAGCTGCGACGGTTAACCAAACAATTAGAAGAGCAGAACGCTCAGCTCCAGGAAGAAGCGCGATCGCGCCAGTTGGCCGAATCTGCCCTGCGTTCCTCAGAAGAAAAGTTTGCCAAAGCCTTCCGGTCTAACCCCGGCCCCATGATGATTCTGACGTTGAAAGAGGGGCGGTTTCTGGAAATTAATCAAAACTTTTGCCGCATTCTCGACTATCCGCCTGAAGAGGTGTTGGGCAAAACCATCCATGAATTGAACCTCTGCCACAGCCGTGAGGGATGCGATCGCTTCCTGGCTACCGTCCAGCAAATGGGTATGGTGCACAACTACGAATGTCAGTTTTATAGCCGTTCGGGAGACATCAAAACGATGCTGGTGTCTGCTGAAGTGATTCAGGTGAACGACTTACCCTGCATCCTGGCGATGACGCTGGATATTACCACCTGTAAGCAAGCCGCCACCGAATTACAACAGGCTAAAGCCGCAGCCGATGTGGCGAATCAAGCCAAGAGCCAGTTTTTAGCGACGATTAGCCACGAATTGCGCACCCCGCTTAACACCATTCTGGGCTATACCCAACTGATGAGCCGAGATGGCTCTTTAAATCGAGAACAGCACGAACACCTGAGCGTGATTAACCAGAGTGGAGAGCATTTGCTGACTCTGATTAACGACGTACTGGAGATGACCAAAATTGAATCAGGACAAATTAACCTTTACGAAACAGAACTCAACCTCTTCACCCTGCTGAATGCAATCTATGAAATGCTGAAGCCGAAAGCAGTCGAAAAAGGGCTACAGTTTCTCTTTGAACATGCACCTGATGTGCCAACGTACATCCGCACTGATGCCACTAAACTCCGCCAGGTTCTGATTAATATCATTGGCAATGGCATTAAGTTTACACAACAGGGAAGTGTTACGCTGAGCGTTAGAACCAGTCATGCTAAAGACGATTCAACAGCAAATCTTGAGTCTATCAGTGAATCGAATCAACGGGATTTCAATGCAATTTCAGATTCGCCAAATTTAATCTTTGATGTTATCGATACAGGTTCCGGCATTGCACCAGATGAACTTGAACTGTTGTTTGATCCTTTTATTCAAACCGAAAGTGGGCTGCGATCGCAAGAGGGAACAGGTTTAGGCTTACCGATCAGCCAACGCTTTGTGCAGTTGATGGGCGGCTCTATCACAGTTAATAGCACTGTAGGACAGGGTTCCGTTTTTACCATCGAAATTCCTGTTGCGTTAGCCAATCCAGTTGAATGTCCAGATGCACAGCCGAAACAACGGGTGATTGGGTTAGCGCCCGATCAGCCCGACTATCGCATTCTGGTGGTGGATGACCAAGCGGCAAATCGCCAACTATTAGTCAAGTTACTAACATCGGTTGGATTTGTTGTTGAAGAAGCCGTAAATGGAGAAGAGGCGATCGTTCTCTATCAAACCTGGGCACCTGATTTAGTATGGATGGACATCAGAATGCCCGTGATGGATGGATACGAAGCCACACAGCGCATCAAACAAATGCAATCGATGCAGAGCACTACAAACGCAAAAATTATTGCGCTGACGGCAAACTCATTTGAAGATGAACGAGTAGCCGCTTTAGCAGCTGGATATGATGATTTTGTGCGCAAACCGATCCAAGAGGATCGTTTGTTTGAGAAGATGACAGAACATTTAGGCGTTCGCTATGTTTATCAAGACGTTACAGCGTTGAGTACATCAGCTACCATTGCAGAACGTTCTAATTTTGAATCTGTAAACGCTTTTGTTATTGATGATGATATTCGAGAATCCCTGCAAGAATTGGTCGGTGATGATATTGCACTGCTAGCAGCGTATGTTGCTGATCTTTTAAATGAATTTCCTAAGCTCATCCAAAATTTGCGTAATGCGATTCGAGATCAAAATGCAAATGCAATATCGCTGGCGGCTCATTCGCTGAAAGGGGTAGGCTTGACGTTTCGAGCTAAACGGCTGGTTGAGCTTTGTCAGATTGTTGAGCTAAAAGCCAATGTTGGAATCACGGCGATCGCCCCCGAAGAACACTTGCAGCTAGAACGTGAGTTAGAACAGTTGATCGCAGCCCTTGAACGCGAGTTTTAACGCAATACTTTTATGAAGCTGAGAATCGACGATGAATCTGTTCTTGTAGCCAGGTTTCCAGTAATTCATTCAGCAAATATTGACGCATTGTGGCATCCAGTCGAGCCGGGAGGGATGCTTCTAGCTGCGCGATGACCACCCATCCACCAATAGCCGTAGGAAACCAAAGCTGACCCGGTTGTCCCCCATAAAACATTCTCACCAGTTCAGACGGCAATTTACCTAATTCGATCGGGCCAACTCGCCCACCCGTCTGGGCTTCCTTGCCTTCCGAATATTGACGAGCCAGTTCCGCAAACGATTCTTCACCCTCAGCCAATCGAAAATAAAGCTCCTGGGCCAGATCCATATCGCGCAGATACATCAGCGAACAAACGACCTGATCCAGATCTCGCTTGCGTTCCAGAAAATAGGAATACAATTTTCTGCCCCAGCGCTGATTTTGAAATTTGCGGATTTTCAGTTCACGTTCATTCCACGCTGCAAACTGCTTAGACGTGATGCCCTGCTGCCGCAACCAGTCCCGATAGGCATCTTCATCGTAACTCTGCTCCCGAAAGGGCGCGAGTTCTGCGTCAGTGCAATCAATGCTGGCAACGATTTGATCGAGCAACAGTTGACGAAGATATTCCGGCAGCATTTGATCGTGAGACATCCATCAAGCCCGATCGTCAGGAACACTGAGCTATTCCACCATAACAATTCTGATTGGCAGATGGTGTGGGTGTTGGGTGTTAGGTGTCGGATGTTGGGGCGTGGGGTGTTAGGTGTTATGGCATGGGGTGTTGGGTGTGGTTTTGCTTTCCCATCTCCTCTATCTCCTCTATCTCCCCCACCTTCCCCATCTTCCCCATCTCCCCCACCTTCCCATTCCCTTCGCTCCTGACCTCTGGCTCCTGACACCATTCTTATCTCTTCAGGCAGAGCATTTTTCTCTCAAACTTCTCTATCCTTTGAAGCACATTATTCATGAGTCTCCGGCCAGCTTCAGCCAACCCTCATCCCTGCAAGCATTCTTGATCATGACACAGCACAATCTATCACCTGAAGATATCAAACAGCCGATTAAACAAGCTGTGGCTCATCCGTGGTTTGAGCGTTTAGAACGATTTGGATATGCCGCACAGGGCATGGTTTATTTTGTCGTTGGGCTGCTGGCCGCACAGGCCGCCTTGGGGATTGGCGGTGAAACAACTGACCCCAGTGGAGCACTGGTAGCGATCGTGACACAACCGTTTGGGAAAATCTTACTGGCTATTGTTGCAGTAGGATTGGTGGGTTACGCCCTGTTGCGGTGGGTGCAAGCCATTTTTGATCCAGAACATCGCGGACAATCGCTTGATGCAAAGCGAATTGCCCAACGGTTAGGCTATCTCTTTAGCGCACTTGCCTATAGCGGACTTGCCTTCACGGCAGTCAAGCTGATTAGCGGCTTGGGTGGCAAACAGGGAAATGCGGCTCAAGACTGGACAGCCCGATTTCTGGCTCAACCGTTTGGACAATGGCTGGTTGGGCTGGCAGGTCTGGTCGTGGTTGGAGTAGGACTATCCTTTTTGTATCAAGCCGTGAAGGGTAAATTTCGGCGTGGGTTGCAACTTAACCGATTGGGGCGATCGGGACGACATTGGGCGATCGCCCTTGGCACGTTTGGGATTGCAGCACGAGGCGTTGTTTTTACGATTATTGGCATTTTTCTAATTCTGGCGGCTCTCCACTCCAACGCGAGTGAAGCACGAGGAATTGGTGGAGCATTAGACGCTTTAGCCCAACAGCCTTATGGCCCTTGGGTTTTGGGTTCCGTTGCGCTTGGATTAATCGCCTATAGCATTTACTGTTTAATCGAAGCTAAATATCGACAAATCACTCAACCATAAGCAGTAGCCCTCATTTTGAAACCAATTGTGGGTTTGGCGCGCCTAACCCACAATCGATGGCTGTAATTCATTCAGGTTAGGATGGGGTGCAGGGGTGGAACCCCTGGCTGGGGGCGAAGCCCCCAGACCCTCTTTGGTTTTCAATGTCCTAACGGATATGACTACAGCTATAAGTGCTACGTGAATTCGACGAAGGCGCAAAATGGTGTCCCGCGCGACGCGCGGGACACCATTTTGCGCCATTTCACCCGCCCGACGGGCGGGTGAAATGGCGCTATCGAATTCACGTTAAGTGCTGAACCACAAGCGTGAATTCAATCAGCGCGCAAAACCCCATCCCTCACGGAATGGGGTTTTGCGCAGTTTTAGCCGCACGTCGGCGATCGCCTCACATACACTAAAGATTTCTAGAATCAAACGTATTGCACTGCGTCGGATCTCCGGATTGAATGCCTTGCTTAAACCAGCGCACCCGTTGAGCCGATGTTCCATGCGTAAAAGATTCAGGCACCACATAGCCTCTAGATTCTTTCTGAAGGCGATCGTCTCCAATACTGCTAGCCGCATTCAGCGCTTCTTCAATATCACCTTCTTCTAACACCTGGCGCGATCGGTTGGCATGATTTGCCCAAATGCCAGCAAAACAATCGGCCTGAAGTTCCAACCGCACTGAAAGCTGATTGGCCTCCGCCTCACTCATCTGACTCTGCGCCGATTGCACCTTTTCTGAAATACCCAGCAAATTTTGCACGTGATGTCCCACTTCATGCGCAATCACATAGGCCTGGGCAAAGTCACCCGGTGCTTGAAAGCGATTTTCTAACTCGTTGTAGAAACTGAGGTCGAGGTATACCTTCTGGTCTCTGGGGCAGTAAAACGGCCCCGTTGCCGATTTTGCAAATCCACACGCTGATTCGACGGCATCCGTGTACAAAACCAGGGAGGGATCGACATACGTACCGCCACTCTGTTGAAATATCTCGTGCCACGTATCCTCAGTATCAGCCAGAACCGCAGAAACAAATTGCGCTTGCTGATCACTCGCAGGTGGGCCTTGCGTCTCGGTTTGATCGGAGGACGGATTATTTCCCGTTGAGCTGCCTCCCTGGTCGAAAATGATACTGGGATCGCCGCCCAACAGCGTCACGATGACCGCAATCAGAATCGTGCCAATGCCGCCCCCCACAATGGGCGCAGAAATTCCCGTACCGCGTCTATCTTCAACGTTGCTGCTTTTACGACCCAGTTGCCAGCGCATGATCAGTTCCTCATATTTCAGTGAGACGAGACGTGCAAATGTGCATGATCTATCTGAAAGTGTGAGCGATCGCCCTCTCTACAAAAACTAACTTTAAGAATAGTTCGTATTTTTTGAGTAATCTCTGGAGATACATAAATTGATGGATTTCTTCAGCCATGGAGGATTTCACGCAACAGGGCAAGATGAGGCGATCGCAATGCCAGTCGTCTATTACACTACCATCAGTGTAAATACGAGTCGGTAAATCTTCAAAATTCCGTAAGTGTACGAAAATCAGCCTCCAAAATTTAGGAGAACTTACGGAAGAAGTGCCTCCTGAAACCGCAACATTACGGAAGAATAAGTTGTTCTTCCACTTTCCTTAAGATTTGGCATACAGGAAAGTCGTACATTTACCGACTAGCTTTCCGAGTGAGACAGGCATCTTGATAAAGACCTGAGCAAGACATCGCTCAACCTTGCCCCGTTTCACATAGGAATTGTCAATGTTAGTTAAGCAACGAGCAAGCTCACACTTCATCAAATCCTTGATGCCAGTTTTAGTAGGCAGCGTCGTGATGAGTGGTTTAGTCTTGCCCCTGGCAGCCCCTGCGGCTCAGGCACAAGTTTCTGACCAGCAGCAGTGGGTTACCAGTCCAGATGCCGTCATTGCCTTACGCCGCGCCATTATCGGACAAGAGAGCAGCGCTAATTTTCGTGCCGTAAATCCTCACTCTGGCGCATTAGGGTATGGTCAGGTCATGCCTGCCAATCTGGCCTCCTGGTCTCTCGAAGCGTTGGGGTATTCGGTTTCGCGAGCTGATTTTCTCAACAGTCCTGAAATTCAGATCATGGTAATTGACCACAAATTGAATCAGTATTGGCAAGACGCGTTAATTGCAACGGGTGGAGATGAAGGAACGGCTGTAATGCAAGTGGCATCGCGTTGGTATAGCGGCAGTCCGTATCGCTATACATCTAATAGACCGCAGTATTATCGAGGGCATCGCTATCCCAGCATTGCTGAATACAGTTCTTCTGTGCTTCAGCGATACCAACAGCAATGGGTACTAGTAACCAACAGTTCGCAGGACGCTCAACTGGTTAATGTCTCGACTGCTGAGTAACGTGACACCCCATAACCCCGCCCGAATAGCGCTACGTTTTCTCGCTGATTAACGTAATCACTTTTTGCAAAACCTGTTCAGGTCGGATGGGTTTAATCAGATAGTCATTGGCTCCCGCATCCAGGCAGTGCTGCTGGTTTTCAGGGCTGTGTTGGGGACTGAGCGCAATAATTTTGATTTTTTTAGTTGCCGGATTGTGTCGCAAATGGCGAATTAGATTGTAGCCATTGCTATCAGAAAGCCAGGCATTTGCAATCACTAAAACGGGTTGAAGAATCTCAATTTGGGGAATGGCTGTACTCTCTTCTAACATCCAGACCAGTTGATACCCTGCCGCATTGAGAATATCGCAGATGATGTGGGCCGTTTCCTCATCATTTTCGATTAACATGATGCGCCCCTGAGGGAGATTGGAGGTGACGTTCAGGTCATCGGCGGATGTGATGTCAGATGGATGGAATTGGCGGGCAGGAAGGTGAACTGTAAAGACAGACCCAACGCCGACGGTAGACTCTACCCCAATCCAGCCATTGTGCAAATCTACCAATTGTTTGGTAAGAGCCAATCCCAGTCCCGTCCCTTCATACTGCCGCTGGTAAGACGGATCAAGCTGCTGGAATTTTTGAAACAGGAGCGATCGCTGCTGTTCAGGAATACCAATCCCAGTATCTCGAACTTGAAGGGTAGCCGTATGATCGTCACAGGCTACGCGCAGCGTCACCTGTCCACCCTGAGGTGTGAACTTGATCGCATTCGTGAGCAGATTCAGCAAAATTTGTTGAACTCGTTTCGGGTCAGCCGTAAAGCGATCGTGTGTGGGGTCGATCTGTAAATCCAAACACAGTTCTACCCCTGCTAAGATTGCCTTTTCTTGCACAATCCGCAGGGTTTGCTGAGCCAGTGAAGATAGCGAAAACTCGCTTAAATTCAGAATCGCCTTTTCAGCCTCTAGTTGAGACAGTTCCAGCATGTCATTAATTAACTCCATCAGCTGCTCGCCACTGTCATGAATGGTTTGCAAAAAACGCTGCTGTCGTTCGTTTAACTCTTTCCCTGCCCAGCGAATCAGCGTAGAAGACATGCCAATCACGCAGGTTAAGGGAGTCCGCAATTCATGACTGACGGCTGCCAAAAACTCACTTTTAGCCTGACTCGCCGCCTGAGCACCCAACATCGCATCGCGCAACGCCTGAGTACGCTCAATAACGCGCTGCTCTAACGTTTCTTTCTGCTGCTGCACTTCAGCATACAGTTGGGCCTGACTAATGGCGATCGCTAAATGTTCTGCGACACGCTGAAGAAATTTTTTCTCACTATCCTGCCATTGCCGGGTGCGATCGCACTGATGCGCAATTAGCAGCCCCCACAAATCGCCATGCACCAGAATCGGCGCAATCAGCTTTGCCCGCACCCGCGCCTGTTGAAGAAATGCGAGTAGACCGGGGAACCGAGCATACCGCGATTCCACATCTTCTACGGCGAGAGTATATCCCTGACGATAAAGGCCAAATTTAGGCGATTGTTCATTAAAACAACATTCTTCTACCAGCCCCAATACTGAAGGAATTGACGGATTGGCGATCGCCTCATAAGGAATAAAGCCCATCGGCTGCAATCGCACAGATGGCCCAGATCGATCTGATGATTCTAAGGGCAAATTTTCTCTGAGCGCGGTCGTGGAACTGGTATGGAATTGGTAAATGACCAGGCGATCGACATCTAGAAACTGCTGAACCTGATTGAGGGCTGTTTTTAGAATGAACGGCAAATCAAAACTTTGACGGATTTGAGTCATCATGGTGTTCAGCAATCGCTCTTGCTCGATTTGCTGAATTAATGCCGTCTCAGCAGGCTGCCGAAATGCAGGGTGGATGGGTACTGAGATTGTTCCAGCACTGGGTTGGGGAGTTGCCAGCAAAACAGAAACCAACCGTAGCGTAAAGTCGCTTTGCACATCCGGCTGATTGGGCTGAAGCATCTCCTGCGCCTGTATTAGCGTTTGATACAGCGGTAGATCAGGCTGGATGAAAGCTAGCAGTTGGTCAAGAAATGTGGCGATCGCATCTGTCGCAAAAATCAGGTTGACCTGATAGCCCTTTGGCCAGGTAGAGTAGGGAGCCACCGAGTCAAGACGGAGTGAGGTAGAAGAATTCTCGTCTGGTGGGTTGGGCGTTGGCTCCGGCAGCAGACAGTCCACTGCTTTCAGTAACGCACTAAATGAAGGGGAAACAACCAGCATAAACTGCTCTGCATCGGGTATTTCCGGCGCATCCAATGCTGGTAAATCCTCACGGGTGACAACCATTCCAATATCTTGCGTCATTTGACGAAGCAACTGTCGTAATTGACTCACCGCAAACGATGGCAAGATGTGTGAGGTAATTGGGGTTTCTGAACTCAGCATTCTGGGCGCGCGGGCAGGAGCAGGGCAGGTGGGGATCGGCTTCTATTAATCGTATCCTGACGTTGTAATTAGGTGTTAGGGGTGGGGGATGGGGAAGATGGGGAGGGTAGGGGAGATGGGGGAGACAAGGGGGACAAGGGAGATTAAGACGTTTTTAACAACTCACACACGCTCTATACCCCACACTCCACACCCTACCTATTACAATCAAAAGCGCTAGTTCGTGAGAAACCACAATGCATCGCTTAGCTGCAACGCCCGGAGGATGGAATCCTGATGCTGAGGGGGTGATCTTTGTTGAACAGAGTCAGGCTCCTCTCGTGTTTTTGACAGCGGCGGATACGGATATTCAAATGGTGTCGAAGGCGATCGCTCTCCTGCCCAGTGATTTCCCGGCTCTGCGCGTCACGAACCTGCTTCAACTTCAGCAGCAACTCACCATTGACACCTATGCCGAGGAGGTTTTGGAACACGCTAAGGTAATTGTGCTGCGTGTGCTGGGTGGACGGGCGTACTGGTCGTATGGCCTGGAAGTGGTTAAGCAAACGGTTCAGCAAACCGGAGCCGCACTGCTGGTATTGCCGGGAGACGATCGCCCTGACCCTGATCTAATCAGCCATTCCACCGTTCCTCTGGCAGAGGTAAATCGGCTCTGGCGCTACCTGATTGAGGGTGGACTGGAAAACACGACCAACGCCCTCCAGTTTCTCGCTGACCTCCTCCTCACCCACAGCGGACTTTCCCCGACCTACAATCCGCCTCTCCCGAAGCCTGTTCCGCGTGTCGGACTTTATGTATGGGACAGGCAGAAGGGAGAAGGCAGGAGGCAGGAGGGAGATGGGGAAGATGGGGAAGATGGGGAAGATGGGGAAGCAAAACCATACCCAACAGCCAACACCCAACAGCCAACACCCAACACCCAAATCGGCATTCTCTTCTACCGCGCTCACTACCTAGCCGGAAATACGGAAC
Source organism: Crinalium sp. (assembly GCA_036703095.1). Classification (GTDB taxonomy): domain Bacteria; phylum Cyanobacteriota; class Cyanobacteriia; order Elainellales; family Elainellaceae; genus DATNPS01. Next base: position 6,092 of record DATNPS010000157.1, on the reverse strand, counting down.
CGATCGATGCGCTTTGTGCAGCTCTTTTCCAACTTGGAATTCAGCCTGTTCCTGTATTTGTCTCGTCGTTGCGTGATCCAGATGTGCAGTCAGACTTATTGCACTATTTCTGTCCGAAAGAGGGAAATTCGATTCAGGTATTGCTGAACACCACCAGTTTTTCCCTGGCTCGACTGGATACCGAAACTCCGCAACTCGGCCTGTGGCAGCAGCTTGATGTACCTGTCATTCAGGTGATTCTCAGCGGCGGTACGGTGGAACAATGGGAGGCGCAGACGCGAGGGTTGGCTCCCCGCGATGTGGCGATGAACATTGCACTGCCAGAGGTTGATGGCCGGATCATCAGTCGGGCTATTTCCTTTAAGGCAGTACAGGAGCGAGATTCGGCGCTAGAAACCGATGTAGTGAGCTATGAATCGGTGGACAATCGCATTCAGTTTGTCGCTCAACTCGCGGCTCATTGGGCGTTCTTGCGGCAGACCCCACCGGGCGATCGCCGGATTGCACTCATCCTGGCAAACTATCCCACTCGCGATGGCCGTCTTGCCAATGGGGTTGGCCTGGATACACCTGCAAGCTGTGTGGAGATTCTAAACGCCTTACAGCGAGAGGGCTATCGGCTCGATGCTATTCCCGAAACAGGGGATGATTTGATTCGACAGTTGACCCAAGGAGTGACAAATGATCCTGAAGGTCGAGACTGGCGATCGCGCCATCAAACGCTCTCCCTCCATGATTATCAGCAATACTTCAATACCCTGCCGGATGCGGTGAAGCTGGGAATGGGCGATCGCTGGGGTGAACCTGCAACGGAGTTAAGCCATTCCACCTTTGAAGCTAGCCTTGCGTCACGTTCTGCCCCCGACCAGTTTCCGATTCCCGGTTTGCAATTGGGCAACGTCTTTGTTGGCATTCAACCGTCGCGCGGGTATGACCTTGATCCGTCACTGAACTACCACGCTCCGGATCTGGAACCAACCCATGCCTATCTGGCTTTCTACCACTGGGTGCGGCATAGCTTTGGAGCACAGGCGATCGTGCATGTGGGCAAACATGGCAATTTGGAATGGCTGCCTGGAAAAAGCGTGGCGCTATCGGACACCTGCTATCCAGAAGTCGCTTTTGGGTCACTCCCCCACCTCTATCCGTTTATTGTGAATGATCCGGGGGAAGGGTCACAGGCTAAGCGTCGTGCTCAGGCTGTGATCATCGATCATCTCACGCCACCCATGACTCGCGCAGAGCTATATGGCCCCTTGCAGCAATTGGAAGGTTTAATCGACGAATATTATGAAGCCCAAAGCCTTGACCCAACCCGGTTATCTATCATTCGCGATCGCATCGCTGAACTTGCCGTCCGTGAGAAGCTGCATGTGGATTTAGGACTGGCAGATGGGGAGATGGGGAAGGTTGAGAAGGTGGGGGAGAGCGGGGAGGAGGCTCGCCTAAAATCTCTCTTGCGGGAACGGGCTGCGGTTGATTGGATGGATTTTATTACTCGTGCAGATGGTTATTTGTGTGAGTTAAAGGAAGCTCAGATTCGGGATGGATTACACATCTTTGGTCGCTGTCCAGAGGGACGACAATTGCGCGATCTGATTGTGGCGATCGCCCGTCACCCCGGCCAAGGACGTTTAGGACTCACCAGAGCGATCGCCCAGGATTGGCAACTCGACATCGATCCACTTGGAAAAGGGGTAGGGGAAGCCGCCGCAGGCCACGACACCACTCACTCGCATCAAACCGTCGGAGACTGGATCGAAACCCTTGAACATGAAGCCGCACGGCTCGTCGAAGCCCTCATCACAACTTCCACCCAACACCCAACACCCAACACCCAACACCCAACACCCGCTACAAATCAAGAACTCAACTGGATACGCGATCGCCTCCTACCCGCTCTTTTACAAACTCGCCAGGAAATAACGAATCTGCTGCGCGGATTGGATGGGCGCTATGTTCCCAGTGGGGCATCGGGAGCACCCACTCGTGGCCGTCCGGAGGTCTTACCGACAGGTCGCAATTTTTATTCGGTGGACATTCGCGCCATTCCGACGGAAAGCGCTTGGGATGTAGGGCGAAAAGCGGCTGAAGCGCTGATCGAGCGATATGCGCAGGAGAATGGCGAGTTTCCCAAAACGCTGGCACTATCTATCTGGGGAACCTCTACCATGCGGACGGGTGGGGATGATTTAGCGGAAGCATTAGCGCTGTTAGGCGTTCGTCCGGTTTGGGATGGAGTCGCTCGACGGGTCATAGATTTTGAAATTTTGCCGCTATCAGCGTTAGGGCGTCCGCGTGTGGATGTCACATTACGGATTTCTGGTTTTTTCCGGGATGCGTTTCCCAATTTAATTGACCTGTTTCATCAAGCGGTGCAAGCCGTCGCAAGATTGGATGAACCCGCCGATCAGAACCCCTTAGCCGATCGCACCAAGCAGGAGATTCAGATCTGGGAATCTGAAGGATTAACAGCAGAACAGGCAGAGGCGCGATCGCTCTACCGCATTTTTGGATCGAAACCGGGTGCCTACGGTGCAGGATTGCAGGGATTGATCGAAGCGCAAAATTGGGCAGATGATCAAGATCTGGCTCGCGCCTATATCAACTGGAGCAGCTATGCCTATACCGGGCAGGGTGAGGGCAAATCGGCTCCCGATGCCTTTGAGCAACGTCTCAAACATCTGCAAATCGTGTTGCACAATCAAGACAATCGAGAGCATGATCTGCTCGATTCGGATGACTACTATCAGTTTCAGGGAGGCTTAACGGCAGCGGTTCGAGCGGTGACAGGCCAGAATCCGCACACGTATTTTGGTGATCACGCGATTCCCGAAAATCCTCGCATTCGCACATTGCGAGAAGAAATTACGAAGGTGTATCGATCGCGCGTCGTGAATCCCAAATGGATTGAGGGCGTGATGCGCCACGGCTACAAAGGAGCATTTGAAATGGCGGCCACGGTCGATTATCTATTTGCTTACGATGCCACCGCTCGCTGTGTGGAAGACCATATGTATCAGGGGGTTGCCCAGTCCTACCTATTCGATCCGCAGGTGCATGACTTCATCCACGCTAAAAACCCGTGGGCCTTGCGAGACATGGCCGAACGTTTACTGGAAGCCCATCAGCGAGGACTATGGCAACAGGTAGACGGGGATGTGTTGGAACAATTAAGGGCGATCGCACTTCAGGCGGAAGGGGCGATTGAAGCCAATAGTTAAATCGTGGGGGCAATATGTCGCTTTCTATTCCTGATGTTGAATTTCACATGATGCAACCGAACCTGCCATTCCCAAATATTGGTTTGAACCATCCCTGTGACGCATCGTTAATCCCGTAGAGACGTGCCATTGGCACGTCTCTACCAGTTCATCTGTTCGTCGCCAAAATCCGGGTTCATAGGTCAACCTGGCAACCGTTGAAAACGCACAGGTTTTGTCGGGTCAGAAATGCCAACCCATTGGAGATGCATTTCAAAGAAACTGGCAAACACCGCCATTAAAGTGATCAAAGGCACGATCGCTACGCTTCCCGACACCGCAAAACTTGCCGATGCGTGCAGCAAACTATTACCCCTCATCACAAAGCTCTTAGGGTTGTGAAGCGATCGCCTGTCGCACCATCATTTAGCGAAACCAAAGCTACACTATAAGCAAGCATTTAGAGCGACGTGATGTTGAAGCTACACAAAAACTATATCCTCGATGAAAATCAGCGGCCTATCGCCGTTCAAATTCCCATTGCCGAATTTGAGCAAATCGAAGAAATCCTTGAAAATTATGGTTTGGTCAAACTCATGGAAGAATCAGAAGACTCTGAACGGCTCAACAAAGACGATGCTTTAACCTATTACCAGGCTCTCAAGGGCAAGCATGTGGAACGTTGAGTACACCAAGCGTTTTCTTAAGGAGTTAGCGGCTTTACCGGAAATGATTCAAACTCGCGTTGAGCCTATTGTTTTCCAGGAGCTTGAAACAGAAAACCCGTTTGACTTAGGGTATTTGGAAAAGATGAAAGGCTATACTGACAAGTATAAAATTCGTGTTGGCGATTACCGAATCGGTATTACGATAGAAAAAGAAAAACGAACTTTAGTGTGTGAGCGAATTGCCCACCGTAGAGAAATTTATAAGATCTTTCCTTAGGATCGCGAACAAAGTAAAACCGGATTTTTACCTTGTTCGCGATCCTTAGTTATAGCCGTAGCCAACTCTATTAAAACGGGTGCAGGGGGTGGAACCCTTGGCTAGGGCGAAGCTCCCACACCCCCTTGATCTTTCAATGTCTTAATGGATGTGGCGACAGCCATAATTTCAACTTAATAGATCATTCGAAAAATGAGGAGTGCTCGTGCAGCGAGCACTCCTCATTTTTGAACAAGTTTAATCATCAGGGTGTTTTAATAGGCCGAGGAAATTGCGGCATCCTCTGGATGAATCAAATAAGTGCAGGCCAAACTGTTCCGATAGCGCTTCGCAGACTTTCACACCGCGAACGCTATTGCCTCGCGCATCCAGCGGGGGTGAGAATACAGCAATGCCAATTTGGTCGGGAACAACTGCAATAATGCCACCTGAAACGCCGCTCTTGGCCGGAAGTCCAATCGTGTAGGCCCATTCACCTGCAAAATTATACATTCCGCAGGTATACATAACGCTGAGAATATCGCGAATGTAGCGACCCGAAACGGCCTGTTCTCCCGTAATCGGATTGACGCCTTGATTTGCCAGCGTAGCCGCCATCACCGCCAGATCGCGACAGTTGACCATGAGCGAACATTGCTGAAAATATAAATCCAGCGCTTCATCTACATCCACATCAATCATGCGGAAATGATGCATGAGATATGCCATCGCGCGATTGCGATCGCCCGTTCCGCGTTCTGAAACATAGGTAGACACATCAATAAAAATATCGTGACCGACATAGCGACGAAACATGTCTAACATGCGGTTGAGTTTATCCGCTGGGCCAGAGCCTTTGATCAAACTGGTAGTGGCGATCGCTCCTGCATTCACCATTGGATTGTAAGGGCGTTTCGATTGTTCATCTAAAACGATCGCGTTAAACGCATCTCCCGTCGGCTCTACACCGACTCTGGTTAGCAAATAATCGCGTCCATGATCTTCCAGCGCTAACCCCTGCACAAACACTTTCGAGATCGACTGGATCGTAAACAACTGCTCAAAATCACCCACCTCGTAGATCTGTCCATCCACTGTCGCAACACAAATCGCGAAGCAATCAGGACTCATCTTTGCCAACTCTGGAATGTAATTTGCCACTTTACCATCATGAAGCGGTAAATATTGCTGATACAAATCATTGAGAAAAGTTTGCAGAAGTGAAGCGGCTGTTTCAGAGAGAGAATTTTCTGAAGTCAAAGCGTCCTGATCCATTATGTGAGAGAGCCTTGAAGTTTGAATTTTGATATCAAATTGATGGAATATTGAATAAGCGGCGATCGCTGTAATTTTATAACTTCGTAGGCTAGGTAAATGTTAGCGTAGCCCAACACAGCTTAGAGTGTTGTTGGGTTTCACATGGTTCAACCCAACCTACGAAACTGGTAGTTAAATCCCTTAGCTCTCTTTATGATTTGGATTCTAGCAGTCGGTGAATGCTCTGCAATTCGGTTAGGATCGCTCGTAATAGTTCCTGTGTTACTGTTTGCGCCGATTCCTGAACTTCAATGGTAACTTGCTTGATGCCCAACACATCCTTTGCGAACCGGGCCACCTCGTTCGGATGAAACATCAGCGGATCGTCCTTATTCAACCGCAGTTCTGGATTTAACCGTTTGGGATCGTAAGGTGGATTGAGGTCTTCGGGATGGGTATTGGCGTAGCGATAAACAGACGCACGAGAACGGTTGAGGGATTTCTGAATGTCTTCAACAGACATCAATCCCTGCTGATTGGAGGGGACTTCAAATTCCATGATTGGTCGTGTATTAATCTTGGACTCAATGGTATCATATCGCAATCCAATTGAGGCGATCGCTGTAGTTTTTCAGCAATTCTCAGTATGCAATCAGTGGCAGCGCAAGCTCACCTGCGGCGAGCTTGCGCTGCCACTGATTGCGGGTT
>DATNPS010000151.1:0-20052 GCA_036703095.1 Crinalium sp. | reverse complement strand
AAAAACCTGCTCTACACGTCGCGCCAGGCACATTTTTCACAGCGTGTAGAGCACGTTGAATAGAAGATCAATAGCGTGTGGAGCCAAGCTGTGTCGAGAGATGCTCTTGCTGAGGGCGTTTCAGACATATCTAGGAGCACTGCTCAGCATTTAGCAAGATGCATCAGTTGCGAAAGATTACACCTTCCGACATGTGGTTCTTATGTCCTTTGGGAGGGTTGATCCATACTGCCACAACCACCTTAAGTAAACGATCAGAGCCGTTTTTGCTCTGTCTTAAGAGAGAAATTGGTTTATCCTGACAAGAACTTGATACACCTTCCCACATCCTGTGTTAACGTGATGGAGAGCATTAAGATCGGCTGAATTAAGTTTGATCCTTGTTTGATTGGGCAGTTCTCCGTATCTCTAATCTCTGCATGTTGCGATTCACGAGGATCAACTATGTCGATTTATGTAGGCAACTTGTCGTATCAGGTTGCCGAAGAAGATGTTGTCGCTATTTTTTCTGAATACGGTACGGTAAAGCGGGTTCAGCTTCCTACAGATCGTGAAACAGGCCGGATGCGGGGTTTCGGTTTTGTAGAGATGTCGTCTGATACCGAAGAAGCTGCCGCCATTGAAGCTCTAGACGGAGCAGAGTGGATGGGGCGCGACCTGAGAGTTAACAAGGCAAAACCTCGTGAGGATAAGCGTCCATCGTCCAACGGCGGTTGGGGTGGTGGCCAAAATCGTCGGAACGATCGCCGCTATTAGGTTCGCTTTGATTAGACGGTTGCGCTATTAACGTTATCTCCAAATCAAAGTCCCCATTACAGCATCTTTGAATGGCTAGATATACCAGTAAGTTGAATGAAATCTAAGATTTCGTGCAGCTTATTTTTGTAGCTCCAGTCGTTAAGCATGGTTTGAAACCCTAAAGGATGTTTGCTGTACTCCTCCAGGGTGCAACAAACATCCTTTAGGGTTTTGTGCTTTGACAAGGTGTTCATCTACTCGTTAAAGCTGCTGTAATTTTTTGATGGGATTGTGATTTGAGTCGAGGGATTGGGCGATCGCTCACCCTGTGGAGTCTCCAGCAGATCAAGTGACCTGCACTGCTCTGCTGGAGAATTTTGCTTTCTGCGTTCAGCGCATTTGATTTTTGTTTGCAGTTGGAAGATGCATGGTTTAGCAATTCTCATGATGCAAATCGGTGAAGATTCAAGCTCACTTGTGATGAGCTTGAACCTTCACAAATGCGGGTTTTGCGCGTCAGACGGACGTGCAAAACCCGCATTCGGTTTAAACATGAGAATTGCTGTGCATGGTTAATCCATTTCTGCCATATGAATTCAATAACATACACTAAGGAGTGAGACCCAATGGCTCAGGTTGTCGTGGGAGAGAATGAAGGGATTGAATCGGCACTGCGTCGATTTAAGCGTCAGGTGTCCAAAGCTGGAATTTTTCCTGACCTCAAAAAACACCGACATTTCGAAACCCCATTAGAAAAGCAAAAGCGTAAGGCTGTTGCACGCAGACGCAGCAAACGCTTCTAAAGCTTGGTTGAAGACAAACGTATCGCGATAGCGCCATTTCCACCACCCGTTGAGCGGCTGAAATGGCGCAAACTAGTGTCTAACGCGACGCGTCAGACACTACTCCTTTCCTAGGATAAGATTTTGGATTTTGCGCCGCCTTCGGCGGCGCAAAATCCAAAATCATATCCCCAACCTTTTAGCGTGAAGGGAGCAATTTAACATGAATGCGACAAACGGGCTTTTGAGAGAGTTGCGCGACGCGCAACTCTCCCAAAGGCGGGCAATATGCTTGGGGTTTGATGCACCCGTTGGGCGTGCGGCAAATCCGTAATCAGGACAATGCAGGTTCGTCGCAGACGAACCTGCATTGTCCTGATTTGTATCGCGAAAATTGCTGCTCGTGGATATAGCGTCTCTCTGGTAGTCCGGAAGCGCGATATACTCCGTTAGGTGAACTGATAGACATCATCATGGTAGCGGTAGCAATTTTAGCGGCAGGACGTGGGACACGGATGAAATCCCAACTTCCCAAGGTGTTACATCCACTGGGGGAGCGATCGCTGGTTGAGCGTGTCCTGGAAAGCCTTTCTGCAATTCATCCAACCCGACGCTTCATCATCGTAGGATATCGGGGTGATCTGGTACAGGATGCCCTCGCCTCACAAACCAACGTAGAATTTATTACACAAAGTGAGCAGCTAGGAACAGGTCATGCTGTACAGCAGGCGATTCCTTATCTACAGGATTTTGATGGTGATCTGCTGGTTTTAAATGGAGACGTGCCGCTGCTGCGACCTGAAACGCTCAAGCTATTGCTGGAAACCCATCAGCGCGAACAAAATGCAGCGACCCTATTAACGGCTCATCTTCCTGACCCGAAAGGGTACGGACGCGTGTTCTGCGATGGCAACAATATTGTGACTCAAATTGTAGAAGATCGCGATTGCACGGCAGCCCAAAAGCAAAATCGCCGCATTAATGCGGGTGTGTATTGCTTTCGATGGTCTAGTTTAATGCAGGTTTTACCAAACTTGCAGCCGAATAATGATCAGCAAGAATACTACCTGACCGATACGGTTAGTGTCTTGAAACCCGTCATGGCCGTTGATGTGGAAGACTACCAGGAAATTTTAGGAATTAACGATCGCCAGCAGCTTGCCTCGGCGTACAAGATTTTACAAACGCGGGTCAAAGACCATTGGATGAAGGCGGGTGTGACGCTGATTGATCCAGACAGCGTGACGATTGACGATACGGTGCAACTACAATCGGACGTGATTATTGAACCTCAAACCCATCTCCGTGGCAAGACTGTCATCCAATCGGGTAGCCGAATTGGGCCAGGAACGCTGATTGAAAATAGTCAGATCGGTGAACAAGTGCAAGTCATGTATTCAGTGGTTACTGATAGTGTGGTTCAGCCAAATACTCGCATCGGGCCTTATGCTCATTTGCGGGGTCATGTTCAGGTGGGTGATGGGTGCCGGATTGGTAATTTTGTAGAGCTGAAGAATTCGACGCTAGGCGATCGCACCAATGTGGCCCACCTCTCTTATTTAGGAGACGCGACGCTGGGCACCCGTGTGAACGTTGGGGCCGGAACGATCACGGCTAATTACGACGGTGTGAATAAGCACCCGACTGTGATTGGCGATCGCAGCAAGACGGGTTCCAATAGCGTTTTGGTGGCTCCGGTCACGCTCGGATCGGATGTTACCGTTGCGGCTGGGTCTACCGTAACGGATGATGTGCCAGACGATTCGCTGGTGATTGCGCGGGCACGGCAAGTTGTCAAACCGGGCTGGCGCTTAAACAGTAGTTCTGCTAGTAGCGAGACGTAAGCCTTCAATAAAAAGGGGAGTATATAGTACTCCCCCTTTTTGTGCCGTTTGAGCCGCGCGACGCGCGGCTCAAACTGCGCTATCAATTCACGTTGAATTAAGGCTTTAGGAACAATGCGCGTTCTAAATGGCGGCGACGGGTTAGCTCAGGCCAAAACTCCCTGCCTGCTTTGTCCCACTGCAATAGCTGTTCAGCGGCTTCTTCATAATGTCCTTCATTGAGCTGTTTTAAGAGCGTAGATGTTTTAAATGCGGCACAGCCAACATTGAATACGAAGGATACTAGGGCACTGAACTGATTGCTGGATAGAGGAACGGTAACGAGTTTGCTAACGGCGGCTTCAAACCGCTGCAAATCTTTTAGCAACAGCATCTCGGCCTGTTCTGCTGTAATCGTTTGCCCCAATTTCACTTCTACCGTAGAGTTGTAGCCAATAATGGGCACTCCCGCTAAACACAACGATGCCTCTAGCGTTAAACCTTCGCACTCTTTGATGATATTCAGCCCTTCCCGATTGATGTGCTGCTGTAGCGGTTTTGTGGCGGACGCTTTCGAAATCAACGAGGGGGGTGGCGGTGGCGCAAAGTTGTGGAGGCGTGAAGGCGGCGGTGGGGGTGCAGGTCGTTGAGCAGATGCACCCGCCGTAACGGGAGCCTTTGGAGTACGCGCAGCTACTGGCTCTTGGTTTAGCTTAGGAAGGGGTTGTAGCAAAGCTTGCGCGACCCGAACCGTAAAATCAGAGCTAAAGAGCTGATTGGCAGCTTTAAACCGGGTAAATGCATCTTGAGTTTTAGGACTCCAGATGCCGTTAATCGAACCGGGGTTAAATCCTAACCGCTCCAGGTTGTGTTGAATGTCTTGTACCAAGTCAGAATCAGTCTGTGCATTGGGGATGGGATGGTCAAGACCGTCTTCAATAAATGTTTGAAGGTTCATAAACGGTACTCGCTTGTAATGTTCACTAAATGGCTTCTTAAACTCGATGTTTAGATGTTTAACAGTAGTGTTATGGGCAGTTGACGTGCACTTGACTCGCTAACAAGGCTTCAACTTCAGCCGTTAAGATGGCTTATCTGGCCAAGCTTGCCTTAACCCTAAAATGCCCACACTACAGGCCGAGTAACGTCTGTGAAATTGCGGAATTCGCGAGGACAATAGAGGCGATCGCCCTGATAGAGCAGTGATTATGGCAAGGCTAATGTTAGGAAAAACACATTTTGCACGTTGCCCGGACTCACGTTATGGTTATGAGAACCATTGAGTTGAATCAATTGATCGGTCGTGATTCTACGGTGGTTGCTAATCATTCAGACTAGGATGCAATCTGTGGCAGGAAATACGGACGATCGCAAAGAACAGTTTCTCCAGCCTATGGGCCGATATCGGGGTGAATTCACGCCAGAAAATTTGGCATTTGATGCGAACTTACAGGAGTTTGCCAATCGGGTTTCTATTTTGTGTTCGTTAGAAATAGGCGGCAAGCTGTCTCCAGAAGACGCGTATGAAGAGATTAAACGTCTTTGGAAACAGCTTGAGGCTTCCAAAAAGTCCCTTTTAGACACCCCACCACCGCCCCGACCAGAATTACCTGAAGACTAACGTGAGTCTCTAACAAAGGGGTAGTAGTGCGCTGCACTACTACCCCTTTGGGAAAACGAAAAGAAAACACGGTTTCTTAGGAATTCGATTAAGACATTGAAAACCCCTGCACCCCGTCTGAATACTACGTAAATTCGACGAATGCGCAGAAACATGCCCCGCGCAACGCGCGGGGCATGTTTCTGCGTCATTTTAATGTGAATTCGACGAGCGACGCGGGGCTTAAATAGCTCTATCGAATTCACGTTATTGCAAGTACGCTTCGACGATTTTCATGATCCGCTCTGACGCGTGACCATCTCCAAACGGGTTGATGGCATTTGCCATACTTTGATACGCCGTTGGATTGCTGAGCAATTCAGCCGCCGCTGTAAGAATGTGTTCAGGATGAGTGCCAATGAGCTTGGCGGTACCTGCGGCGATCGCCTCTGGCCGTTCTGTCGTTTCTCGCAGTACGAGGACAGGTTTTCCCAAACTGGGAGCTTCTTCTTGCAGACCACCCGAATCCGTGAGTAATAAATAACAACGCTGCATGGCACCAACCAACTCAGCATAGTCCAAGGGTTCTACCAAAAAGGCTCTGGGATGCTGACCTAAAATCGCTTGTAGTGGCTCACGAACTCGCGGATTGCGGTGGAGGGGAAGCAGCAGGGCCGTATCGGGAAACTTATCGAGAATCTTGAGAAACCCGTTGGCAATGTCGTGCAGCGGCTCACCCCAGTTTTCCCGACGGTGGACGGTGGCAAGCAAAACCCGGTACTGATCCCAATTCAAGTTAGGAATGGGGCAAGGTGGATGATGGGCTGCAACAGCCAAGAGGGCATCAATCACGGTATTTCCGGTATGATGGATAGCCCCAACGATATTGGACTTTTGTAGATTTTCGACTGCCAGTGAGGTTGGCGCAAAGTTAAGTTGAGCAATCTGAGAAATCAGCCTGCGGTTTGCCTCTTCAGGATACGGGTTGAATAAATCATCGGTGCGCAAGCCCGCTTCGACATGACCAACCGGGATCTTGTGATAGAAAGCGGCGAGAGCAGCAGCAAGAGCGGTAGTAGTATCGCCCTGTACGAGAATAATTTGAGGCTGGAGCGTTTGAAATAGTGTTTCCAGCCCTTGCAGACTGCGGCAGGTAATATCGGTCAAGGTCTGCTGATGCTGCATGATGGCGAGATCGTGGTCTGCCGTCAGATCAAACAGCTTCATCACCTGTTCTACCATTTCCCGATGTTGCCCGGTTAGCACAACCTGAGTATCGAATGCGGGATTTTGTTTGAATTGTTGAATGACGGGAGCCAGCTTAATCGCTTCAGGGCGAGTTCCCAGAATGATACAGGTTCGGATAGGCGGCGATTTCTGCATTAGCTCAGTTTATCTTAGGACTGTAAATTTATTAAAACCCAAGTCAAGGGTCAGCAATTCTCATTTTGAAACTCATTGCGGTTTTGCGCGCCAAACCCGTAAATCGGGGTAATGCAAGCTCGCCTGCGGCGAGCTTGCATTACCCCGATTTGCGTAATGAGACGTGAATTCGATAGCCCGATTTTGGGTGCGCGTCGCGCACCCAAAAGCCCGTTCGTCAAATTCACGTTAATGAGATATTGCTGAGCAAGAATAGAGAACATGGCAATGCCTACCCTCAACCCTTCAGCACGAATAGCTACAGCGATCATTAAGCAAAGCGATATCAAGCAAAGACAACTGTTCGATTAGCGTATACCAAGACGCGATTTTGTAAGTGAAGCCGCACGGCTCTAGCCAGCACAATACGTTCCAAATCTTTGCCTTTGCGGATCAAATCCTCTACCTGGTCGCGATGGCTGACTCGCACGACGTCTTGTTCAATAATTGGGCCTTCGTCCAGATCTTGCGTCACGTAATGCGCGGTTGCCCCAATAATTTTGACGCCTCGTTCGTATGCCCGATGATACGGATTTGCCCCTGCAAACGCAGGCAAGAAAGAGTGGTGAATGTTGATCACCTTGGGAAACTGGGCCACAAATTGAGGACTGAGGATTTGCATGTATTTAGCCAGTACAACCAGATCGATCTTGTACTGGTGCAGTAGCTCTAGCTGTTTCGCCTCTTGTTCAGCTTTTGTGTCAGCTGTAATCGGAACGTGATGGTAGTCAATGTTGAACTGCTGGGCGATCGCCTCCAAATTTGGATGGTTGCTCATGATCAGCGGAATCTCAGCCGCCAATTCCCCAGACTGCTGTCGCCAAAGCAGGTCAAACAAGCAGTGATCCTGTCGGCTGACCCAGATGGCAATGCGGGGAATGGTATCTGAAAAGCGAAGCTGCCACTGAGCTTGAAGGGGTTGGGCGATCGCATTAAACGCAGGGCCAATCAAATCACGAGGCAGGTTAAAGCCTTCTAGCTGCCATTCGATGCGAGTTAGAAACAGTCCATTGGTAAAGTCGGTGTGCTGGTCGGCATGAATGATGTTGCCGCCATTGGAATAAATGAAATTTGCAATTTTGGCCACCAGCCCTCGCTGATCGGGACAGGAGACGAGCAGGGTAGCGGTGGGATTAGTCATAAGGGAGGAAATCGAGGGTTGGAGGTAGGGGTGGTAGAAGGCAGAGATAATACCGTTTTTATATGAAGATGTGCTGAATTGAGAAGGGGGGGGTGGGGGCAACGCCCCCTTTGTGGGGGCAACGCCCCCACCACCCCTTTTCATAAAGTTGCAGCTTCATATTGAACTGGTATAACGAGACTTTGCTGAGTTGCAAAAACGTTGCTCTGTTTCAGGCATCCGACAGTAGCTACAGTTTATTAAAACTCAATTTCCGAATCGAAAAAACCTGTGGGGTAAGCAATGCCACCTCTGCAAGCATCTATCCGATAACGTTAATCGCCCTTAAAGACTTTCGTGTAAGGTGAGCAGTGCCACCCTAAAGAATTTCACGGTGAGGGAGATGGAGACGACGGACTGGGCGAAGGCGAGGAATTTTTTGAGCTTTCGGGTTTGACTTTCCAGTCGGCTAAGGGACGATTAACGGCGTTATCAAAATCAGGGGAAACCAGCAAAACGCTGAGATTAGCGGCGTCAGCAGGGGGATCGGCCTGAGCATAGAGTCGGCTGCGGTCAAAGTCGTAGCCACCAATGATCAGACGATGGGTTTCGTTGTTGTCCAACTTGAGGTCAATCGTTGCCATTGGCTGATGAAAGCCAAAGTCCTCTTTGCGCGTTGTGGGTGCTTCAAACGTGCGGCTACTGCTTCCCGTCGCCAGCAAATTGAGCAGGTAGGCGATCGCCGCATCATCCGCTGGAGTTGCGTCAGGCTCTGTCATCTGCCATTTGCCATCGCTGTCTCGTTTGAAGGAGAGCGATCGCAACTGCGTCTTTAAGGTAAACGACTGAACCTGCTTTTCCTCGAATGCAAACAGCTTCTGTGTAGTTGAGCTGGTCGCACTGGCCGTCTCTGCACTGGGGATACCTTCGTTTAAGCTATCAGCATTAGGGGGTCGAGAGGGAGACTGCGTTTGCACCAGGTAAACCACCCCTCCCAACAACACGGCTACAAAAACCAGACCTAGAGTTGACGGTTTTACTGTCATACCAATCCTCCTAACGGCGACGCCACCACAAGCCGATGCCCATACCAAATCCCACCAGAGGGAGAAACACCAGCGAGGCCAAAATCAGCAAAATTTGCTGTTGGGGCTGGAGGAAGATCCGGCGATTGGTGGCTTCTTTCGAGCGAATGGAGAGAACCTGGTCATCCTGCTGGCTCAACCAAGTTACCGAGTTGAGAAATACATCGCCATTTAGCTGCTGGTTAAACAGCCCATCGGTGATAAATGTTGAGTTGCCAATGACGACCATCCGGGCTTCTGAAGGGGTGTCCTGCTCGTCTGGACTGGGAGAAGCAGAAGGAGATGGACTGGGACTGGCTGCTGCGTTGGGACTCGTTGTGGGACTGGGACTAGAACCAGGGCTAGGACTAGAACTAGGGCTGGGGCTTGCTTCAGGCTTAGCCTCAGACGCTTTCACAGTCCGACTTAACGCCACACCTAAGGTGAACGATCCCTGAGGATCGGTGGCGGGATCAAACTGAAGCTGTCCATCCTCTTTGAGCTGTTGGGCCTGGGTGCGATCGTTCGTAGTCAACAGCGGTTCTGTTTTAACCCCTTCAACCGACTTAATCTCTAGCGGACGAGAGACGGGATAGAAAGAAATGCCGTTGCCAAAATCGCGTGTAATCGATTGAGAGCCGTATTGAGTGATGACCGTCACCGCAGCCCCTAGCTTAATCGCCTGGCCTGCGGGATCGATGATGATGCGATCGCTAAACTTCACGCCCCACGGATTCAAAAATCCCTCTAGTTCAGGATTCGTCTGGGGATCAACCATCAGCATGACCCCACTACGCTTCTTCTGATAGTCTTGCAGGGCAGTCAGTTCAGACGGCAGGAGCGATCGCTGAGGGCCAGCAATCACCACAGCAGACGCGTCATCGGGTACCTTTTGCGCTTCTAGCAGGTTGAGCGGTTCGGTCAGGTAGTTCTCTTCACCCATCCGGGATACCAGTTGCGAAAGACCACCCTGTCCTGCCTGGAGCTGTCGCTCTCCGTGACCTTGCAAGAAATAAATTTTGGATTGGCGATCGCTGCTCACCTGCGCCATGCCGTTGGTTAAGCGCCGTTCAGACAACCGCTCCTCCGCGCTGATCGCTTGCAGGAACCGTCGCTCTTTGCCAGCTTCAACATAAACCTCACCTACCGTGCGAACCCCAAAATCTCTCGCCACACCAGGCTGAGACTGGGGATCAACATACTCGTAGCTAAAATTTTTGCTCTGACGGCGGTAGTTTTCTAACAGCGCTTTATCTTGTGGATTCGGCGTAATGTCAAAAATCCAAACTTTAATGGGTTGCTGTAACTTCTGCACCACTTCCTGGGACTGCGGAGCCAGGGTAAAGAGCTGGTTTTCCGTCAAGTCAACCCGCGTCACATAGCGAACGGCCAGAAAGTTTAATAACCCCAAAATCACGAAAACGGCGATCGTTGCGATCAGGGCATTGGTGCCAGCCTGGGTAGAGCGGCGTCCCAAAAATCCTTTAATAGCGCTTCCTTCTAGAAAAAGCCATGCCATCACGACGGCAAGACCAATCAGGATCAGACCGAGTGGCACGACTCCCCAAGAGCCAGCCACCGCTCCTGCCGTTAACCCCATGACCATCAGCACTGGGCCAATCCAGAGTAGATATTTGAGATTTTTTAACTTGACAGCCGTCATTTTCATCGTGATCTAAGGACGTTAATGATTTTATGGTCTATGGCGATCGCCAGATGCTCTCAAGCGATTGTGAATGAATGGCTGTGGGATATAGAGTGCAGCGTTTCTGTATCCTGCTTCACTAAATGCTTCACTAAAGTAGTCAGTTAAAGTTATAAGCCTAAATGGGACATCATGGTGTCTTTCTGCTAAATCCCAGCAATTTTCATTTTGAAACCAATTGCGGGTTTTGTGCGCCCGACGGGCGCGCAAAACCCGCAATTAATCGTTGTGCAAGCACCGAGAAGGTGTCACTTTAACTGAAGAAACTTAACTGAGGAAACCCAGTTTCTAAAAATGGTGAGGTTGTGGGGCGATCGCCTAAGCGTCGGGAGAATGAAGTGCCTGGTCTAACACAGCCCTGGCGTGCTCTGCCTGTGTCCGAACTTCCCGATAGCGTAGATTAACCTGGGCAAAGGTTTTCAGCACTTTGAGGTTTTCCTTTAACTGAGCCAACGCATCATCATCTACAAATTCTTCAGTAAATAGTGGATCAATTTGCGCGCGGATTTTCAAGGCTTCCGTTCGCGATGCCTGTACCTTCTGTTTAAGTGCCACTAAATTGCTGATCACCTGAACCGCTTGCGTTACGGTATCTTCATCATCAGTACTCGCCAATTCAGGCTCCTTGACTTCAATAAACTGGTGGGGGCCAAACCCTTCAGATAGGTCGGTGGGAAGCTCACCCGATTCCATCAGCTCAACGAGCTGATCCATTGCCTTGTTGCGAGCTTTGGATGAATCTTTGCCAGGGACGGTGAGGATAATTTCGGGGCTTTGGGCAAGAGTGTATTGAACCATAGTCCAAAAAATACATTTGTACTAAATTTTAATCGTCTTATGAGTTAAGCGTCCAGCAATCCATCCTGCTGCTCGACAGGCGTTCCTCTTTACTCTACGTGAATTCGGCAATCACTCAAAATGATGATTCCTCTAGACGTCGCCTAGCGACCAGCAATTCCCATGATTCAAATTGGTGGCCTGCAAGCTCACCTGCGGCAAGATTACAGGCCACCAATTACGATTTTTGCACGCCTGTCGGACACGCAAAAATCGAAACTGGTTTCAAAATGAGAACTGGCTGCCTAGCGGCTACAGTCGCGGCTACCTAAACAAAGTCTGCGAGGCAGGCTGGGATTTTGGAATTTGCGATCGCAGGTTTAGTTCGGGTAGCGACGGTTTTGACCACCACTCTCCCAATCGTTCAATCAGCCACCGTACATATAAAATCGGGCTTCTAGGGATGTTGTGCTGGTGCGGTTTCCAGCAATTCTCATCTTGAAACGTATTGCGGGTTTTGCGCCCGACGGGCGCGCAAAACCCGCAATAAGGGCAACGCCCGCCCGCCTGCGGCGGGCGGGCGTTGCCCTTATTGCATACTGAGAATTGCTGTGCGGTTTCCCTAAAAGCCCGTTCGCTGAATTCGCGTTAACTATTTCGCGTTAACTATTTCGCGTTAACTATAAGGCAGAACCCGTAGGAGCGTAGATTTCATAAGAATGCGATCGCACAATGGAGCAAGTGATATGGCAATGGCCGCGCTTGATCGTGAACCAGTGTTATTACATCGTTTCTATACTGGATGCTCAGTTTAATTAAGATGCAAACGAGAGTTACTCAGTGATGTTGCGCTGAGGATTGAGTTGATGGGTCAGGCGATGCGTCAGACTATGATCGAGGTAAGCATCTGTCACGAAATGATCTTGCGACTGCTGGAAAGCCCGTATAAAGCCCGACGTATACGGTTCCAGGAACGACTGCTGACCTAGCAAACTTTGCTCCATAATTCCAGCCATCAGCAACTGGTTCCACTGAACAATCATTTCCCACGGCACTCCTACCCGTGGCATCACCATGGTGCACAAGCGAACTAACTCATCTTCCACTGGAGCTAAACTCCCCTCCAACATGCAAAGCCACAAGTACGCTTGAAACATATTCAAGTCGCGCAAGCAGGAATGCTGGACACCAGGATGGTCTAACCGTCCTCGTCGCATGGTCAATCTGGGAAATTGCCGGACAAGCCCGGTGTACACCCGATGCGCAATTTCATCGGCACGGGGAAGCATGTGATTCACCAACTGAAACGCCGGAGAATTAAACTGATGAGTGCTTGCAGCGGCACAGATACGCTGCCACGGTAGCGCCACCTGCTCTTCAATGAAGTTGAAATACGGCTTGAGGAAGATTCGCTCGATCGTGGTCAAATTGTTGAGCAGTGCCACATTGGCGAAATTGAGATGTGTCGTGAGAAATCCGATCTTCGCCCAGTCATCCGAAATCTGGTGACGCTCTTGATATTCCAAAAGCAGTGGTTCTAAAAGACTCGCCAGCTCTACAACATCTAAAATATTCAAACCAGCCGCTGCTAAATTTGCAACATCTTTGCTGCTCTGCAATGCTTGATCAGGGGTGTAGGTAGACTGCGCGTAAAACTCTAGCAGAGTCGCGTAAATCTCTACTGTGCATTGCAAGATGTGTTTGGTTTCATTGCCATTCGTTGCGGATGAAGCATACTCATGCAGCTTTCGCGTCTGAGCCTCAGCATACTCACAGTTCAACTTGATAAGCGATCGATGTAATTTTGCAACGGTTTCCTGCCTGCCGTCTGGTGAAGCCGCATACACTAGAGAATCAAAGACAGACGATCGTTGTGCATGGAAAGGAAGCTGCGGCTTATATCGATCGACCCAAATGGTGACAAGCTTTTGAACGGTCGGAAATTGAGTAATACTTGAGCTGATCAGCATAGAAAACACTCCGTTTCAGCGCGGCGCTGTTTAAGTAGTTCCAAACGTTGGTTAAGTTCCTTCAATTGAAGCTACCGTATAAATCTTTAGAATCTGAAAATTAAAATTCTCCACAGAGAAAATTTACGGACAGATAAAAAAATGATGAGTTGTCCGGATAGTGAAATTGGCTAGTATTGGGAGTTTGGGAGCGAGCGCCACATTTCAAATTTGATGCTTAGTTCCTAAAAACAAACACACAAAAAGCAGCCCTCACAACACATGCGAAGTCTGCTTTTACATATCTAAATTGCGCGTTATGCGTCTGAAACGGTGTTACTCATTCACGTTAACATGACGTCAATTGCCCGATTTTGCGTGCGCGACATGCAAGTGGAATCGGGCTTTTGGGGAATTTACATCACGTTAACGAAGCATTTGCCCAGTAAGGAGATTTGGCATCTCGTGTCGGCCAGTTGCGGTATAGGAACCAAATAATCCAGGGAGCCGATAAGAGCAGGAGAATGAGGCCTATCCACCACTGCGATCGCAACTGTTCCAATGCAGGCTCTGTTTGAGCGGCGTCAGGCATCAGTTGCAGGCTAAGCGCCATAGCGTTGTTGAGAGCATGACAGGCGATCGGCACAAATAATGTGCGGGTGCGAATGTAGAGTAGTCCCATCACTAACCCAAACACAGACAGCCCGACGACATTAGCGTGGAGTATGCCAAACACAACCGCAGAGAGCACCAACGCAGGTCGAATTCCCCATTTGGCGGCCCATCGATTCAGCAAAATGCCCCGGAAGATAAATTCCTCTGCGATCGGAGCTACTCCCGCAACCACCAACGCCATGAAAACGTTATAGAACGGCGTAGATGTTTCTGCACCGATCTGAATCGTGTCACTTTTGAGCGTTGATTCTACAAAATCAGGAGCCGCAAACGATAACGCGTAGAAGGACAGCAGAAAAGCGCCCATCGAAAAGATCAGCACTACAATCACCAATCCCACGATGGGTAGCCATTGCTGTTGCGATAAACGGCCCACCACATGTTTAGGGTCAATATGCAGCCGACGAAATTGCCTAAGCTCCCACAGACAAAGCAGCGCGAAAAACAGGATGTAGAGCACAGGAAACAAAATTGGATCAGCCGGATTCAATCGGGTCGCCGCCACTATCACACCCAGGCCAAAGCTCAAGCCCAGCAATAGCAAGAGGCCCATGAAAACGAGATGGCGAACTTTTAATCGGATGAAAGGATTATCGGGTTGAGGTGAGGTCATTCACATTACAAAGGCGATCGCCACATTTTGTACACAGCAATTCTCATTATGCAAATCGATGGTCGTGCAAAACCCGCAATCGATTTCAAACTGAGAATCGCTGTTTCGTTTCGTACATTCAGTAACAGTAACTTTTATCAAAGGGATGGTTTATTAAAGGATTGTGCCATTCAATTTAAGTAGTTTGAATGCTGCTGAAGCAAGCCCCCCAGTATTCAAGCGAGTTGAAATTTAGCATTTGATTCCCATTAAAACATCTATGGTTAGCCTGTCTGAATCCGTCAACATCAACGAATATCTGCATCGACAAAAGCCGTTATGGAATGCGATCGCCATTCTCTACACGCTGATTGCCTATGGGAGTGGTCTGGGACTGCTTCTATCATCCAACGGCTGGCTGAATGGGTTAGGGGTAGTGCTGCTGACCCATAGTTTAGTGATTTCGGCGTATCTGAGCCACGAATTTATGCACAGCACGATCTTTGAAGGTCGCCGCTGGAATGCGATCTTTGGCACGCTGATGCTGTGGCTGAATGGTGGCTGTTATGGACGATTCGATGACCTGTCCAAGCGACATATCGCCCATCACGTCGATCGGGTTGATTTTTCTGGATTTGACTTGCCGGGAACATTGCGACAACTGCCCGCCCCCGTTCGCAAGGCGATCCTGTTTCTGGAATGGCTGTATTTCCCGGTGGTTTCGCTGTGGCTTCAGTGGCGGGCGATCGCGGCTCCCTTTCGCTATTCCAAACGGCGAGACGAACGACTGCGGATCGTCAGCATTTTGATCATTCGGGGTGCGTTGTTTACGCTTCTGGCCTATATTTCACCAAAAGCACTGCTGCTGTATTTCGTGGCCTATATTGGTATGATCACCGTGCTGCGGTGGATGGATGCCTTTCAACATACGTATGAAGTGTTTCAAAGCGGTCAGCCGTTGCCCAAGCGCGATCGCATTCATGAGCAAGCAAACACCTTTTCAACACTCCTCTCTAGCCGATATCCCTGGCTGAATCTATTGCTGCTCAACTTTGGCTATCACAATGCCCACCATGAGCTAATGAAATGCCCCTGGCACGCCCTGTCGAAACTGGATCAAACGCTCTATGCCAAAGATGACGTGCAGTACATCCCCTTGTCTCAACTGCTGAAAAACTATCATCAGTTTCGCGTCAGCCGCATCTTTTCAGGACAGGGGAGAGCAGTAGATGGCGATCGCAACCCCACACCCGATACCTTTTATGGGGCGATCGGAGTTTCATTTTTGGTGATGAATTAATGAGAAAGTAGGAGTCAGGAGTCAGGAGTCAGGAGTCAGGAGTCAGGAGTGGAAATACAGAGGCAAGAGCTAACAGAACCATCTGGCTTCTGGCTCCTGACTCCTGACTCCTCAAAAAACTACCGATCGTAAAAGGTATACTCCGTATTCGTGCAAACGTTGATTTGGTAGTCTTCTAACACTTGACCATCTTCAAATACGGCACGGATATCATACAGGCAACTGCGTGGCGACCGATCGCTAAAAACGACTTGAATGTCAGATCCACTGGGCAATACGTCGCGTCCTAAAATATCGTTGTCCCAGGAATCGTAGCGAGAGTCAGACACATAAAGCTCGCGCACAGTCGAGCTGCTGTCATTGTAGACTCGGAAATTAGACTTCCCTGCCAGTGCGGTTTGAGCCGTTGCAGCGAGGACAGGAATCGTTAAAGCAGAAATGATCAGCGTGTTGCGAAGAATATTGTTTAACATGATTGACGCTCCTTTCAGGTGAAACAGGATTGATTCACCAAGAGATATCTCTACGGAGAAAGGAGGTATGCAAAATTCACGTTAAAGCTTACCAATACTGTTTAGATAGTCCACCGCAAGAGGGCCTAGCTTCTCTTGAAGCAGACTGATAATTTGGCGATCGCTCTCTGTCCAAACCCGTGGATGCTCAAACACACAGGGTTCTAAAATGCCATACATTAAGCCATCGTGATAGATCGGCGTGTGAATCAAAGCGCGATGCTTGTAATCTTCGCGTTCAAACTCCAAATTCACCACATCCGGGCCAGCCGTTTCAATATCATCAACGTAAACGGATTCAGGAGTCTGAAAGGCGATCGCAAATAGCGGATCGATTTCAGTAATGTTGCCTTCCGGTTTCCAGTCTTCGCTCGTCAGATCATCCCACTTTGGATCGCGCCGATAGCAGTGAGTGATGGTTCCGACCTTGGTGTGGGGATTGCGGAAATAGAAGAAACAGCGATCGCAATCTAGTTCATCGCACAATGCAGGCAGCAGTGCCGCAAAAATGGCATCAGCATCCTCATACGCGGTGAAAATAAGCTCCAGCGACGCGGGTAATTGTTCAATCGTCATCGTTCGACTTTCTGTCCTGCTAGCACTTCAGATGGACAACCGGGCTGGCGCTTGGCCTGTAAATAATCGGCAATAATTTCTTGATACAGCTCTTGCCCAAAAATGCGATAGTGGCCGGGATACACCGTTGAAACGGGCAACGTTTGCAGCCGCTCGTAGGTGTTGACATAGGTGGGAATATGGCTGCAATGCAGTTCATCCAGCAACTCACCGTCGTAAATCACATCGCCCGAAAATAGCTCCTGCGTTTTGCGGTCATAAAGCGCAATGCAGCCCGGAGAATGACCGGGCAGATGGAGCACCTCAAAGGCGCGATCGCCCAAGTCCAGTACGTCCCCCTCCTGCAAAATTTGGGTTGGTTCCGCCGCGTGTAGAGTGTATTGAGTCACCGTGAACCCTTCATAGGGCAACAGCTCAAAATGCTCTTGCAACACCCAACCTTGATCGGGCGTACAGAGGGCTTCATAGTCGTCCCCATGCCGCAGTGCCTCAGCCTCAGCAGCATGAATGGCCCGATGCTCGAACTCATGCATTCCGGCAGAGTGATCAAAGTGAATATGGGAGGCGATCGCCAGCAGCGGCTTATCAATCAGCGAAGCGATGTGCTGTCTCAGACTGCATACCCCCATACCCGTATCAATCAGCAAATCTTGATCGCGCCCCTTAATTAACCAGAGATTCGCCCGGTTAAACCAGTAGTAATGCGGTTCGCTGATCAGATACAACCCATCATTGATCTTGCGGGTTCTAAACCAATGTTCGGCAACAGGAGGAGAATCGGGCATAGAGGTATACAGCCTAGGATTAAGAATTGGCTTTAACCGTTTGCAGGAAGGTGGGATCAACTAAAGTCTTGAGTTGATCGAAGGTAGGAGCTTCTGGAATCTGGTTTTGATCTTTCAGGAACTTCGCCAGAGATTCCATGTGTTTACCCAGGTAAACATCGCTGGCGGGGTCAGCCATTAGCTTAAGGTTATCATCCAGACTGGTCAAGCCAACGCCCTTCAGTTCTTCGGCCACTTCTTCTGGCTTCAGTTGAAGCTGCTTTCCGGCGATCGCATATGCCTCATCCGGATTACTCTTGATAAACTCTTGTCCCTTGAAGATGCCGCGCACAAATGCTTCGATCGCTTGAGGATTTTGCTGCACGAAGTCGGTTCTAAAGATATACACATCCATAATGGCCGTCGGCATCTTCGACGAATCGTAAATGATGCGTCCGTCTTTCTGAGCATCATTGGCCTGCTTCAAAAAGGGAGAATAGGTAACTGCCACATCGACCTTGCCAGATGTATACGCTGCCGCCGCCGCATCGGGTGTGACGTTCGTGATCTTGACATCATTTCCGGTCAACCCCGCTTCCTGTAACACTTGCAGCAGAAAGAAGTGACTCACACTACCAATCTCAACCGCGATTTGCTTGCCCTTAAAATCACCAACATCCTTCACGCTGTTGCGGGCCAAAATGCCGTCCCCCCCCAGTGACGAATCGGCGATTTGAACAATGCGGAAATCTTGTCCCTTTGCTGCAAACGCTACTGTTTCAGACGTCACGTTGTTGATACTTTGCAGTCGCCCAGCCGCTAGAGCCGCATTCCCTTCACCCGTCGAGCTAAAGATTTTATGCTCTAACTCCAGGCCACCTTCTTTAAAGAATCCTTTTTCAAGCGCAATATAAAGTGGCGTATAGCCAATCCAGAGGGTGCTGCCATTAGCTGCTTTAACGGGTTCCGCAGGAGATGCCGACGCCGCAGGAGACGTGGATGCCTCTGGAGATGACGTGGCGGTCGGTGATTGAGTGCAGGCATGAAGCGTTAATCCCCCTGCTACTCCTCCCATGAGTTGAATGACGTGGCGGCGGGTCAATATTCGGGGCGCTTGGCTCATACCGGACAAACTCCTTAATTAAGCTCTATTCGAGAAATAATGATGTGTTCTCTTTAGTACAAGACAGAACGCTGAGATCTCATATTTTCTGGCCGCCAGAGTTAAGCTCGTCACCCGAAAACCTGGGATATAGCAGAGTTTGAGCTGTTTATCGTGTACTAAGGAAAACCTTACGCAATATTAACGATTTTGAACAGTAGAAATGTTAAACGAGATACAAATGGGCGATCGCTGAATGTAAATTCGATCGCCCAATTTTGCGTACGCGACGTGCACGTAAAATCGGGCGTTGAGTTGCGCGTCGCGCAACTCAACGCCCATTCATCGGATTCACGTTTCAAAAAGTAATCGTGGGTTTAAATCCTTAACCTCCCGGTGGTCTAACCTGTTCACCCGGTTTATAAAGCGGCGCAGGCTTCTCTCGAATGCGCGACTCAATCGGTTCCACTTTCTTGATGAAGTCGATCAACAGCTTGTAATCCGGCGGATCAGCATTGGGAATATAGCCTACTTCCTGGGCGATCGCAGGCACCACATTCTCCATCGCATTTTGAATTAAGTCTTGTTGATTCGCCTCAACCGTCGAGCTAACCAACACCGAACCCGATGGAATGCGCCGACTGGTGTGCAGCACCGTAAACTGAGCACCGCTAAACTCAGACCGATAGCGCTCAAACTCATCTTTTGACATGGCTCCAATACCAACGTCCCCGTCTGCAATCCACTGCAACACGGTTTTGGGCGTCGGGGCAATCCGCACCTCGGCAGGAGTGGTTCCGTAAAGCTCGTATAGCGGCACGTAGTAACCAGTAGCGGAACCGGGTTGCCCCAGAGCCAGAATCTGGCCGTTGACATCAGACAGCTTCTCAATCGGACTGTCCTTTAAGACAATCAGGGCTGAACTCAGGTTATCCACGCCTTCGAGGGGAAATAGAGGAGTGTATTGCGCTTTGGCGACAGCGATCGCTGCCAATCCCGGTGGTGCAAACACCAGCGACCAGGCACGCCGCCGAATTTGCTCCATTGCTTGAATTTCGTTATAGGCAGGCTCCAGTTCAGCGATCGCCTTCACCTGTCCTTCCAGATAGTCAATAAACCGCTCGTAATGATCAACAGATCCACCACCCTCCCCGTAGGCAATGACTCCAATCGTTAATTTATTGATGCCAGTTTGAGGGGCTTGCGTCAATCCACATCCCGCCAAAAACCAAAATGCTTGAGCGACCAACAGCCGCCGCCGTGAAATCATATTCAGGCAACTCCAGCCACGAGTTTTATTTTTATGAGTTTGTGCTGATTTTAAAGAGTTCGAGGCGAGAATAGGTCGTATCTCTGCAAAATCCTTAACTACCATCTCTCCTGCTACGGAGAAGCCCCTGGTATCATCTGCTGCGTGAGCGTTGACGACAACATGTTCAAAAATCTCAAACTTACTACAAAATTCAATATCCTCTTATTTACCGTGTTCATCGGGGCCGTGATTCTAAGCAGCGTCGCATTCTCAGCCCTTTTGACCCGCAATGCCGAATA
>DATNPS010000150.1:0-12580 GCA_036703095.1 Crinalium sp. | reverse complement strand
TAACGCTCTTCTGTCACACTAGCCAGAGGAAAAGCTGAAACCCTTGCTCCACAAGCATTGATGCAAAATAGCTGTCGTGAAGCCTTGATTTCTCAAATGCTTGCCAATTGGAGCTTTCAGGTTATTCTCTAGCGACATTGACAGAAGAGCGTTAACTAGCCGGAAGCAACGATACATGGGCAGCAACTACTCGCCATCCGTCGGGTGTGCGCATCCAGGTTTGGCTTTGGCGTCCGGTGAGGGGGCTGTTTTGGCGCTGAAATTCAGTATTCGCGGTTGCGAAATCGCGCCCGTAGGTGGTAATCACAGTGTTTTTGAGAGTTCGCGCTAATCCAGCAGGAGAACGATTGACGCGAAAGTTGGCGATCGCCTCATAGCCATACAAATTCTCGGTTGCCCCGTAGCGAATGGTGTGTGGGCTATTCCAGAACAGTTCATCTAGAACCGCGACATCATTGTTAACCAGCGCGGCTTCATAGCGTTGGAAGGCTGCCGTGACTTCTGCGACGACGTCTGGAAGATTAATGTCCATTGAATTTTGGGATGATTGAGTGTGCGTGTCGAACTAATTTATAGCGGTTTTCGATCGCACACCGATACTCCATGTACGATTTAACGTGATTAACGAATCTGCTCTGATATTGGCGATCGCCGCTTTGCTGGACTACCTGATTGGCGATCCGTGGAATTGGCTGCATCCCGTACAGGTGATGGGCTGGGTCATCAAGGCGTACAGCCATGCCGTGTTCAAGCGGATGGATCGTCCCGCTTGGCAAAAACTGGCCGGAATTGGACTGGGGATCTTGATGATTGGCGGCAGTGGGTTCGTCGGCTGGGGAATCGTGTGGACTGCAACTCGCTTACATCCAGTGCTGGGAATCGGTGTGCAGTGTGTCCTATTAGCCAGTTGTTTGGCTGGACGGAGTTTGCGCGCAGCCGCAGAGGATGTTCTGAAGCCTCTGATGGCGGGAGATGTGGCGATCGCCCGGTCTAAACTCAGTCTGTATGTTGGGCGAGATACAGAGAACTTGTCAGAAGCCGAAATCTTGCGGGCCGTGCTGGAAACGGTGACGGAAAACGCCACCGATGGCGTGATGGCTCCTCTGTTTTACGCCATTGTGGGATCGCTGTTGCCGATTGGGAGTGTACCTTTAGCGTTGGCTTATAAGGCGGCCAGCACGCTGGATTCGATGGTGGGCTATCGAGAGGTGCCCTACACGCATTTGGGTTGGTTTAGCGCCAAAACGGAAGATGTTTTGACCTGGATTCCCTGTCGTTTGGTGGTGCTGACGCTGTCGCTGCTGTCGGCTCAACCATTGCGGGTTTGGCAGATTTGCTGGCGTGATGCTCGACATGATCCGAGTCCCAATGCTGGCTGGAGTGAATGTGCCTATGCCGTAGCGCTGGGGGTGCAGGTGGGCGGTATCAATCAATATCGAGGGGTGGTGAAGGAAAAGCCGCTGTTGGGCGATCCGCTCCGTCCGATTACGTCGGAACGGGTTGAGCGGGCGATCGCCCTGACTCGTTATAGTGTTTTGCTGTGGCTGGCGATCGCGCTGGGATTACATCTATCGCTATAGTTTGCAATCCTTAACAGTCCAACTCATAAATGCGGGAGCAATCTGTATAAAATTACGTCTTTACTAACGGGATTTCTGGAATATCTACTGGGCTGCATCACCTAGCAGTCAGATATGACAGACTCCAACATGGGCTTACCCCTGTGTCGCTGTCGTGTTTCTGGGAGAAACAACCGTGATTTCAGCTAAACGAAAGCGTGCCGTCGGGATTTTCCCCGATCGCCCTACTACAGCCTCCGCCGTTCAAGCATTACAGGATAACGGGTTTTCGCCGCGTCAGGTATCGATTATTGCGAAGAATGCCGGAAAGCAAGAAGCGATCGCCGGAATTCCCCTTCAGGAGCGGCTCACCAATCGGGCAGGACAGGGAGCCGCCGCACTGGCGGTGACAGGAGGTGTGTTAGGCGGCATTGCAGGATTGTTGATGGGTTTGGGCATGGTGACGATTCCGACCGTGACCCCTCTGATCGAGTCGAACCCCCAATTGGCTTCATCGGGAGAAGCGAAACCTGCTTTTATGGCATTGGGTGGAACTGCTGCCGGATTGCTTGCAGGTGGCCTCTTGGGTGCGCTATTTGGTCTGTCGGTGCCTTACGATCGCGCTAAAGGACAACGCGATCGCATCGAACGCGGGGATTATGTGCTGTTATTGCACAGCCAGGAGTCTGACTTCCACCGGGCAAGAACGGTATTGCGTCGTCTCAGCAATCGCGATACCGACCTGGAAACACCTCTTTTACTGCCATCTCAGACGCCTGCAACCCAGCTAGAACCATTAGAGTTGCCCGTTGAAGCACCGATCGTCACAGTGTCAGCCGTATCGCCACAGCCGTTGCAAGCCTCGACCACTCTGCAATCTCCAACGCTGATTCAAACTAAATCTGCTGTTGCATCGAATACGGTTGCTTCTCCGTCCTCCAGTTCAACCGTTGCTGCGCCTACCGCTGCACCTGCCGACCTGGAATACGAAGCCAGTGCGCGTCGTTTACCTCCCCCACCCCCACCGTCTCACATGTCGGTGAACCGAGCTGTGCGAGAGCCACAACGGCCATCTCCTAAGCTAGAAAAGCGGGCGATCGCCTTCTTCTCCAATGTTCAAATGATGGAGCGGGCTTTAACAGCTTTGCGAAAAGCGAATTTTCCCATGCATCGGCTGTCTCTGCTGATCGCAGATAGTCCTGCGTCTCAGCGGCCAGATGGCTACTCAGTTAGCAATGGCAGCACGGTGGTAGACGCCGCATCCTATGTTGCGCCACCGGGTACGCTCGGCAGCATTACAGGACTGATGGTAGGGCTGCAAAGCGTGACGATTCCGGGGGCAGGGCCGTTTTCCATCGTTGGAGCTGAAGCGTCCACCATCACAACAGCGCTTAATAGTACGGCAGTGCCGAATGTAACGACAGTATTCACCAGTCTGGGTCTGCCAGAGACGGACGCACAGAGCTATGGCGATCGCCTAATGAATGGAGCCAGTTTAGTGACGGTAAAAGGCTCCAGTGACGAGGTGCTGCAAGTTGCCTCGGCCTTAAATCAGCAGGGCATTCAAGACTGGAGCATTTACGAAATTCGGCCTGTTCCGCCCGGAGCATCTCGAAACTGATGTGGCAGTATTGTCAAAAATTAGGACGGGATGCAGGGGTGGAAGCTCTGGCTGGGGACGAAGCCCCACATCCCTTTGTCCTAACTGTCTCAACGGTTGCTATACGTTAAGTTATGTATCACATTGCAAATGGAAAACTTGTCACCCCGAAGATCGTAGAATTATCTAGGTTTTCAGCAATGTTTACGAGTGTTTGCAATGACCACCAAGTCCCTCAATCCTCCTAAATCAAAACTCTGGTTAGCGGCAATTAAACCTCCGATGTACAGTGTGGCGATTATGCCGATCGCATTAGGGACAGCGATCGCCTTCACCGAAACGCGCATGATCCAGGGCAGCATCTTCCTGACATTTATGCTGTCTGCCATATTCATCCTGGTTTGGGAGAATTTGAGCAACGACGTATTTGACTCAGAAACTGGGATTGACCTGAACAAGCATCACTCATTGGTCAACCTGACGGGCAATAAATCATTAATCTTCTGGCTTGGCAACCTGTTTCTGCTGCTGGGCATTTTGGGGATTTTGGCGATCGCCTGGTGGCAACGTGACCCTACCGTTCTCGCTCTCATCCTGATCTGCTGTGCTCTCGGCTATGCGTACCAGGGGCCACCGTTCCGGATGGGATATAAGGGCTTGGGAGAAATCCTCTGCTTTTTTAGCTTCGGCCCGATTGGCGTGGCGGCAGCGTACTATAGCCAAACTCAAGCTTGGTCATTAACCAGCCTCGCGGCGTCTATCATTTTAGGCATTAGTACTAGCCTAATTTTGTTTTGCTCCCACTTTCATCAAGTTGAGGATGATCTTGCGGCTGGGAAGCGATCGCCCATTGTCCGTCTGGGAACTGCCCGGTCTGCCCAACTTCTTCCCTGGCTCTGCGGCAGTATCTTCGGGTTGACGGTTTTCTTTGTCCTCCTCAACGTTTTCCCACTCTGGACGCTGCTGGTATTCGCCAGTCTTCCCCCTGCCTTCAATCTGTGTCGCCACGTCCTGGCACATCACAATCAACCGGAGCGGGTGAATAACAGTAAATTTATCGCCGTTTCCCTCCATTTTTGGAGCGGGGTGCTGCTGTGTTTAGGCTTTAGTTTATAAGCCTTGGCATGGAATTTGAATGGAATCCAGATAAAGCTGCTTTGAACTTATCTAAACATGGTGTTTCCTTTCAGGAAGCTGCGACCGTGTTTGCAGATTCGTTATCTATAACCTTTCCTGATCCTGATCATTCCTTTGGAAAAAATCGTTACATTATCATTGGAATGTCTAGGTTAGAGCAAATACTTGTTGTTTCCCATACAACGAGGAAGCCGCATTCGTATTATCAGTGCTCGACAAGCAACTCGCCAAGAGAGAAGATTTTATGAAGAAGGAAACGGATGAGCTAGACGATGAACTGCGTCCTGAATATGACTTCTCTCAAATGGCAGGTGGAGTTAAAGGTAAGTATGTTGAACGCTATCAAACTGGAACCAACTTGGTTCTCCTAGATCCTGATGTTGCTCAAGCGTTTCCGACTGATGCGTCTGTTAATGAGGCATTACGCCTATTAATGAAAATTGCTCAACGTCAGCAACCGAATAACTTGGTCGGATTAGACTGATTTGATTGTGGATCTAAACTTTCGCGATCGCCACTGCACTCACATCGGCATTGCGGTTGAAGATGACTCTGGGTTTGAGCAAGATGCGGAAGAGGAGGAAGAGCGATCGCAACTCACCGGGGCTTTGATGGCGTCTCCATTGACCTGGACGGCAAAACAACATTTCGATCAGGCGGCGTTGCTGACTCAGGGGAATCTCGTGAAACATGATGCGAACGGTGGGAAACTCGTCGCTGAAGCCTGTACGAATCAAATCTCCCGTGAGATGAATATCCTCCTCTAGGATGGTGAGCTGGATCGGGGGGATGTCATCTGGAGAGAATTCTGGAAATCCGGCCTGAGTGAGGGCAATTTCGACTCCCGTTTCGGAAATCATGGTGGTTACACCCCAAAACGTTTGGTTTTCCACATTGAGGCGAACGGTACGGCGCAGATCAAACCATTCGTAAGGATGAGGGCGGGGAGCATCGAGCAAAATCAGCAGAGCGATACCGAGCAGCATCAGGTTATAAAGGCTCCAGATCCAGCCCAGCCCAATCCCTCGCACCTGATCAGCGACTTCCGGTGAAACGGTGGATTGCCACGCTCCTTTGATCATGCAGATGCCCAGGTTCATCCACAGGCTTACGGCTGTCAGCAGAAACAAGACCAGGAGCGGCCAAGCTAAACCCCAGTTAAAGTGAAAGCGATCGCTAGCCGTGCCTTTGGGGGTGACTTTAAAGCCCGATGAGAAGGGATTGAGCAACGCTTGAAAGACGGTGAGCGTGAGTGGAAAACACAGCACCAGAGAGTAGATATTAGTGAGGAGTGCCGATCGCGAACGATAGTTGAGCCAGGAGAACACCGCTAGCTGCACCACGTAGTATGGCAGGAAGAAATAGAGCAGTTCAGACGCTGTCGCTCGAATGGGAATGACGCCCAGGAAAGAATAGGTCAGCGGCATCAGCAAAAAGAAGACCTGCGAAAGACTGGTAAACCAGTGCAGCAAGCCTTCCAGATGGGCCAACCGTTGCAGTGGGCTGAGTCCGCGAATGGTAAGCGGATTCGCTTCGATGAAGAAGGCTTGCAGCGTACCGCGTGCCCAGCGCAATCGTTGAGTAGCGTGGGCGGCGATATTTTCGGCGGCGAGTCCAGCGCTCAGTTTTTCATCCAGGTAAATCAGTCGGTATCCCTTCGCAGATAGCCGGATGCCTGTAAAGTAATCTTCGCTCAGTGACCCAGTGAAAAATCCCCCTGTCTCTTCGAGCGCACTGCGCCGCACCACGAAGGAGGTACCCGCGCAAATCACACTGCCTGCACCATCGCGGATGGGCTGAATTTGTCGATAAAAAACTTCTTCTTCGGGGGTTAAAACGTTTTCCAAACCTAAGTTACGAGCGATCGGGTCGGGATTGTAGAAACTCTGCGGTGTTTGCACCAGCGCGACTTGCGGGTCTTGGAAAAAACCAATGGTATGCGTCAAAAAGTTTTTGGTGGGAATAAAGTCGGCATCAAAAACGACGATCAGTTCTCCCTGCGTAAGGGCGATCGCATGGTTCAAATTCCCTGCTTTGGCATGGCGGTTGTCGGCGCGTGTAACGTATTCACAGCCAAGTTCGGCGGCCAGAGATTCAACCTCAGGACGACGCGTATCGTCTAATACGTAAATGGTTTTATTGGCATACTCCAATGCCTGACAGCCAATGATCGTTCGCCGCAGGATGAAGGATGGCTCGTTGTACGTGGGGATCAAAACATCAACGCTGGGCGTGAAGTGACCGCTGAGTACCTCGCTGGCGCGTTGACGGGCTTCTCTGCGGCGATCCTTAACGTTGAGCATGAGAAACATCTGAATCATGCTGCTCCCCAGCACCAGCAGTTCCATCAGAAACAGGCCCATGCTGAACACGCCATCGAGCGGAGTTTTCACATTGAGGGTGGTGAGCGATCGCCACAGCAGATAGCGAACCGTTAACGTCAGCAAAATTCCGACCACCACGAAGCGCGACCATCGGCGCGGAATGGGTGAGATTTGCATCACCACCAGTACGACCAGCAGCAAAATCACCGTTGGGAACAGGAGGTATTGTCCTGCCACCATCGGCACTTCGAGCCAGAGGGGCGGCGATTGCTCCAGGGCGTTAATTTGAGCAACGATTTTGCTGATGGTGCCCTGTCCTGCAAACCATGCCGCCACAAAAGCCCCGGTTAACAACACAACACCCAGCATCACTAGCGTTGTAATCTGGGGCCGCAAAACTCGTTCGCGTTTAGCTTGCTCTACGCTCTTACTGTGAACTTGAGAAGTTGCCATGCCTGTAGCCCGGATAGATGAAGCCAATCATGTTTTACGTCTGTAGGTGGGCTTTGGAGGCACTTACGCTTCTTTGATAACAACCCACTACAGGTTTAGACTCTAACCGATGAAGCCAAACGATTTTGGTAGATACGTCAATTAATTAGCAAGCCAGCTTTTGTTATTCATGAAGAAAAATAAATCATAACCAAGTGCCGTTTTAAGTTACATAAAATTACTCAAAAAACTCAATTGCTGCTGTCTGTTAGTCGTCTTAAAGGCAAGCTGGAAAAGCTTGTGGGGCGATCGCCACTCAACCCATCTCACATTTGTGGATCTCGGTCGTTCATGGGAAGAATGGAAAACAAAAAAGTTCCCGCAAATTGTTAAGAGTTGTTTATTTTATGCGTGAAACGCCTTCCAAATCTGGAAGCCGTTCTCAGCTAAAAATCATCTGCCACTCAGGTTTATTGTTTAGAGTGCGAGTGGATCTGCAATCCACGTATCCGCGTTAGTTGAAAATCACCGCTTGACCTGACAAGATCCTCATCATCCAACTGTGCATTGAGACCGTAATTTTCTTGCCGTAATGTTTCGGTTTGTGGAAGGGGTATGCATATTTTATGAACGCTAGCGATTATCTCGGTTTGATCCATCCCATGCTCGCCATTTTTTTTGTGTTTCCTCTGATTGGCATGGTGACTAATTTTGCTTGGCAAACCCGGCAGCGCCGATTGCAAATCGCATCGGGTGACAAAAGCAAGATTCCTCCCGTGGTTGGGCCTGAACATCTAAAGCTAGGTCGGTGGCTCAGTTCATCGGTCGTTAGTGTCGCGCTGATTGGACTGATCTACGCGATCTTCTCCAAGGTTTTACAAAGCCAAACCTGGACAAAAGAACCGTTGCGCGTGGGGTTTGTTGTGGCGATCGCTGTAGCAACGATCGTATCCCTGGTGTTTCTCCACATGGCCCGACAGAAGGTGTGGCGCGGTGTGTTTGCCACCTTAACTGGGATGGGGTTGATTCTTTTAGGCTGTCAGCCAGAGGTCTTCCGGCGCGGATTCGAGTGGTATGTATCGCACTATTACTACGGCATTGCGGCGGCTATGCTGATGATTTTTTCGCTGGCGATCGTCCAAGATATTTATCAAGACCGCACAAATCGCTGGCGCACTGTTCACGTTATCCTCAACTGCATTGCGCTATTGCTGTTCATCGGTCAGGCATTTACGGGAACGCGAGATTTACTCGAAATTCCCCTGAGCTGGCAAGAGGAATATATTTACAAGTGTGACTTCACCAAGCTGACCTGCCCGACATCGCAAGTGACGCCCAAATTTCCCATAATTGGATAGACTCAGAGCGTGAAAGCAAGCGGCACTGCCGCTTGCTTTCACGCTCTATTGGATTTTATAACTGTATTCGTTTGGAGTAAGGGTGCAGGGGTGGAACCCCTGGCTGGGGCGAAGTCCCCACACTCCCCGTGCCCTAACTGTTACGGCGGTTGCTATATATTGAGATTTAGCTCACTAAACTGGATAGTTCTAGAATCAGGGCGATCGCCCCTGCAATGATCATCAACCCGGCTGGCATAAACTTACGGGTCTTCACCAAACGCACGATAAACACGACCACTAGCACCGCCGTAATAATTGCCGCCAGGATACCGCTCCATGCTATGCCTTGCAGTTGCAGGATACCCGCTACAATTAGCAACACACCGCTGACGCTACCAGAAAACAGAGACGCTGTGCTCTTGGCCTGGACGTAGCCGATAATGCCGCCAATCAACGCTAGAATGCCATAGGCGATCGCTGCAATAACTCCTAAATCAATCCCTGAATTCATAAACTGTCAATCTGGACTCGATTTGTATTGAGCATACAAGTAAAGGGATTTGGCATACCCGTTTGAGGTTGGAACGTTACACAACGTGAACTTAATGAACGGGCTTTTGGCGTGCCAAATTGGGCTACCGGATTCAAGGGGTTTGCAGGAGCCAGAAGCCGCTATACGTCATGCCAGAATCGTCGGGCTGCACGAGCAAAAAATGGAGACCCTGACTGACCTGCTGGCGATCGCGAAATGTTTTTGCAGCCGCAATCACATCAGCATCTGTAAACGTTGCAACCACCCAGCGATCGACCAGTCCAGCTTCCAGAATCAGACCATCGGGATCGCCAGGAATGTAATTCAGGCAAACCGGATTGGCCTGTTGCAACCAGCGAGCCAAGCGCATCGATTGCCGACCACCATCAATCACGACACCGGGAATGGGAGTTGTAGACGGTAGATTCAGGTTTACAGGTAGCATGTCCTCCGGCATCTCGCGAATGGGGATAGGACGATTGGCAAAGACTGGAACCAGATCACTGGCGGCGATCGCCGCAAATCGCCACTGCTCTCCCCATAAATTTTCGGGTAATGGCAGCGGTGGCGGTTGTTCTAGCTTGATGGGTTCGTAGGATTGGTGGGTGTAATTCTCTAAGGTTCGATAATAAGCGGTTCGGTCTTGCAGAAGCCGCTTCAGTGCAGGGGTGTGGCGAGTAGCTTGAACCTCAATGCCTAACGGTTGGCAAGCGGCTTCTACAAGGCTGACGATTTGAGGGCGAAAGATCTGAATTTGGTTAGGTAACGGGGAGCGATCGCCCCCTATTCGCTTCAGTTGCTCGGCCAGCCAGATAGAATTGGCGTCCGGCTGAGGGCACATGGCAAATGCCGTAAAGGTTCCGGATGGATCGCAGACCACCAGTTCCCACAACGCGTTACCCGCTGCATCTCGTAAAGGACGTCGATAAAAATCAGCCTGCCAAACCGTCATGATCATGCCTCAATCCTGTTCTCAGGCTACCAGCTTTCGTTACACCGCCGTTCCGGCAGTCAAACTACCAGCAATTCTCACGATGCAAATCGGTGGCAGTGTATGCTCGCCGCAGGGGAGTTTGTACTGCTACCGATTGTGGGTTTGGCGCACCCGTCGGGCCAAGTCCGCAATCGGTTATGAGAATTGCTCATTTCAGCCGCACGTCGCACGGTTGAAATGGCGAAAAACAAATGGAGTTCATTGTGAATCAATAAAACCTGAAATTGAGCAAACCAAGGAAACAGCAAAACCGTGTTCTTCGCTTCCCTAAACTGAACCATGAAACCCACCTTTAAAGTTAAGAATAGCTGACGATCCTAAATTGCCGAAAATCAAGATTATTTTGTGAAAAGCCGATGTAGTGCCGTTTTTAGAAAATGCGAGTGGCTTACCCCCGGCAAACCACTGTAAGATATATGGATTGTAGACAGTTAAGTGGCCGCGAGATCTGCTTCATTTGAGACGGAGCAGATTGTTATTTTGTAACGGCTGCGACAGAAGTAATTGCGATCGCCATTTAGACGCCAATCAGACATCTTTCAATCATTCGTTTGACTATTGATTCAATTCGACCGTTCGTTCACTACCGCTACAGGTGTCATTTATGAATTCTTCGATCCGTTTTTTGATGTGTGCGCCCGATCATTATGATGTGGATTACGTGATTAACCCCTGGATGGAGGGAAACATCCACAAGTCGTCGCGCGATCGGGCGGTTGAACAGTGGCAAGCCCTACACCACATCCTGAAAGACCTGGCTGTTGTTGACCTGGTGCAGCCCCAAAAAGGCGTACCCGATATGGTGTTTACTGCCAACGCGGGGTTGGTTCTGGGCGATAACGTGGTTCTCAGCCGCTTCTACCATAAAGAAAGGCAGGGAGAAGAACCTTTCTTTAAAGCCTGGTTTGAAGGAGCCGGATACACCGTTTTTGAACTGCCTAAGGATCTACCATTTGAAGGCGCAGGTGATGCCCTGCTAGACCGAGAGGGCCGCTGGCTCTGGGCCGGATATGGCTTCCGGTCTGAGCTGGATTCCCATCCCTACTTGGCGAAGTGGCTGGATATCGAAGTGCTGTCACTACGGTTGATGGATGAGCGCTTTTATCATCTGGATACCTGCTTTTGTCCGCTGACGGATGGCTATCTGCTCTACTACCCGCCTGCCTTTGATGCCTATTCCAATCGTCTGATTGAAATGCGGGTGCCCGCATCTAAGCGCATTGCCGTTGGGGAAACCGATGCGGTGAACTTTGCTTGCAATGCGGTTAATGTCGATCGCAACATTATTATGAACCGGGTCAGCGATGAGCTAAAGCAACGCCTCGGTGATGTTGGCTTCCAGGTGCTTGAAACGCCGTTGACGGAGTTCCTGAAAGCCGGGGGAGCGGCTAAGTGCCTGACGCTCCGCGTGACGGAACCGATTCAACCTGAACTGCACGCCATTGCGACCGTTGAAAGCCGCACGATTCATCTGGAAGGTCACCTGATCGACTCCGGCATCATGAACCGGGCACTGGATGCGGTCGTCGAAGGTAGCGGCAGCTTCCAAATTCTGAATTTCCATCTGGGCGAACATCGTCAAAGTACGTCCAGTGCTGAGATTAAGGTGACAGCGCCCTCCCACGATGTGATGGAAAAAATCATGTCGCAACTGATCGACATGGGAGCTGTTGCCCTGCCCCAAGAGGTTTGTGATAACCCACTGGAACTGGTGACCCAGGATGGCGTTGCCCCTGATGATTTCTATGTGACCACCATCTATCCGACGGAAGTGCGGGTGAACTGTCAGTGGGTGAGAGTTCAAAATCAGCGTATGGATGGAGCGATCGTGGTTTCGCAAACTCCCGATGGCCCTGTGGCAAGCTGTAAGCTGTTGCGCGATCTGCGGGCAGGAGACAAAGTGGTGGTTGGTGTGGAGGGCATCCGCACCGTCCGCAAACCCGAATTACGCGAGCAGCGCGGCGCTCAGCCCGAATTTAGCTTTATGGGTTCCGGTGTATCCAGCGAGCGTCGGGTTGAACTGGTGGTCGAACAGATTGCCTGGGAACTGCGCAAGATTCGCGACCAGGGCGGTAAAGTGGTCGTCGTTGCTGGGCCTGTCGTCGTGCACACAGGTGGTGTCGAACACCTGGCCCACCTAATTCGCGAAGGGTATGTGCAGGCGCTTTTGGGTGGAAATGCGATCGCCGTTCACGATATCGAGCAAGCCCTGTTAGGAACGTCGCTTGGGATGGACATGAAGCGGGGTGTATCCGTTCGGGGTGGCCACCGTCACCACCTGAAGGCCATCAACACCATCCGTCGCTGCGGCAGCATTGCTAATGCTGTTGAACAGGGTGTCTTGACTAGCGGTATCTTTTACGAATGCGTGAAGCGGAATGTGCCCTTCTCGCTGGCTGGCTCGATTCGTGATGATGGCCCTCTGCCTGATACTAAGATGGACTTGCTGGCCGCTCAAACGGAGTATTCTCGCCTGATTGAAGGAGCCGACCTGATTCTGATGCTGTCATCGATGCTGCATTCCATCGGCGTTGGTAACATGACTCCTGCGGGCGTCAAGATGGTGTGTGTAGACATTAACCCAGCCGTGGTCACGAAACTGAGCGATCGCGGTTCTGTCGAGTCAGTTGGTGTTGTCACAGATGTAGGATTATTCCTCAGT
>DATNPS010000142.1:0-11944 GCA_036703095.1 Crinalium sp. | reverse complement strand
TACGTCGCAATTGTGATCAATGCGATCGCGATACTTCAGTTCCCAGGTCGTCGGATCAAAAATGCGCACCTGGTCTTTATCAGGAGCCGCCAGATAGCGTCCGTCCGGGGAAAACGCCAGTCCATCACTACCCTCACCACCCAGATCGGTTACCAATTCTCCGTCACTGACCCGATAAATTTTGACCCCAGCCGAATTGCCACCCGCCGCTACAAACTGACCATCGGGCGAAAAGGCAACGGCTTCTACTTCGCCACGAGCATGATCAAGAGCACCATCCCAATAGGTGCTTTCCCAGAGCATCTGGCTGTCAGAAACCCGCCACACTCGCACCTTGCCATCTCCCGTTCCAGTAACAATGTAGTTACCATCCGCAGAAAATTCAGCACTTTCAATTGTGCCTGCTCGGCCACGGGTATCAATGTCGGCCTGCCAAACCAGCGTTAATGCCTGTGCGGTGGACTGTACACTGAGAAATGCGATCGCCAATACAACCAGTCGCAGAATCCAGATTGATGTGTGGCGCAATGGGATGTTCATAGAGCGGCTGTGGTTCAAGGTTATCTTGCGGCTATATCAGCACCCCAAATGTGTTATAACCCAAATTTATTTGCTTTAGCGCTATGACGGCAAAAACACATGGGGCGATCGCCGCCGGACATCCCAAAGCGGCTGAAGCAGGCATTGAGATGTTAAAGCTGGGCGGCAATGTGTTTGATGCGGTTGTAGCCGCAACATTAGCGTCTTTCATTGCCGAAGCAACGCTGACATCCGTGGCAGGTGGCGGATTCTTGCTGGCTCATACTCAGAATAACGAGAACATTCTGTTCGATTTTTTTACTCAAACGCCACGCTACAAAAAAGATCCCAGCACGATCAATTTCTATCCCGTCGGTGTAAACTTCGGTACGGTAATCCAAGAATTTCACATCGGACTGGGATCAATGGCCGTTCCGGGCACGATCGGCGGGTTGTTTCACGTTCATCAACGGCTCGGTCGTCTGCCCTTCAAGGTCGTATCTGAACCTGCGATTCATTACGCCAGAAAAGGGGTTGAAATCGGTGAATTTCAAGCCTATTGTTTCAAGATTCTCAGCCCGATCGTCATGGCCTCTGAGGAAATGCGGCAGGTCTGTGCTCCCCATGGAGAATTGCTCCAACCGGGCGATACGTTCTTCATGCCCGATCTGGCGGACACCCTGGACTATCTAACGGCAGAAGGTTCACGCGGATTTTATGAAGGCGATATCGCACAACGTCTGGTCAAAGATTGTGACGAACAGGGAGGCTATCTCACCCTGGATGACCTCCAGAATTATCGGGTGATTGAACGAGAACCGCTGACCACCACCTATCGCGACAAAACATTTTTAACCAACCCACCCCCCAGTTCGGGCGGTACGCTGATCGCCTTTGCGCTGAGGCTGCTGTCTGATTTTAATTTGACTGAAATGGGGTTTGGCAGCCCTGAACACATCACGACCCTGGCTCAGGCGATGCGCCTGACCAATCATGCCCGCAAAGATGGATACGATGCCAGATTGTATGAATCTGACGTAGTGCAACGATTCCTTTCAGAACCGCATCTGGCTCGATACCTCCAGGCGATGTCTACCGTGGTCAACAAATGGGGTAGCACCACCCATGTCAGTGCGATCGACAGTGATGGCAATGCCGCCAGCGCGACGACCTCTAATGGCGAAGGGTCATCCTATGTCATTCCCGGAACGGGCGTCATGGTCAACAACATGCTGGGCGAAGCGGATTTGCATCCCAACGGCTTTCACACCTGGCAGGAGAATATGCGCATCTCATCAATGATGTCTCCCACGATCGTATTAAAGAATAATCGGCCTGAGATTGTGTTGGGTTCCGGTGGCTCTAACCGCATCAGAACCGCCATTTTGCAGGTGATGTCCAACATCATCGATTTCAATATGTCAGTGCAGGCGGCTGTGAATAGCCCCAGAGTTCACTGGGAAGCCAACGTATTCAACCTGGAACCTGGATTGACGTTACTCGACCCCACTCAAACCGACTTTCCCTTTGACGGAGATGTGGTGCTGTGGGAGGAGCAGAATATGTTCTTCGGCGGTGTTCATACCGTCTTTGAAGATGCAGCCGGACAAATTTCAGGAGAGGGCGATCGCCGCCGCAACGGGGCTGTTGAGGTCTGCTAAACCCCTTTCCCTGCCTGCTCCTGTCTAGATTGCCTCATCCTCATGGCGATCGCTATACAATAGCTCAATAGAAAACCTGAATTTAATATGCAAGACTCTGTTTCCCAAACATCTCACACCCCACACCCCACATCCGACCTCCCGCCCCTGACCACCGAAACTATCTGGGCCATCCTCAACGGCGAGCTAGACGACGCTACAGTGAATCAACTGGTCTGGCATTACTTGGGCTATCGATATGATGCGGCGATCGGCCAGTGGGACGCCAGTCAGGTACCCGCCGATTGGCGCGATGAATATCCCGTCCCTCCCGACTTTATCGACAGTCGTCCCGCGACCGTCAAACTCACCCGCTCCATTCCCAAAGAAAACAAACAGCTTCTCAAAGAAGAACTTGGGTTCAAAGGCTATCAGGTCAACGAACTTATTCCCCGCCTCACCCGCCGAGCAACAATGGCGAACTGGCTTTTGAGCCAGAGGAAGGTGTTGGGTGTTGGGCGTTAGGTGTGTAGGTCAAGCTAAGGAAGAAACTTGTTCTTCCTTAGGATCGCGAATTTAATAAAACCCAAAACTTAATTTTGGAAAGTGCGGCTCTGCCGCACTTTCCAAAATTAAAAATTTGGTTTTAATTGATTCATGATCCTTAGCTTGACCGTCCCCTATCTCTCCTGGCCCAACACCCAACACCCAATACCCAACACCCAACACCCATGAACTGGTGGCAAAAGCTTAAAAACAATCCCCTGGCCCAATTCGGTGCTATCGTGCTGCTGATTTTTTATCTGGCCGTGATAGCTGCTGAATTTGTCGCGCCGTATGGGCCGTATGACACTCAAACGGATGGTTCACTGCTGCCACCGACGCAGATTTATTGGCGCAATCAGGAAGGACAGTTTATTGGGCCTCACGTTTATCCCACCACACAAGGCCCTGTGGATTTGGAGACGGGCGATCGCAAGCTCACCGTAGACTACAGCAAGCCCTCGCCACTGCGGTTATTTGTGTCTGGGTCAGAGTATCAGTTCCTGCGGGTTCAATTGCCGCTGCCGACTCAGGTTTCGTTCACAGATCCCAAAGTTGACGAGGTGGTTGTCTTTCCTGGAATTACTGGAAATCTGCACCTGTTTGGCGCGGTTGGAGACGGAAGGATTAACCTTTTAGGAACGGATGAACAGGCACGAGATCAGTTCAGCCGTTTGATTCATGGTGGGCGCATTAGTCTCAGCATTGGCCTGGTTGGTATCCTCATTTCATTTCCATTAGGAATGCTGATTGGCGGCATTTCTGGCTATTTTGGTGGAGCGATCGACGCGATCCTGATGCGAATTGTGGAAGTGTTGATGACCATTCCCGGCATCTATCTGCTGGTCGCGCTAGCGGCAGTATTGCCTCCCGGATTGAGCAGTTCCCAGCGATTTTTGCTGATCGTGCTGATTACCTCCTTCATCGGTTGGGCTGGTTTAGCGCGAGTGATTCGGGGGCAGGTGCTGTCGATTAAAGAGCGAGAATTTGTGCAGGCGGCAGAGGCAATGGGAGGGCGATCGCTCTACATCATTACGCGCCACGTTTTGCCACAAACGGCTACCTACATCATTATTTCGGCTACCCTATCAATTCCCAGTTTTATCGTGGCGGAAGCCGTTCTAAGTTTGATTGGGTTGGGGATTCAGCAGCCTGATCCGTCTTGGGGCAACATGCTGTCTTTAGCGACTAATGCCTCTATTCTGGTATTGCAGCCCTGGCTCGTGTGGTCGCCTGCCATCTTAATTGTGGTGACGGTGCTGGCCTTTAACTTGCTCGGTGATGGATTGCGCGATGCCCTTGATCCCCGGAGCATACAGCGATAATGGATATCCTGGACATCCTGAAAGAAGACTATAAGAATTTTCCTGACCAGCAAACCTACAGCATCTATGCTCAGGATGTGTATTTCAAAGATCCGGTGTATGAATACCGGGGGTGCGATCGCTACGAAAAGATGATTACTTTCATCAAAACCTGGTTTGCCGATCCCCAGCTTGATCTACACAGCATGAATCGAGATGGCGATGAGATTCGCACGGAATGGACGCTCAGTTGGACTAGCCCCCTCCCCTGGAAGCCGCGCATTCGGATTCAGGGCTGGAGCGAATTAAAACTTAACGCAGACGGCCTGATCGCGTCCCACATTGATTATTGGAACTGCTCGCGACTGGATGTGATTAAACAACATTTTGCCGCGAAATCCTGATTCCCTTTGGCGAAACAGAACACCCCGTAGAGACGTGCCACTGGCACGTCTCTACCTGGCTTACGCTTCATCGCAGGCACCTCTCTTCTGACTCCTGACTCCTGGCTTCTGCTCCTGCCCTCCTTGTAGACTTTCTGAAAAACCCGATAAAGTAAAAGAGTGTAAACACTTCTCAGAAACACTCAGCATCCATGCGCGTAATTTTGATGACTGGTAAAGGGGGAGTCGGCAAAACCTCTGTTGCTGCTGCCACAGGTCTACGATGTGCAGAATTGGGCTACCGCACGTTGGTGTTGAGTAC
Source organism: Crinalium sp. (assembly GCA_036703095.1). Lineage (GTDB taxonomy): Bacteria > Cyanobacteriota > Cyanobacteriia > Elainellales > Elainellaceae > DATNPS01. The sequence goes on along the minus strand of DATNPS010000142.1, from coordinate 7,233 downwards.
CGATCCGGCTCACTCGCTGGCCGATAGCTTTGACCTGGAGTTGGGGCATGATCCCCGGCAGGTGCGTCCTAATCTTTGGGGAGCAGAACTAGATGCCCTGATGGAATTGGAGAACAACTGGGGAGCTGTGAAACGTTACATCACCCAGGTCTTGCAAGCGCGAGGATTGGAAGGCGTCGAGGCAGAAGAACTGGCTATCCTTCCCGGCATGGACGAAATTTTCAGCCTGGTGCGGATGAAGCGGCACTATGACGAGGGTGATTTCGACGTTCTGATTATTGATTCGGCTCCAACCGGGACGGCCTTGCGCTTGCTGAGTCTGCCTGAAGTCGCGGGTTGGTACATGCGGCGATTCTACAAACCGCTGCAAGCCATGTCGGTAGCGCTGCGTCCGCTGGTCGAACCGTTGTTTCGCCCGATCGCTGGATTCTCGCTGCCCAATAAGGAAGTGATGGATGCCCCATACGAGTTTTATGAGCAAATTGAAGCGTTAGAACAAGTGTTGACCGACAACACGAAAACCTCGGTTCGGCTTGTTACAAATCCTGAAAAGATGGTGATTAAGGAGTCGCTGCGGGCTCATGCGTATTTGAGCTTGTATAATGTGGCGACTGATATGGTTGTGGCGAATCGGATTATTCCCGACCAGGTGACTGATCCCTTCTTCCAGCGGTGGAAGGAAAACCAGCAGCAGTATCGTCACGAAATTCACGAAAATTTCCGTCCCCTTCCAGTGAAGGAAGTTCCTCTCTATTCAGAAGAGATGTGTGGGATGGCGGCACTCGATCGCCTGAAGGAAACACTGTACGGAGAGGAAGATCCAACTCAGGTTTATTACAAAGAGACGACCATGCGTGTCGTGCAGGATCAGAACCAGTACAGCCTGGAAGTCTATCTGCCTGGGATTCCCAAAGATAAGATAGAGCTGAGCAAGTCAGCCGACGAACTCAATATTCGGATTGGCAACCACCGTCGTAATCTGGTACTGCCTCAAGCGCTGGCCGCGTTGCAACCTGCTGGAGCAAAGATGGAAGAGGATTATCTAAAAATTCGCTTTGCGGATAGCGTTCGAGTGTAAGCGATTACTCCCACTCCAGCGTTAGGCTGGGCATCAGGCGTTGCAGATTCTTCAGGGATTTGCTTTGCCAGGGGATCGTTTTAGATCCTTTGACAACCATGCTGGTATTCGCGTTTTGACGCACCTTGATCACAAATTTAGAGAGGACGTTGATCCCGGAACTGTTGAGGAACTTTAAGTTTTCTAAGTTAAGGGCGATCGCCCCCTTTCCTTGATGAGCCACCTCATCCAGCAGTTCAACAATGGGTGCATATTCATCCATGCCGCTAAGCCGGAGTGACCCTGAAAAGGTGATGGTTTGGGATGTAGCGTCATATCCCACACTGTAATCCTCAGTTTTAATTTCCTTCACACCCAAACTCCCACTAAAGAAGACGCAATTTGATTGAATTGTTGAATACAGCTGTAGCCACATCCATAGAACATTGAAAACCTAAGGGGTTGTGGGGGCCTTGCCCCCAGTCAGGGGTGGAATCCCTGCACCCCGTCCTCATGCCAATGGCCGCGCCCATAACACCCAACACCTAAATCCCAATCTGAACCATCGTTGTGACTGTAATCAAGTCTGGTTCCGTTTTGATCGTCTCAAATTTCCAGCCCAATTTCGCTAAATAGTCATTCATCATTGTCAGAAATCCAAGGCCAGAACTCGTGTCGGATGAATCGTCATCTCGTTGTTCCAACTGATTCAGGTATAGCTCATCGGGATCAGACGTGATCAGCTTCTCGATCAACGCTTGAAATGGCTGAACCGATTCAGGGCAAATGCTATTGGTCGTGACAAAAATTACCTTGTCGGGATGAAGCTGAAGTTGAATGCTGATCGGATGTTGAGAGGCATCACTACTAAACTTCATAGCGTTTTCGAGCAATTCATTGGCAATATAGCTCACCGCCCCTTTGATCTCATCGCGTCGGCTGAGGGCCGTCAGTTCATCTTCGCTAGCCGGAAAAAAGGTGGTGAGATAATCGGCTAGAAAGTCGGCGGACAGTCCATTATTACGCCATCGCTGTTTCAGCGGAACGGAGGTGGGCGAAAACCCCAGAATCAAGTATTCCTGACTGCTCGGCAGGTCTTCTATAAATTCTCCAAACACTTTTGAGGCATGAGTAGGATCGGTTGTCATGATCACGGCATTAAGAGGGGGCTATTTTTTCTTCAGAATCAGTAGAGTGATATCGTCATAAACACGCTGTTTGCCGATGTGTTGCAGCACATCATCAATCACAGTTTGTTGAATCTCACGGGCCGATCGCTGACGGTTTGATTGCACCACATCACACAGGCGATCCAGACCATACTGCACATTCGCCATATCTTCGGCTTCCGTGATGCCATCGGTGTAGAGCACGATCACATCGCCCGATCGCACCTGAAACTGAGTTTCACCAATTAAATGCGCGATATCTGCCTCCAGGCCAATTGGAAACCCTAGGTCAATCGTGTCAATTCTCTCCACATCGCCATTGGCGCGAATCACAATAATTTCTTCGTGCTGTCCAGTTAGGGAAAGCGTTCCGGCGTGATAGTCGAGCAGCGTTAGCGTCAGATTTTTATCGGAATTCATTCGCTGGAGATTATCGTAGATCGCCTGGTTCAGCGTGCCCAAAAAGCGATATGGATTGGTTTCGCCCGTCGTCAGCAGTGTCCGCACAGCCGTTTGCACCATCAGCATTAAAACGCCGCTTTCCAATCCGTGCCCACTCACATCCCCGATGCCAATCTTGACCTTGCCATTGCGAGCGATCACGTCATAGTAATCACCGCCCACTTCATCTGCGGGTTCCATAAATCCTGCAATCTCCAGGTCTTCAATCTGGAGCAGCTCATGTTCTTTGGGCAACAGCATTCGTTGAATCTGGCGCGTCACGTCGAGTTCTGCGGCCATCCGCAAATTCTCACGCTTCAACCGAGCATTGAGCGAAATAATTTCCTGATTGGCCGATTCCAACTGCTGCAAGCTTTCCTGTAGCGCTGCTTCTACGATCTCACGACGCGCAATATCGCCCACCAGTTGAGTTTGGGTTTGCTGCAATTCTTCCAGGGTAATAGCAAGCTGCTGGGTTTGCTGCCGCAGTTGTTCTTCCGACTGGCGCAACACTTCCTCGGCATGTTTGCGATCGCTCACATTCAACAGCACGCCCTGCATCATCAACGGTTGCCCCGGTTCTTGTGGCAACAGTGCCGCCTCATCGCGAATCCAAACAATGCGTCCATCTCGCGTAAACATCCGATATTCCGAGCGAAACGTTGTGCCATTGGTGCGGCTGACCGCTTCATCTTGCATCACTCGCGCCCGGTCATCCGGATGCAGTTGTTCATACCAGGCTGAGGGATTGTCCAACCAGTCAGCGGGCGCGAAATTCAGCAGCGATTGAATTTGCGGACTGACGTAATGCCATGCTCCATCTGCCCCAAATTCGGCAATATAAACGATCGCCGGAAGTTGCTCTACCAAGGCCGTGTACTTCGCGCCCAACTGTTTCAGCGCATCTTCAGCCAACCTGCGATCGGTAATGTCATACAGCGTCGTCAAAAAAACCTGTTCGCCATTCAGGCTCAGCGGTTGCGCCGACAGCGTTACCCAAAACGGCAGCCCGTCTACCGTTTTGAACCGCACTTCATAGTTATAGAGCGAACCCTGCTGCGTCAGTGTGTCCATCAGCCGCAGCTGATCCACCGGATCATCATAAAAGTCGGGTGCTTGGCGGCGGGTTAACTCTGCTAAAGAGGCACCAAACATAGATGCCAACTGATTATTCGCATAAATCACCTGCCCATCACTCATGCGAGTCACCACAATGGGCATGGGGGCAAATTCCGACAGAAAGCGAAACAAGCTATCGTTATCGGGGGAGTCGGTCGCCTGTGGTGTCACTAATTCTGACGGATTTGACGCAGAGGGAACCGTCTCTGTCGCTAAATCTGATGGCTGTGCTGGCGTTTGTGCTGGCGATCGCTCCCTCTGCATCCAAGCTGAAACATCGGCCAGCAGTCCTATGACGGCCTCTGCTCCAGCAAACTGCGTCTCTTCCAGGCCGAGCCAGGGCAAGGGTTGAATGAGGCGCTCGCCACTCCATATCACCTCGATCTGCCCATCCGGTAGAATCTTCCCAATACGACCGTAGCGATGAACATGCTGATTGGCCGCTATACGCACCAGTCCACCGGGTGCCTCGAAGGTCTGATCCACAGCGGCGTTGCGAATGCGATCGCTCTCCCACGATTGCGCCTGCTCCACCGCCTGTTTCCACAAATAAACCTGGGCGTATGCCGCTTCGGCTGACTCTCCAATCCGACGCCCAAGGCCGCAGTGTCGATGAAACTGGCGAACAAACGCATGATTTAGTTCCGTGTCCAGCCGTTGGAAATAATGCCCGCAGACGTAATGTCCCACCGCCATCCGAGCAACGGGCTGAAGATCCAGTCCCGACACGCCCGCAGACACAATGGGAATGTGATCGGCGGTTATGCCTGCCTCACTGCATTGCTGATAAAAAGCAAGATTACTGCTTCCGTTTAGTGTGCTGAAGATCAGATCAGGCTTGAGCTGTTGAATGTGGGCGATCGCTTCCGCAAAGTCCTGCCGTCCAAAAGCCACCAGGGTTTCTCCCAGCACCGTTCCTCCCAAATGCCGAAGTTGAGCGCGAATGACCTGATGAGCCGTTCGAGCAAACATCCCTTCTGAACCCAACAGATAAAGGCGATCGCCCTGATGCTGCGCAGCCCAATCCACGGCTGGTTCAATCTGCTGATTCAGGCATCCTCCCGTATAAAAAACGTTGGCAGAACATTCCAATCCCTCATAGCCAGCGGGATACCAAAGTAGCCCATTTTGCTCGGCTAGCATCGATAAAACCGCTTTGCGGCTGGCTGATGTGTAGCCACCAAATAACGTTGTGACGCCTGCCTCCAACAGCGATCGCGCCTGTTGCGCAAAGACCGTCGGATCAGATTGGCTGTCCACCACGATCGGTTCAATCTGACGTCCTAAAACACCCCCGGATTGGTTAATTTGGGCGATCGCCAACAGTGCGGCATCCTTCAGGGAGGTTTCATACCGCGCCAAACTGCCACTCAAGGAGTGTACAATTCCGACACGAATGGCAGCAGACGATGAAGAGTGAGGCATGAAGATTGACGGAACGAGGGATAGCATCAGCGTCCATCGCTATGTATGCTACTCGTTTTTTTATCCAACGCAAAGTTGATATAGAAACTGTTGAGATAGTTATGACAACGTGAATTCGACGAACGGGCTTTTGGGAGAGTGGCGCGCCGCGCCACTCTCCCAAAAGCCCGATTTTGCAAGCGCGTCGCGCTTGCAAAATCGGGCTATCGAATTCACGTTATGACAAAGGGGTGTGGAGGCTTCGCTCCCAGCCAAGGATTGCACCCCTGCACCCCGTCCTAATCAATCGTTCGGTTGCTATACCGCTTGTACAGTAATGCTCATAATGTCAATCGGTGGCGCGCCAACCTTAAAATCGGTTTCAAAATGAGAGTTGTTCCACTTGTAACGGAGCGTTGCACGTATACTGGTTTTAGCGGATCAGGGCTGACAGCACCGAAGAAAGATTAAGTCACTGATAGCACTGTTTGTGATACTTCACACACCATGTCGCAGGATGAACCATCCAGAGAGCAGCTTCTCTTAGAAATTGAACGACTACGCCAGGAAGTTGCTGGGCTAAAGCAAGAGAAGGCCGACCTGGAAATTCTGCTAGAGACGACTGTAGAACATTCAGATGTGGTGGAAGCTCAGTTGCAAAACCGAGCCGAAGAAGCTGTGCGGGAAGGACATACGCGGCTGGCTCAATTTTTGGATGCGGTGCCAGTGGGCGTATTTGTCGTTGATGGAGTTGGCAAGCTGTATTACGCCAACCGAGCCACTCGCCAGATTTTAGGCGACGGTGTGCTAGAAGCTACCGTTGGGCAGTTAGTGCGGGGATATCGGGTCTATCAGGCTGGCACCAATCGCGCCTATCCACGCGATCGCTTTCCTATCTGGCGCGCTTTAAAGGGCGAACAGGTTACCGTCGAAGATATCGAAGTTCACCTAAATGGACAGGTGATCCCGCTGGTGGTGTGGGCCAATCCGATTTTTAACGAAATGGGAGAGGTGCTGTATGCGATCGCCGCGTTTCAGGATATTTCAGACCGGAAGCGATCGGAAACCGAGCGCGAAACCTACATTCAAGATTTGCTTCAGTTGACCTTAGCCTGCGAGCGCTTCGTGCCGCGTGAATTTCTGCAATTCCTCGACAAGACCAGCATCGCCGATGTGGAATTGGGCAATCACGTTCAAAAAGAAATGTCCGTTCTGTTTGCTGACATTCGCAACTTCACCGCGTTTTCAGAACAGATGACACCGGAAGAAAACTTTCAGTTCATCAATGCCTACCTCAGCCACATGGAACCCTGTATCACCACTCATCGTGGCTTCATTGACAAATACATTGGTGATGGCATTATGGCGCTCTTTGGCGGCAGTGCGGATGATGCAGTGCGAGCCGGAATTGCGATGCTGCATACGCTAACGGACTACAACCAGCAGGGCGATCGCAGTATCAGTCCCCAGGTTCGCATTGGGATTGGCATCAATACGGGATCACTCATGCTGGGAACCGTCGGTGGGATTAACCGGATGGATACGACTGTCATCAGCGATGCGGTGAATTTGGCGGCTCGCATGGAAAAGTTAACAGGCGAGTATGGCGTCACGCTGCTAATCAGCCACCAAACATTCTCCCAATTACATCAACCCGAATGCTACGCCATCCGCAAAATCGACCAGGTGAAGGTCAAGGGAAAATCTGAGCCAGTCACCGTTTACGAAGTATTTGATGCCGATCCGCCCGACTTAAAAGACGGTAAGTTAAAGACTGCCGAGCTGTTTGCCGCTGCCCTATCGGCTTACAGCACCCGTCACTTTAAGGATGCCACCCAACTGTTTTCCAAATGCCTGACCCAAAATCCCGACGATAGCGTCGCCAAGATTTATTTAGAGCGCTGCTATCGATCAGGCTTACAGTTAATTCAAGAGCTTTAAGGATCATGAATAAATTAAAACCAAATTTTTAATTTTGGAAAGCGCGGCTCAGCCGCGCTTTCCAAAATTAAGTTTCGGGTTTTATTAAATCCACGATCCTTA
>DATNPS010000134.1:0-8901 GCA_036703095.1 Crinalium sp. | reverse complement strand
TGCACGCCCGTCGGGCGTGCAAAACTCGAAATTAGGGCGAGGCAAGTTCGCCGCAGGCGAACTTGCCTCGCCCTAATTTGCAAAATGAGAATTGCTATGGAGAATCAGCCAGTATTGACAATTGACAGTTCTCGTGCGTATGGACTTTAATCGTGGTGAACGGGCGTTAGCGCATCCCCGCCAAGAGACTCGCTAACGCCGTACTCCTTACGGATGAACGACTATTATGCCACAAACATCTGAGTTGCGTGAACTGCGGCCTGATCCACAGGCCGTATCCGAGTCGTGTGCAAAAGCTGACTATCGCGGTAGTCTAAGCTGCTGGGCGATCGCCCGTCACATCCCCGATTCACCACCCACCATCGTTGCCCGATTTCGCACCCGTTCGGATGCAGATGGGCATCTGAAGCTCTTACACCGCCAAATTCCCGACGGTACTTTTGAGGTTGTGTTTGATGCACACAAGTCGTAGGTGATAGAGGGTAGGAGCCAGGAGTCAGGAGTCAGGAGTCAGGAGTCAAATCCTCTGAGGGTAATGCAGGAGGCAGAAGCAAATCCGTGATGTATACCCTTTGTCTTTTCCTTTTACCTTGTCCTGAGTTTCCTTCTGCCTCCTGCCTTCTGTTTGTTCCTAGCTCAAACGAGTTTCCAGATACTGACCAATCAACCGTTGCTTGCCTGCTTTTGTGACGATCGTTTGGCGGGTGCGATAGCGAGAGCCAACCAGCCTAATTTCTTCCTCGAATAAAGAGTTGTTATACTCTGTCCGCAATTGCAGCGTTTCAGGGTTGGGAAGATGAAAATCGGCGAGAACGGGTTCTAAAGTGGCATAACCGCGATCGCGATACATTTGAGTTTCAGAGACGCCAAAGATGGTTGTGCCGTCGGAAACGTGGCGTCCAGAAATGGCGTCTTTGCTGTCCCAGGTAACATACGAGCCACAGAGTAACGTAGACTCGTCAGCCAATTGGTGAATTTGTGCCAGTTGCAGCAACTCATCACTTCCCGGCGCTAAAAACTTTACGGTGATCATGCTGATGATTTCTTGAGTATCACCCGATGGCAATGTGTAATATCGCCGCTCCGATCGCCAATCACCAGAGGTTTGCTGAAAGAAGTTTTGAATTAAAGCTGCACTCGAACGTGTTGTGAGGTTTAGAGATCCTGGCATCAGGGAAGTCATAGATATCAACCCATATAAAGTTAGACCGAATCTATTTTTGGAATCCAATTTTTTCTGTAGGTAAAATTTCAATTTCCAAGAAATTTCAGATTCCAAGCTAGTCGGGGTTTACAAGCATACGGCCATATCCATCTGCTTATGTATCAAGGGTGGCAAACTTCTGGAGGGGCGGGTGTAACCAAAGGAGATATTTTACGTAAAACGAAAGAAGGATATTTAACGTGAACGCGGCTGAACTGGTGCGCTCGAAATTCCCGTTAAAAACGTTAGGAAACATTAATAGATCGCTCGTGAGAAACCTAACTCAGGGAGGACAACGGTAGAATTGACCTAGCAATCCGGGCCTTTGGTTGAGCAGCCACTCAGAAGTAAATTAAATTTCTTCCTGTTGCTGAGAGCACGAATTTGATCAAAGCCTGAAATTTAATTTTTGAAAGCGCAGCAGAGCCGCCCTTTCAAAAATTAAAAATTTGGTTTTAATTCGTTCATGATCCTTGATGTGAGCGATGTTGACGGATTGCATCAATTGGAACCATTCAAAAAATCAGTACGAAAATTACCGCAAGAAAAGTTTTATGGTACAAGAACTAAGTCATCCCACAACTAATTCCGGGCTGAGAGCCGATTTAGAAGCCTTTTGGATGCCCTTCACTGCAAATCGGCAGTTCAAATCTAAGCCCCGCATCCTGGTGTCTGCCAAAGACATGCATTACACCTCTGAGGATGGGCGACAGATTCTAGACGGTACGGCAGGACTCTGGTGTGTGAATGCAGGCCACTGTCGGCCCAAAATTGTAGAGGCGATTCAAAAACAGGTGGCTACCTTAGATTTCGCACCGACGTTTCAGATGGGGCATCCGGGGCCGTTTCAGTTGGCCGAGAAGCTGGTGAAATTAATGCCCGGCGGAGAATTTGACCATGTGTTCTTTGCCAACTCCGGGTCTGAGGCAGTGGACAGTGCGCTAAAGATGGCGATCGCCTATCATCGGGCTTGCGGTCAGGGAACACGGCAACGGCTAATTGGACGCGAGCGTGGCTATCACGGTGTCGGGTTTGGTGGTATCTCGGTTGGGGGAATTGGCCCAAATCGCAAGTTCTTTGGTAGCTTGCTGAATGGGGTAGATCACCTGCCACATACCCATAACCTGGAACACAACGCCTTTTCAAAAGGCCAACCCGAATGGGGCGCGCATCTAGCCGATGAGTTAGAAAAAATTGTGGCGCTACACGATGCGTCCAATATTGCAGCCGTGATTGTTGAACCTGTGGCAGGTTCGACAGGCGTGCTGATTCCACCCAAAGGATATTTGCAGCGACTCCGGCAGATTTGCGACAAGCACGGCATTCTGCTGATTTTCGATGAGGTGATTACGGGCTTTGGCCGCCTGGGTAGCTCTTTTGCCGCAGAGCACTTTGATGTCGTTCCCGACATGATTACGGTCGCTAAGGGCATTACCAATGGAACGGTGCCGATGGGGGCTGTATTCGTGCGCAAAGGTATTTACGATGCGTTTATGGATGCGCCGGATAATGCGATCGAATTTTTCCACGGCTATACCTACTCCGGCCATCCTTTGGCCTGTGCGGCGGGTACTGCCACGCTAGAGCTGTATGAGGAAGAAGGCATCTTCCAACATGCCCGTGACCTCTCAGGGTATTGGGAAGAGGCTGTTCATTCACTCAAATCGCTTTCCCATGTGATCGATGTGCGCAATTTGGGGTTGGTAGCTGGAATTGAATTGGAGTCAATTCCTGGAAAACCTGGTGCTCGTGCGTTTGATGCATTTATCCGTGCTTTTGAAAAAGGTCTGTTGATTCGCACCACTGGAGATATTATTGCGCTTTCACCTCCCCTGATTATTGAAAAGCATCACATCGATCAGCTTATGGAACTGCTGTCAGATGTGTTAACCAATCTTCCATAGTTCAACCACAATCTGTTTGAATGAAAAACTCAATTGGGGAAAGAAAGTGATTTTGCTGCTTTCCTCCCCCAATTGAACTTTCTGATGTGATACCCATTTGACGTGAATTCGGTAGCGCCAAATCAGCCGCGCGTCGCGCGGCTGATTTGGCTCAAAACGTGGCTCGCGCAACTCGCGAGCCACGTTTTTTCATACCCGTCAAATTCACGCCATTTGACGTGAATTGATAGCCTGATGTTGCGTGCACGTCGCGCACGCAACATCGTCTTTTGAGGGGAGTTGTGCGTCGCGCCACTCCCCTCAAAATTTGTTTGTCGAATTCACGTTATTTGAATTGAAAACACTACAAATGCCTGTAAGGGGTTGACATTGTCTAACCCTTACAGGATCTTGATGTGCTCAAAAATTTATTTAATTAGGACGTGAATTTGATTGAGCCATTTCAGCCGCGCGTCGCGCGGCTGAAATGGCTCAAAAAGGTGCGTCGCGCAACGCGCGACGCACCTTTTTGAGTGTTCGTCGAATTCACGTTAATTAGGTATGAATTCAGCAAACGGTCTTGTGGAACCCTTACACGTCATTCAGCTCTCCTGCAAGCCCATCTATTCCTTCAGTTGCCTTTCTCAAGACTGATGCATTTATTAGCAAATCAGGACTGAATGGAATGTATAGCAATACGCTCTCTTGCTGTCAGGGCAAGTGGGCGAAGTCGGCGTGAAGACGTTCGAACAGTTTTACAGATGAAAACCCTTGTAAATAAAGGAGATAAATATGAACCTATCCCAATATTTGCGCAGGTTCGTTGTTGTTCTCGTTTTGGTGTTAACCCTCGTGACAACAACAGCTTGCGGAGCAGTATCCCAAGACAATAGAACCAGCTATCAACCTGAAGCAGCTCGCAGCCTTAAATACGGAGAGCTGGCACGAGGTGATAGTCCATCAGGGCAAGAATTTGGCAACTGGGTGGTTGCAACCAGTAAGGGCTTAATCAAAGATGCCTACGTGCGTGACAACAACAAACTGGGTGTTGTGATTTCATCTCAGGTGAAGCCAGATGAGGTGAAGTCGCTAGCTCAGGCACTTGTGCAAGGCTTTCACCGGAGTGCTCCGAATCGAGATCTGACCGTTTTAGTTTATGCCCCTGATAAACAGCGGATTCTGACTGCCAATTACGATTCGTCCTCTCGGAAGGTTGAATATAGCAGCTAACGGCCCGTTTGCAAAACCATATTTCAAGCCATTTTTTGAATAAGGAGATTGAAAATGCCTAGTAGTGAAGAATATAAACGTCAAATCATGCGGGATCTGGCTCAAGGAAATCAAGAAACGCTGGACGACGCTACCGTTGCCAATGAGTATGACAACTTTGATGACTTCGCGCGTCGTTCGTCACGCGAAGAACGACGTCAGTTGTTTGGCCGTTCTTTCACTCCCGATCGCATTCCGTCTAGCCAAATGGAACCCGAATTGCAGCACGCGATCGCCCAAATCAAGCCAAATGAACGGGACGAGGTGGCTCGCGATTTCCTGAAGCACTTTAAGCAACGGGGATTGAGCGATCGCGATCTGGAGAAGCAACTGGGCCTCTCTAGCCACCATGCTAGCCATATGAGCGCGGATGATGTGAGCAAGCTAGCTGGCTTTGCATATCACAATCATCCTGATATTTTTCAGGATGTTTTAACTGATCAACCCGCCATTGTTAAGTTCCTCAGCAATCCTTTGGTTGGGGCTGCATTTGGGGCGATCGCCGCGAAGTGGTTAGGCCACCGATAAAAGTCTAGTTGATCAAGATTCAACGGAGAGGGTGGGATTCGAACCCACGGTACCTTTCGGTACACTCGATTTCAAGTCGAGCGCATTCGACCACTCTGCCACCTCTCCAGGCTTACCTATCTTAAGGGATTTCGGGTCAATCTGCGACAGTATACCGCATAAAGACAGGGATTCTTATTTTGAGTCGATGGTGTTTTGTGCACCCCAGTCGGAAACGTACAAAACACCATCGACTTCAGCACGATCAGACGCTTGGAGCAGCAATTCTCATTTTGAAACTTATTGCGGGTTTCGCGCGCCCGTCGGGCGCGCAAAACCCGCAGTAAGTGGCAATGCAAGCCCGCCGCAGGCGGGCTTGCGTTGCCACTTATTGCATACTGAGAATTGCTGCGCTTGGAGGGTGGGAATTGCGGTAGAGCCGGATTTCCCACCCTTACCGCGCGGCTGAGACGCGCTATCAAATTCACGTTACGAGAGGGTGAGCATTGCACACCCTATGAGAATGAGAGATGCACGCAGCAGTTCTCATTTTTAAAAAATTGCAGGTTTGGCGCGCCCGTCGGGCGCGCCAAACCTGCAATTGGGGGAGTTGCTGCAATGCACGCTCTTTAGTTGCTGGAGTAATAGAACAGATTCGGTAAACCGCCACGTCGAGGGCTAAGGGAAACTCGTTATAATACAGATGCCTTGTAAATATATGTAAACCTTTATCATTTTGATTGGGTATGAGCCAAGCCAAGTTAGAGCAGATTGCCTCTCAGTTAGAAAGCGACAACTCTCGCGATCGCATGTTGGCGCTAACGGCGTTGCGGGAGGTGGCACCAGAGGATGCCGTGCCCTTAATTAAGAAAGTTTTAGATGATGATAATTTGCAAGTTCGCTCGATGGCTGTCTTTGCGTTGGGATTAAAGCCAACCGCAGAGTGTTACCCCATTTTGGTTAACTTGCTTGAAGCTGATCCCGACTACGGTATTCGCGCAGATGCGGCAGGCGCGCTGGGATATTTGGAAGACGTGCGAGCGCTAGAACCGTTGAGCCGCGCCTTTTATGAAGATACAGACTGGCTGGTGCGCTTTAGTGCAGCCGTATCGCTTGGCAATCTGAAAGATTCCCGCGCTCGGGATGTGTTGATTCAAGCGCTCGATAGCCCGGAAGTGGTCGTGCAGCAAGCGGCGATCGCAGCCCTTGGCGAACTGAAAGCCGTTGACGCAGTCGATCACGTTTTGCGATTTGCCCAATCGTCTGACTGGATCGTGCGCCAGCGGCTAGCGGAAGCCCTAAGCAACATGCCGACGCCTAAGAGCATTTCTGCCCTCAAGTACATGGCAAAGGACAGCCACCCAAATGTATCGGCAGCGGCTCGGTTGGCGTTGGAGAAGATTGGGGGGGAAGAGTAGGAGCAGGAGTCAGAAGTCAGGAGTCAGGATTTGGTTGTTCTTCTGAATCCTGAATCCTGGCTCCTGTCTTCTAGCCTTTCATTCCCTCCCAACTCTCAAGACCCCCTCATCTGCATTTAGTTCAGCCGGGATTCCGACGGGGAGCGCTGCATTGACGCCATCGTGACCGAAGGGGAGGTTGGAGACAATGGGGATGCCCAAATCCGAGAGGCGATCGCCCAACACTTCCTCTACGGTAAAGCTGGGTACATTGGCGGGAGGATCGCACTGGCTAAAGCGGCCAAGCGCAATGCCACAAACTTTCTGAATGGCTCCCGTCATCCGCCACTGGGTCAACATGCGATCGATGCGGTAAGGTGCTTCAGTGACATCTTCGAATGCCAGAATGACGCCATCTAAATCCGGCTGAACATGGGTGTGCAGCAAATGAGTCGCGACAGTGAGATTGGCGGGCAGCAGCAGTCCACGAGCCGTTCCGCCACCCCATCCTGTTCCCAATAACGGCTCTATCGCTCGACCCTCCACCCAATTCAGCAATCGCTTCACAGACCACTCCGGTTCTGCGGCCAGAGTCGTTAACAACGGCCCATGAACACCTGAAATCTGCTGGTTGCTCAGCCCCCAGAGCAAACTGGTGATATCCGAAAAGCCAATTAGCCATTTGGGAGTTTCCGGTACCCAGTCCCAATCTTCTAGCAATCGCGCACCGCCGTATCCTCCTCTTGCGCACAGAATACCTTTGCAGCCTGGGTCCTTAAGCGCTGTTTCCAATTGCACCCGTCGCTCAGCATCAGTTCCAGCCAAATAACCCCACCGTCGCTCAAACCCCGGAGTTAGCTCAACGGTGTACCCGTGCGATCGCCAAATCTCCACGCCTTTCTGAAATGCCTCCATTTCTCGCAAGGTTCCACTCGGAGCAATCACGCGCAGTAAATCACCAGGTTTGAGGGGTGGAGGAGGGATGCAGGGGAGCATGGGGTGTTGGGAGGGTTTAGGGTGTGGGGTGTGGGGGTTGAGGTATAGCAATCGAGGGGTTAGTTAGGACGGGGTGCAGGGGTGGAACCCCTGGCTGGGGGCGCAGCCCCCATACTCCCTGTCCTAACCATCTCAGCAGTTGCTATAGGTGGGGAGGATGGGGAGGTGGGGAAGAGGAAGGAAGAGGAAGGTCGGAAGGTAAGGCGGTAGAGTTACGCAAAGGATTCAGTCACTCACACCCAACACCCCAACACCCTTACCCAACACCTAACACCCCAGAAAGCCACGCTTCGACGCGATCGCCCATTGCGCTCATGGAGTAGCGGGTTTCAGCTTGCTGGCGGCAGGCGTGGCGATCGATTTTATCAAGGTAGGCGATCGCATCCACTAACCCATCTATTTGATCGGGTTCAACAAGCCAGCCTGTTTTGCCCTGTTGGACAATTTCAGCAGGGCCGCCTCGATGATACGCGATGACGGGAACGCCACAGGCTAATGCTTCGATCGCAACATTGCCAAAGGCTTCGACCCATTTGGGCGTCATAAGTAGCCCCTGGCATTTGCCGAGCGCTTGCTGCAATTGCGCGGTGGGCAAGAATCCTTCGTAGCGAATGGGAGCATCCGGATACGTGCGCTGAAGGGTATTCCAGTATGCCTCGTCCTGAATCGTGCCCCAAATGCTGAGGGGAATCTGGGCTTTTTGAACGGCGGCGATCGCATCTTCCAGTCCTTTTTCAGGCGCAATTCGACCTACCCAGGCTAAGCGGTGGTCTGGATTCGCTTCAAAGTGGTAAAGGCTTAAATCCAAACCATTCTCTAAGCAGCGACACTGTTGGGCAAACGGGAAGGTATTGGCTTGAGCCTGACTGTGAACGCCGATGGTTCCAGGAAACTGGTCGGCAACCTGCTGAATGATTTGATCCATTGCATCAGACAGTGAACCCATGCTGACCAGATGGGCGATCGGGCGCTGAAAAAATGGCGTTAGATAAAATGGCAGCCAATCATAGGCAAAATTAACCAGGATGTCGTAGCGCTCCTGTATCTGGCGCGCATACTCCCACATGTTTGCCAGCACGGCATTGGCAGGCATGGTAATGGGGTCATGGCGAGATTGAGTCTGCGCGGTAATCTGCAATTCACCCGCGATTTCAATAATAGTCAGGGCGGCATCCACTGATCCGGTGGGGGCGACGATGTGAATCTGGTGGCCGCGCCGCTGCATCTCTTCGGCAATATTGTGGAGTGTCAACTCCACGCCACCCCCTAAGCCAGACCCTAGCGGCCCTACGGTGGTTGACAAAAACAGTGCTTTCAATGTGCTGCGATCGCCCCTCTAACCAGTCAGACACTATTATTTCATAGCGATCGCCGTGTCGGTGGGATATCGAAAAAACAAGAGGGTATAGGGGGCTTTGCCCCTAGCCAGGTGGTCTACCCCTGCACCTTCATCTTTTACCGATACAACTCTCCCACGAGCCTCTTGGTCGAAGTCAGGGCTTACGACAAATTTTCAGGTAACTGGCCTTGAGTCGATGAGCCGTTGGGCAACTGGTCGGCAGCTTTGGGCAAATCGGGGAGACTGGCGATCGTTCCTTCGGGTAGTCCCCGGATGCGGTTCAGTTGTCCCAGTGCCCAGCGTGCG
>DATNPS010000133.1:0-4367 GCA_036703095.1 Crinalium sp. | reverse complement strand
AAGCTAGCCGCAGGCTAGCTTGCACTACCACCGATTTACATAATCAGAATCGCTGACTTTGTGCGCCACACAACCCCAAATGATCAATGCTGTGTAGCGTCAACTACTCAACACTTTCATAATCCATTCTGACCGTCGTGCTTCCTACTAAATTACTTGTATCGTCTTCCCACTCATATTCATCAGTCGGGGTATCATCATGAACTTCATCATGAACCTCATACAAAGTTTTACCCATGACCATCAGAATATGTTGAAAAGCTTCATAACGCTGCTGGAGTTCCTGGAGAGTTATGTTGGGATTAGCGATCGCCTTCCTCAGTCGCTCCGCTAACTTACCAGTCTGCTCTTGCAGGTCTTGACTAAACAGCTTGCCATATTGACGAATCATCGGTTCATAGCTGTTCAAAAGACTGATTTCAGCTTGATTGCGTAACTCTGCCAATTGTTTACGCAGTTGATCCATCTCAGATTGATCTTCCCATCGTCTGAGGATCGCTTGCATTTCACCCTTACTTAAATGACCTGTATCCACAAAGGTCGCTTTTTGCAGCCGTCCTGTACCCGTATCTCGTGCAGATACCGTTAAAATACCATCCACATCAATTTCAAACACTACTTCAATTTGCGGCACAGCCCGTGGAGCAGGAGGAATATCGGTGAGCATCAGCTTACCGAGGCTAATATTGTTGTCGCTCATCGCGGCTTCCCCTTGCAGCACATGCACCTCCACCGACGTTTGCTGATCAAACGCGGTTGAAAACATTTGCGATTGGCTGGTCGGAATAGTGGTATTGCGATCGATAATTTTGGTGAAAATGCCGCCGAGCGTTTCGATTCCCAGCGAGAGAGGTGTAACGTCTAGCAGAATGGGGCTGGTTCCCGTTTCCCGCAGTTCTCCGGCCAGAATTCCTCCCTGCACCGCCGCTCCCAGCGCCACCACCTCATCGGGATTCATCGAACAATCCAGCGCTTTGCCATTAAAGAACTGGCGTAAGGTCGATTGAACGGCGGGAATGCGAGTCGAACCACCCACCAGCAGAATTCGATCAATTTGCTCAGCGCTGATTCCTGCATCGGCGATCGCCTGCTTCACGGGGCCAAGGGTTTTCTCGATCAGATGTCGGGTTAACCCTTCAAATCGCGTGCGGGTTAGCTCAACATCCAGGTTTTTAGGGCCACCCGGCCCCACGGTAATAAATGGCAGGTTGATTGAGGTTGTAATAATGGTGGACAGCTCAATCTTGGCGCGTTCTGCGGCTTCTCGCAAACGCTGTGATGCGATCGGATCGTTCGACAAATCGATCCCTTCCTGTGTCTGAAAACTGGTAATTAACCAATTCACAATGCAGCTATCAAAATCATCGCCCCCTAAGCGATTATTTCCCGCTGTAGCAATGACTTCGATGACTTGATTGCCTAACCTTAGAATGGACACATCAAACGTGCCGCCACCCAGATCAAACACCAAAATACACTGTTCCTCATCTGGCCTTGCCAAGCCATAGGCCAAAGCGGCGGCAGTGGGTTCATTAATGATGCGTTTGACGTCCAATCCAGCAATTCGTCCGGCATCTTTCGTCGCTTTTCGCTGCGCTTCTGTGAAATAGGCGGGAACTGTAATCACCGCTTGCGTCACAGGTTCGTTTAAGTAATGTTCTGCGTCTTCTTTTAGTTTGTGCAAGATAAATGCAGAGATCTCTTGCGGTGTATAGCGGCGATCGCCAATTTGCACATTTACCGTTTTGTCTTTACCAGAAACACACTGATAGGGCACTCTCGATCGCTCTGTTTCGGTATCATCCCAACGACGGCCAATGAAGCGTTTGATGCTATAAACCGTGTTTTTAGCATTTGGGATTGCTTGCCGTTTAGCGAGTTCTCCAATTAAACGGCCTGCCTCACGAAACCCAATCACGCTGGGAACAGTACGCCCTCCTTCAATGCTCGGAATGATCACAGGTTTACCATTTTCTAGAACGGCAACACAACTGTTTGTAGTCCCTAAATCAATACCAATAATTTTTTCGCTTTTAGTCATGACGAATGATCAACCTGTATCAGAAAAACAGATAGAGTGTGTTGGTAATGCCCTGATACGGTAGCAATCATCTCAGTAACGCCTGAGTAAAAGACGTACTAATCATGCTGAACTGGAGTAAATTGAACGTTATGAGCTACAAGTGTGCAATGAACTAATAGCATTGAAATATTCAATTAATGCAAGTAGATTTGTAAGTTTATTTCTAGCTTTTTCAATTCGTTAGATTAATGAATGCTTAAAGATAGTTAGAACCATCCTGTATAGATAGCACTGAATCAAGCTAAGCGTTTAAAAAACAACACTGAAATTGTTCGAAAATCTTCTCAACCATTCAGAATCTTTAATTCATAACTGACGCGAACACCCATCAAACGCGTCTATTGGTTGACTCACCCGTTACTGTACAACGTAGCCCGAACGCACACATGGCGATCGCCAGCGTTTTTATTCCGTTGCCATAAATTATACTGAGTTGAAATTCAAACAGTACGGGTATTCGGTAGAGATATGATAAATTTATTGCAAAGTTCTGATGACGACTAGCGGAGATTTTCAGTGTCAGTCAGGTTTTGAGGAAAGGCAGAAGGCAGAGAGCAGATGTTAACCTTTCCTGCTTGCTTAAAGGTAAACGCAGATCACGAAACCTTGCCCTCTGCCTTTTTCACAAATCACATCTTTTGCGATCGCCGCACCTTAAACCCGATCGCCAATCCAATCCAAAAGATGAGCGTTCCATAGGCCAATGTGATGATTTGTACCGTTAACGGAGGTTGGATGGCTTCTACATCAACAGAATGCTCCACTCGTAAAGGCTGAAACTGGCGAGATGAATTTGGTTGGGGTGACACTTCCACGCTGATTTGATGCGGCGCACCATCAAAAAACTGCTGCTGCCAGGTTAGTTGTCCTGTGGCATCCGGCATGCCTTGATACGCAAATGCCGTCCATCCATCTTCCAGCGAAATCGCCTGGATCTTCAGCAGCACATTCTGAACAGGTCGGCCTGTTGTCGCATCTTGAATGCGAATAGTCTGGGTAGCGGGTTGCCCAACGATCGCCTCTGTATCACCGGATAGCTCCAGCGTTAACCCCTGTGACGTTTGCGTAGCCGGAGCCACTTCAGGCGCATGAGTATGCGTGTGCTCGTGTCCCGATGCACTGGTCAGATTGACGATCAGCAGAGCGGCGATCGCCAACACGGCAGCTCCACTCAGCAGCAATTGCACCCGCCGAGGGGCCACCTCGCCCGGTCGAATGGTCTGCGGCGCAGCAATAATCCAACCTCCTGCAAACCCGATCGCCAGCAGCACAGCTACTAAAATAGCGGCGTTGCGATACTTCGATCCATTCTCACCGACCGATAACGCCAGCGTTTGATGGATGGGTTCGAACTGGTTGGGAATGACGGGAGCCGCATCCACGACGACCTGATAGGTGCCCCGAATCGGCAACATTTGCTGAATCTGCAACTCGCCATTAGGAGCCATAGCCTCTATTTCCAGAAGCTTGGTGCCTTCCACAATGGGAAAATCCGTCGTTAGCCACGGGGTCGGTGACGGAGCTAAAAGTTGCAGACGAATTTTGGCATTGTTGACCGGAAGCTCAGTTTCACCGATCGCCCAAACGGTGATTTGAGTCGGGGATTGGGGGCGGTGAGATCCAGCTTCAAACGGCAAAAGTTGTGCGATCGGCGGTTTAGTATCCATCTGCACTTTGGAATGCCCATTGTGCGATACCCCTACCGAACCCCATGCCAATATCACCATCAGTCCTAATGTACTGATGATGCCAAAACGCTTCAGTGATTTCATAAAATCCTTATATCGATTCCCTGGATGAAATCCCTTATAAGTGGTTAGACATAATTAAAACCCTAAACGGTTTGTGCGACGCCCCTTTGGGGCGCAGCGTACACCCTTTAGGGTTTTGTATTTAATGATGTCTATGTATTTAATGACAGGCTACACCCAACGTTTGGTGGCGAAGAGAGTGCACAGAGTTATGAACGGCGGGGGCTGTAGAGAAATAGACCGTCCACAGGGTCAAGACACACAGCAACGTGTAAAGGGTAATCTGCCCTGGAACAGACAGGGTGAGATGGATAGTACGTTGCCAAGTTGAAGTGGTATAAGCAGTCATCTGTAACCTCGCAGATGGAATGTGCAAAACGAAATCAATCGGCGGGCATCCTGGCTTAAAGCTGCAAGTGACAGCCTTTTCACAGTTGCGGGACAGCGTTGGACTTGCACCAAACTTTCCCCTTTACCTCTAGTGGCTGATCCTCACTAGAACCGATTTGACCTGATAATCCTACCACCTTGTG
>DATNPS010000027.1:0-11709 GCA_036703095.1 Crinalium sp. | reverse complement strand
CCTTTGGGGTTTTAATCCTGTCTAATTACTCAACAATTTCAGTACTCCGATACAACTATGACTTCTGAGCTAACATCTGCGCACGCATCTGACTTTAGAGCCACCCTCCAACAGGCAGCTGATGTGTTTCGGGGAATTGGAGAACGCCCGACCGCAGAGGCCGTCGTTGAGGCACTACTGCAAGCCGAAAAAATAGCGAAGCAACAGCGATTAACATATCCGTTTGAGGGACTGTCGGGCCGCTGGCGGCTGTGCTTTGCTACTGGAACTCGTAAAGCGCGACAACGGGGTGGAATCCTCCTGGGCAAAGGATTTTATGTGCCTAAACTGGCATCTGCCTTTATTTCATTTCAACCGCAGTCTGATAGCACTGGAGAGATCGGCAACCAGGCTCAAGTGGGAGCCATGCGACTCACATTAACAGGGCCATGTCGATATTTAGGGAAGAAAAACTTGTTGGCGTTCGATTTTACGCGACTAAACATTAGCGTGTTTAAGCGCATCCTCTACGCAGGTAACATTCGGGGAGGCAAAACGCCTGAGCAAGAGTTTGAACAAAAGGCGATCGCTCAACTTCCTTTCTTTGCTTTCTTTTTGATCACAAATACTCTGATCGCCGCAAGAGGACGAGGGGGTGGGTTAGCCCTGTGGATTCGCGAGATTTAAGTGAACAAAAAAAGCGGTGATGTTTTGCATCACCGCCCTCCTACATGTAAGCCCACTATCAAGATGCTGTCCCTTCCAAAAGCCCGCCATTGTTGTGAGATGTGATGTTGAGTTGATCTGAAACGCTGATTCCTGCTCCATACAAATCAACAAATCGCTTGAACAGCTTCATCGTTTCATGATTGGAAATTCTACCCAACTTCACCAAACGACTGATATTTCGGTTGGCAAGCGATCGCAAGTAGGGTAAATCTTCAAACAAAGTCAAACAAGATGCAAAGTGCAATACGACTTGTAGTAGGGGTTTGAACCAGCCTAGATCGCTATAAATGTCGATAAATAATTTGTGTTCGTCATCCCCGGTGGGAACTGCATTGAACATCACAATAATGCGTCTGCCATTGTAAACCGGAATGCTCAGCTCAACCGTACAGGGTGTGTGCAAAATCAATTCCACTTCAACGATAGGCTGTCGCCAGATGCGGAGCGCATTGATTGGAGAATCTAAAACGGTCTGGAATTTAATGATGCCACCCAGCGTCGTGGGTTGAAAATCACTCACTTTCAAAATTCTCAAATTATTGAGACTGAAGTGATGCACGTCTTCCAGATGCTTTAAATTTAACAGATGATAAATCTGGCAGAAGTATGGGAATGGCAAGATATATTCTTGCCGAATCATGTGGAACGGCTGTAAATCAGCTAATCTGTCTTGTAGTGCTTCAACATACGATGCTGTCTCGGAGGACGCAGATGCATTCACCTCCGGATCGTAAATAGGAAGCGTGTCATCTCCAGAGGGCTGAGGTTTCAGCAGTAGCCAGCTTAAGAAAAAGAAGACAGCCATGAAGAGTTGTGCAATTTCTATTGCAGATAGATAACCATCTGCAAATGCAGCAAGACCTCTATCTGCAATGCCAATCATCCAGGATGGAATGCCGACAAACCAAATATTTTTTCTGAGGCGAGCAACGAGGAGAGCACCTTCTATAGGTTGAATGCTTTTTTTAGCTACAAAAGCATCTTTTTGTAGGGTTACTTGTAGAGAATCACTAGACATGGCTTTTAAGAGAACTTTCTCTTCCCTCTGGCGTATTTACTTTATAAACACAATCTGAACTTGTGTTTATAAGCTAACGTCGAAGATTCTTTCTTACCCTCTGTCATAAGTTGAGATTAATGCTGCGATCGCCCCTCTCCATCTACTTCAATAGACCTATTCATGAGGAATACAGCAGTTCAAAACGGTTGTTAAACATACAAAACATCTATTGCGTTCACAAATAATTCAATAAATTAAGTGTGAGATTTAGTAAGTCGCAACATACAGTAAAATCCCAGCAGAACCGCAATCAGTAGTCCTGCAAGCGTGCCACAGACACGCTTGCAGGACTACTGACCCGCATCGTGAGAATTGCTAACACAATCAGATAGCTTTAATTTATCCGCCAAGAGGAAGTCATGGTGCTTTAGATAGATTGAAAGTATCCATTGAGAATGAAGCTTTAATCTTAAAAATGGTGTTAACTGAACAAATCCATATGCAGCAGTTTGACTTAAATTCAACAATTTAGAACTGACAAAAATTCAAGTCATAATGCTGCTTATACCAATTCAATATGAAGTTGCAACTTTATGAAAAGGGTGGTGGGGTGGAACCCCCACGAAGGGGGCGTGCCCCCCTTCACCCCCTTCTCAATTCAGTGTCTCTTCATAAAAAACGGTATCAGATGCATTTCAATCAAATGCATCTTGATAAAAAAATTAAGTCCAAAGATAACATTTCAACTTGTTGTGAGAGATATACAGCGTATTTCACATCCATGAGGTGCAAGGGGATGTGGGGGCTTCGCCTCTAGTCAGGGGTTCCACCCCTGCACCCCGTTTTTGTACCTCATCAACTTAGAAAGTGCTGTATCTCTGATGCAATATGTTTTTTCGAAACCATCTTTCCATCAAAATCTAGAGTTGCGATTTCAGAGTTGCGATCGCTATCAAAAGGTTCTGTACAAAGCATTTTGGATTCCGGTTGGGCTTTTTTGCAAAACATACTATTCATCAATCATCAGAAAAAGGGCACATCATGACGGATAACTCCATTCACTCAACGTCTACCAGTGATCAAAGCGATCTCCATGAGCAGCAGAACGAAGCTAGAGAGGGCGATCGCACCATCGATCCGTCGCAAGTCATGGACGTTAGAGATCTGGTTTATAAAGGTGGTTTTGACCGAGATCCCCAGGAGATCTTAGGCAATCCTGCTGTCGCACCGGAAATGCTCCAGGAAGGCCGAGATTTGCGAGTTGACTTATTTAGAGATGCAGAAGAAGCCGACACCGATCAAGACGCCTAGGTAGAAAACGTTGGAGACATCGCTATGAAAGTGCCACCAGAAATTACATATCGGGGTGTTGATAAAACAGACGCGATCGACACTTTAATTAACGAAAAAATCGCAAAACTAGAGCAGGTTTGCGATCACATCAGCAGTTGCCATATTGCCATTGAGAAAGCTCACGATCGCCCCAGTCACGGTTCTCCCTATCGAGTTCGGCTTGATATCACAGTGCCACCCGGTCATGAATTGATTGCGGAAAGCAATCCCGACGAACGAGATCAATACGTGGAACTAGATACCGTGATTCGGGATGCCTTTAGCAAGGCTTGGCGTCAATTGAGAGATCAATCGAGGCTGCAAAAAGAATACGATAAAGGACAAATTAATGACGGTGCTTCTGATACAACCGCGCTGGTCACAAAACTCTTTCCCGACCAGGGCTACGGGTTTCTAAAAACGCTGGGGGGTGAAGATATCCACTTCACTCGCAATAGCGTGACCCACGATAATTTTGACCGACTAGAAGTTGGGACAGGGGTACGGTTTGAATCGGTCGAAGATGAGCAGGGTATCCTACACGCCAGTACGGTACACATTGTAGATAAACCCGGTGTTAGCGCAGGCAAGGCCGATGAAAGCTTGATTGAACCTCCGCTCGGCTGGGAGTAGCATTGCGTTTTGACTGAAATGAATTAAACGCAAATTTGATGAACGTGCTAAATCATGCCCTGCGCAATGCGCGGGGCATATTTGCGATCGCAGCACTCATCTTGCGCCAATCTGAGCCCTCTTAATTTCATATTAAATCCCTAAAAGTCTAGGGGCGTACCGTAGTATGATAAAGGGTATGAGGGCGACAAAACAAGGGATGGTGTCACGATAAGCGGGGTTTTCTTATACCCTTTACCAATAGATAAAAGTGTAGAAGGACTTGATCATGGCAATTGCAAACAATATTACAGAATTAATCGGTCGCACACCCTTAGTGCGTTTAAATCGCATTCCTCAAGCCGAAGGAAGCGTCGCGCAAATCGTGGTAAAGCTGGAAAGTATGAATCCGGCAGCGTCCGTCAAAGATCGGATTGGAGCCAGCATGGTTCAATCGGCTGAAGATGAAGGTCTGATCCATCCCGAAACAACCATTCTGGTAGAGCCGACATCGGGCAATACCGGAATTGCGCTGGCAATGGTCGCGGCAGCTAAAGGTTATCGCCTGATTCTCACAATGCCCGAAACCATGAGCTTAGAGCGGCGCTCTATGCTACAAGCGTATGGAGCGCAGCTAGAGTTAACACCTGCGGCTGAAGGCATGAAGGGAGCCATTCGACGGGCCGAAGAAATTGTTCAGTCGCTCCCTAATGCATTTATGCTCCAGCAGTTTAAGAACCCCGCCAATCCCAAAGTGCACCGGGAAACGACCGCTGAAGAACTGTGGGCCGATACGGATGGCGCGATCGACATTTTAATTGCAGGGGTTGGAACGGGCGGCACCATCACAGGCGTTGCAGAAGTGTTGAAGCAACGCAAGCCCGACTTTAAGGCGATCGCTGTTGAACCTACAAACAGCCATGTCCTCTCAGGGGGGCAACCGGGGCCACACAAGATTCAAGGCATTGGGGCTGGATTTGTACCCGATGTGCTGCGGGTGGATTTAATTGATGAAGTGGTGCAGGTGGCAGACGATGAGGCGATCGCCTACAGTCGTCGGTTGGCCCGCGAAGAAGGGTTGTTGTCTGGTATCTCTGCTGGAGCAGCACTAGCCGCTGCAATTAAGGTGGGTCAACGACCTGAGAACAAGGATAAGCTGATTGTCCTGATCCAGCCTAGCTTTGGCGAACGCTATCTCAGCACGGTTCTATTTAAGGATCTGCCTCCTGTTCAAATCGCAACATTCGATCGCGCGGAACCCGTCCTGGTTCCTTAGGGCATGGGTAAATTAAAACCAAATTTCTAATTCTGGAAATTGCAGCTCTGCCGCACTTTCCAGAATTACAGCGATTCTCTCTTGAGTAACGGTTGTTTTTTTGGAGAGCCGTGCGGAGCGCGGCTCTCCAAAAAAACAACTGGGTTTTAAGCGATTGAAAACCGCTGTAAGCTTGGGGGTTTATTAAATCCACAATTCTTGTAGCTGTATTTATTTGGGCCAAGACGGGGTGCAGGGGTAGAACTCCGGATCGGGGGTGCGCCCCATACCCCTCGGTTTCGACGTCCTCATGGACATGACTACAGCTATAGAATTAGAAAATGTAGAGAGCTTACACTCAGCTCGTAAAGTCTAAAGAGCGCGGCATGGCTGCGCTCTTTAGATTTGAACGTTAAATGTACGGGCATTGTGGGAATGCTGAAACCATACGAGATTAACCTTCCCCCAATGAAAATCTTTCAACGTCGCAAAGCTAAAGCATTGCCATTGCAGATTGTTCTCGTGCTTCCCTTTGTCCTCCAAATCTTTGGAGCCGTTAGTTTAGTAGGATATTTGTCCTTCAAAAATGGGCAGGGGGCCGTGAATAGTCTGGCGGAGCAGTTGATGGATCGCACCAGTGACATCGTCTCTGAACACCTAAAGTCTTATCTTTCCGTTCCCCAAAAGTTAAATCAGATTAACGCAGATGCGATCCGTAGAGGCATGTTGAATGTGCGCGATCGCGAAGCCGTCGGCAAGTATTTTTGGGATCAGATACAAGCCTATGATTTAACCTACATTGGGATTGGGTTAACGACTGGGGAAGGCATTGGGGCAGCCCGCTACGATGGTAAAACCACTACCATTGATGATTGGACAGGTCAACTGCCCAATAACGTTATCACCTACGCCACCGATAACCAGGGCAATCGAACTCAGGTGGATGCCCGCTGGGATTATGACAATTCCAAGGAACCCTGGTATACCCAACCCGTTGCAGCAGGCCGACCGATCTGGGCAAAAATCATTACCGGAAACTATCCTAGCGGGCCTTATATTGCAGCGTCTGCCAGTCGTCCTATTTACGACGCCCAAAATCATGTGCTGGGCATGATTGCCATCGATATCCATTTGCTGAAACTTAGCGATTTCCTGCGGGATTTAGACATTAGTCAGTATGGAAAGGTGTTTGTATTGGAGCGAGATGGCACATTAATCGCCAGCTCTAGTAGCGAAAAGCCCTTTGCGATCATCAACGACAAAGTGCAGCGGTTGCAGGCAGTTAATAGCCCCGACCCGATGATCCGCAGCATCGCTCAACACATTCAGACATCCACTGGGCTTCAATCCATCACGCGCGACACAAACTTTCAAATCAAAGTCCAGGGAGAACAGCAATTTATCAACGTTGTGCCCTGGCACGACGAGTATGGCCTGGACTGGCTGGTCGTTACCAGCGTGCCAGAAAATGCGTTTATGGCGCAAATTAATGAGAATACACGCACCACGATCGCGCTTTGCCTGGCGGCTCTGGCGATCGCTTCTATCATGGGTGCACTCACCTCACGCTGGATTGCCCGTCCAATTTTCCGGCTGGGTCGCGCCAGTGAGGCAATGGCATCGGGCGATTTAGAGCAAACCGTAGAAACCAGCAGTATTCAGGAATTTAACACGCTGTCTAATTCGTTCAACCACATGGCAGGACGGTTAAACGAACTGTTTACAGCCCTGGAGGACAGCAAAGAAGAATTGGAAGACCGAGTAGAAGAACGCACGGCAGAGCTAAAAAATACATTAGCGGAATTGCAGCGCACTCAGGCCCAAGTTGTGCAGAGCGAAAAAATGTCAAGTCTGGGGCAACTGGTGGCTGGCGTAGCTCATGAAATTAATAACCCGGTTAACTTCATCCACGGCAATCTTAATCATGTGCAGGAATACACGAAAGATTTGCTGGGGATGGTGCAGCTTTATCAGAGATATAATCCGAATCCCGCGCCAGAGGTGCAAATGGCGGCGGAAGACGTCGATCTAGAGTTTTTGCAAGAAGACTTGCTGAAAATGCTGGCTTCGATGAAGTTAGGCACCGATCGCATTCGTCAAATCGTCCTGTCGCTGCGCAATTTTTCTCGCATGGACGAAGCCGAGTTCAAAGCCGTCAATATTCATGAAGGCATTGATAGCACGCTGATGATTTTGCAGCACCGCATCAAAGCGACGGCAGAACGCCCCGAAATAGAAGTCACCAAAGACTATGGCATTCTCCCACTCGTGGAATGCTACGCCGGACAGCTGAATCAGGTGTTTATGAATATTCTGGTGAACTCTATTGATGCACTAGAAGATCGGAATGCTAAACGCACCTATCAAGAAATCAAGCAAAATCCCAACCGAATCACCATTCGCACCTCTCTGGTTAATTCAACCTGGGTTGAAATTGCGATCGCCGATAACGGAGTTGGGATTCCCAAAGAGATTCAACAGCGCATCTTCAATCCTTTCTTCACGACTAAACCACTGGGCAAAGGAACGGGGATGGGCATGTCGATTAGCTATCAAATTATCACCGAGAAACATGGCGGCAAGCTAGACTGCTTCTCCGCCCCCGGACAGGGAACGGAATTTATTATTCAAATCCCGCTCCGTCAACCTATTCGCGACTAAATCAGCAATTCTCATTTTGAAACTTATTGCGGGTTTTGCGCGCCCGACGGGCGCACAAAACCCGCAATAAGTGGCAACGCAAGCCCGCCTGCGGCGGGCTTGCGTTGCCACTTATTGCATACTGAGAATTGCTGCGACTAAATATAACGTGAATTCGACGAGCGGGCTTTTGGGAGAGTGGCGCGACGCGCCACTCTCCCAAAAGCCCAATTTTGCGTGCGCATCGCGCACGCAAAATTGGGCTATCGAATTTACGTGATACAGGGTGTCTGGAAGCGATCGCTCTAGAATTAAAAAGCTGCGTTATTAGAGCGATCGCACCCAAGGGAGCCACTGTTTCGAGCATGATTAAATCTGGTTTCAACCCGAAAGCCATTCACACCCTGCTATCCAATAAACCATCCCTGCAACTGGCGATCGCCCTATCCAGTGGTCTGCTCATGGGTACTACGCCTGCTCCTGGCAATCTCTGGTTTGTCGCATGGATTGCGCTCGTTCCCCTGTGGATACTCGTTAACTCGACATCTAAAGCCCAAACCTTAAAGTTCAAATGGCTCTTAGGATTTCTGTGGGGCGTAGGATATCACGGGTTAGCGATCTCCTGGATTCGAGACTTGCATCCGCTGACCTGGATGGGCGTGCCCTGGCTAGCCAGCATCGCGATCGCCCTGTTTGCCTGGTCTGCCAGTACTCTCTGGGGTGGGCTTCTGGTCAGCACCTGGAGTTGGGGAATGGCCTTTCTGAGTCAACGAGTCAGCGATCGCACTCCCTCTCCCTGGCTCCGAATTTTAGTCGGAGTTGCCCTCTGGTGCGGATTAGAATCCCTCTGGAGCACAGGTGCCCTGTGGTGGACATCTCTCTCATTCACCCAGAGTCCGCATAATCTTGCCATTCTGCACTTAGGTCAGATCTCTGGCCCAAACACCGTCGTTGCGGCAATTGTTACGATCAATGGGCTTTTAGCTGAATCCTGGCTCAGCCTTTTTCCTCCACGCCCCACACCCCACACCCCACACCCCAAAAACTACCTGGCGATCGCCCTCGGCCTCCTAATCACCCTCCACCTCATCGGCTTTGGCCTGTACCTGCAACCGTTAACTGACCAACCGATTGCTGGACTGCGGATTGGCATCGTTCAGGGCAATATTCCGACTCGCATCAAATTGTTTGAAGAAGGAATCAGTCGTGCGATCGCCGCTTATACCAACGGGTATCGAGCCTTAGCCAATCAGGGAGTTGATGCGGTGCTGATGCCGGAAGGCGCGTTGCCGTATTACTGGATTGGGGCGAATCGGGCACGCGATCCGCTATACCAGGCGATCGCAGATAAAGGAATTCCCCTCTGGCTGGGAACTCCCGGTTTGCGAAACGGCAGGGTTACCCAAAGCCTGTTTTCAATTAATGGACAGGGGGATGAGATTGGACGCTATGACAAAATCAAGCTGGTACCGTTGGGAGAATATATTCCGTTTGAATCGATCGTAGGACGGTTCATTAGCCGATTATCTCCGGTGGAAGCATCAATGGTGTTGGGCAAGCCCAATCAGCACTTTGACACCCCGTTTGGACGGGCGATCGCTGGGATTTGCTACGATTCTGCCTTTACTCGGCTATTTCGCAATCAGGCGGCGACGGGTGGGCAATTTATCATCACCGCATCGAACAACGATCCCTATGGTGCGGCGATGATGACACAGCATCATGCACAGGATGTGATGCGGGCAATTGAGAGCGATCGCTGGGCGGTGCGAGCCACCAATACTGGATTTTCAGGTGTTGTTGATCCGCACGGACACACCGTCTGGATCTCCGACTTTAGAACCTACCAAACGCACGTCGCCATCATCTTTCGTCGCCAAACGCAAACTCCTTACGTGCGCTGGGGCGATTGGCTCACGCCCTCTCTCTTAGTGATGGCAACCCTGGCCTGGTTGGGACATCGACTCACGTAACACCGCCGTCTCGGCGGTATCCCAACTGCTAGGGATCACAAATTTAATAAAAACCCAAGTTTAATTTTTGAAAGCGCGGCAGAGCCGCGCTTTCAAAAATTAAACTTGGGTTTTTATTACCCTTTGCCGCCTGTAAAGGTAACGCCTTCAATGAAATAGCGATTAAAAAAGGCGTAGATTGCCAGCGCAGGTAGCGTGAAGACCATTGACGCCGCCATGATGTAATTCCAATAGCTGATATAGGTGCCTTTGAAGCTGTTTAATCCCAGCGGCAGCGTAAACATTTCTGGATCAAACAAGATCACAACTGGAGTGAGAAAGTTATTCCAGCTTCCCATAAAAACAAAAATCGCCTGTGCCGCTAGGGCAGGCTTTGCCAGCGGTATCACGATATGCCAAAAGATGCCGAATCGGTTGAGTCCATCCAGTTGAGCCGCTTCTTCTAGCTCTTTGGGAAAATTGACGAAAAACTGACGCATCATGAAGATAAACGTGGCGTTGACCATCGCTGGCACAATCATGCCCTGATAGGAATTGAGCCAGCCCAGTGCCTTCAAGATCAAAAAGGTTGGAATCAGCGTAATCTGCGCTGGAATCGCCAATACCGCCAGAATTAGAAAGAACCAGGTGCGTCGTCCGCGAAATCGCAGCCGAGCCAGCGCATATCCGGCCATTGAGTTAAACAGCAAGTTGCACAGGGTGACGCTCACAGCAATCACCGCACTGTTAAAGAACCAGCGCAGAAACAGCGGCTCTTGAAAGATTTGGCGGTAGTTATCCAGCGTGAATTGCTTGGGTATCAGGTTAATTCCACCATTCGCAATTTCGGCCAGTGGTTTAAAGGATGCTGAGAGTGCCCAGAGAAAGGGAATTAGGGTAATGAGGGCGTAGACGACCAGCACCCCATAGAGAATTCCGCGCAGCCAGGATAACCGAGAGGGAAGCGCCGATTCAGAGCCAGAACGATGAACCGTGTCAAAGCTTTGTAGTTTAGTCAACGTTATCCTCCCGGAATAATTGGCGTTGCAGCAGGGTGACGGTGATGATCACAGCGGCCAATAGAAAGGCGATCGCCGCTCCATAGCCCAACTGTAAATTGCGAAACACCGATTGGTAAATCAGCAAAACAACCGTCAGCGTAGAGTTATTAGGGCCACCGTTGCCGTTGGAGAAAATATAGGACTGGTCAAACAGTTGAAACGTGCCAATCACACCCATCGTTACCACAAAGAAGGTGACGGGTTTCAGTATGGGTAGCGTGATGCGAATGAATTTCTGCCAGCCGTTCGCCCCATCGATTTCCGCCGCTTCATATACCGAGCGGGGAATGTCCTGTAACGCCGCCAGATAAATCACCATGAACAGCGGCGCGCTCGACCAGATGTTCATAATCATGATGCCTTTTAAAGCGACTGCCGGATCGCCCAGCCAGTTATACGTCGGGAGATGCAGGAAGGCCAGAACGGTATTCAGCAATCCATTGGTGTTGTAAATCCACATGAAGATCAGCGTCAGCACCGCCGATGAGGTGACGGTCGGCATGAAGTAGATCACACGCCACCAGCCTTTCCCCCGAATACCCGAATTCAGCGTTACGGCTAAGCCCAAAGCCAGCAGCGTTTGCAGGGGAACGACGATCGCCACATATTCCACCGTATTCTGTAGAGCAATCCAGACGCGATCGTCTTCTAACAGGCGTGCAAAATTGCGGAGTCCGACAAAGTGATATTCAACACCGCCCAGCAGTTTGACCTTTTGAAACGACAGAAAAACCGCATACAGAATCGGCAAAACTACGAAGGTTCCCAATACGAGCAGCGTGGGAGCCATGAACAGGTAGCCTGTCAAGTTATCTCGCAGGCTTGGGTTAGAGGGGGGTTGTCGTCTTCTTAGCCTTAACACGATCGCATCCCTGAGTGATTCAAACTGTCGCTACGTTGGTTAGAACATCAAAAACCAAGGGGGTGTGTGGGGCTTTGCCCCCAGCCAGGGGTTCACCCCTGCACCCCGTCCTAACGTTGGTTAGAACATCAAAAACCAGGGAGGTGTGGGGGCTTTTGCCCCCAGCCAGGGGTTCTACCCCTGCACCCCGTCCTAATCCACATAACTACGGCTATAACCGCTACTTCCACATTTTAGAACCCTCACAAATTCCTCAAATTGTTCCGGTAGGAATAAGTAATACGGAA
>DATNPS010000090.1:0-25889 GCA_036703095.1 Crinalium sp. | reverse complement strand
TCTCCCGTCAGCTTCAGCAGCACAATTACACGGTCGATACGGCAGAAAACGGTACCCAGGCGTTGGATATGCTGCGATCGCAGTCCTTTGACCTGGTCTTGCTGGATATCGTCATGCCCGATATCAGTGGCTATCGCATTCTGGAACTGCTCAAAACCGATGCAGACTTGAACCCGATTCCAGTAGTCATGATCTCGGTGATCGATGATCTGGAGGGCGTGGTGCGCTGCATTCAGCTCGGTGCAGAGGATTACTTGTTTAAGCCGCTCAATCCCATTCTGCTGATTGCGCGGGTGAGTGCCTGCTTGGAACGTAAGCGCCTGCGCGATCAAGAGCAAGCCTATCTAAAACAGCTCCAGGCGGAAAAAGAGCTGGCCGAAGCCGCAAACTTGGCGAAGAGTGCATTTCTCGCCAACATGAGCCACGAACTGCGAACGCCGCTCAACGCCATCATTGGCTACAGCGAAATCCTGCAAGAAGACATTCGGGCGGATGGCTATACCGAATTCATTCCCGACCTGGAAAAAATTCAGCTTTCCGGCAAACATCTGTTGGGATTAATCAACGACATCCTCGATATTTCCAAGATTGAAGCGGGCAAGATGAGCCTGTATCTGGAAACCTTTGAGGTGAAAACGCTGGTGGATGAACTGATCAGCACCATGCAGCCCCAGATTGCGACGAATGGCAATACGCTGAATGCGGTTTGTGCACCTGATGTCGGTATCATTCACAGCGACCTGGTCAAAGTCCGCCAAATTCTCTGGAATTTGCTCAGTAACGCTGCCAAATTCACGAAATCTGGAAAAATTACGCTCACTGTTACCTACCAGCCACCTGCCGATCCAGCCGATTCCCTCCTTGAACCGTCTTCTCCCTTCCCCCCCCTGCCCCCTGCCTCCTGCCCACTGCCTCTCCTTCCCTTCCCCTCCATCCTCTTCCAGGTGAAAGACACTGGCATTGGCATTTCTCCTGACCAGCAGAAGACTGTTTTTCAAGCCTTTACGCAGGGCGACGCTTCGTTTACCCGTAAGTATGGCGGGACAGGATTGGGACTGGCGATCAGCTATCGATTTTGCCAGATGCTCGGCGGCACGATTGGGGTGGAAAGCGAGCCGGGCCAAGGATCAACCTTTACTGTCCAAATTCCTGCCGACATTACAATGGCACGAGCCGCGTCCGGTCAGCCTGATGTTCCTCCTGTCACCTCGATAGATGTGGATCTGCTGCCCGTGGCGATCGCCCCTCCCGTCCCGTCCCCACATGACCCCAAGCTGGCCCTGGTAATCGATGACGATCGCCTCATTCGTGACTTGATGGTGGAGACGCTAAACCGAGATGGCCTGAGAGTCGTAGCGACCTGGTGTGGTCGGGAAGGATTGCGACTGGCTCAGGAACTAACGCCTGACCTGATCCTGCTTGATGCCAATATGCCCGATCAGGATAGCTGGTTTGTGCTGTCTGCTCTGAAGCAAGACTCGCGGCTGGCGAAAGTGCCTGTGATTATGCTGGCGATCGCTCCCCAATCTTCGGATACGTCAGATGTGCCGCTGGCAGGTCATATCCTCGGCATTTGCGATCAGCTAATCACGCCCGAAGACGTGCATCGCCTCATCACCCTGCTGCTACAGCAACCCCTGCCATCTGCCTCCCTAACGGCAACCCCTCAACTGCTCTCTGTGCAGGGCGAACCTACGGTGCAGCGGATGCTACAGCGGCTCTTGACCCAGGTAGACTGGACGGTCGTTGAAACCGATAACAGCCAAACGGCCCTAGATTACCTCGACAGACATCATCCCGACCTGGTGCTGCTCGACTTGATGTTGCCCCATACCGAAAGCTTCCAATTCTTAGAACAGGTACAGTCCCTACTCCAGGGGCGATCGCTCCCCCTGATCAACCTCATCACCCATTCCCCAACTCCCGAAACTCTCCAACACCTCAACCAGGCCACCCAAACCCTCCTCCAAACCCCTCCCCTCCCCCTCAACGGCCTCCTCCCTCATCTGCAAACTCTTTTGGCGACCTGTTTGCCCAACGTTAGGTAAGGCAGGAGTCAGGAGTCAGGAGTCAGGAGTCAGGAGTCAGGAGGTCGGGGACAAGGAGGACAAGGAAGAATTAAGCATTGCTGCCTCACCTCCATACTTCCCTACCTTCCCCATTCACCCCATCTTCTCCATCTACCCAACACCCCCACTTCCACACCCTCCACACCCCCTAATACCCCAATACCCAACACCCAACACCCCTATGACCCTCCGCCTCCGCATTCTCCTCATGGTGACCTCTCTGCTATCTGCCACGGTGTTGGTAACAACGGTCGTGCTGGCGTGGGGAACCCAGAAGGCTTTGCTGGCACGCACTGAGGCGGATGCGATTTTGGTGGCTAAATTCCTGGCGCGAATGACTCGCTTCTCCAGTCAGGTACAGCAGGAAGTCGATACGAGTATTGGCGATCAGATGGTCGTACAGGCAACGTTAGCGGCGCATCTGGTAGCGATCGCAGAGCAGGCGGGCATGACTCCCGATGAAATCAATCAGCGGCTAAAGGAGATTACCGACAAAACGGCGATCGATGAATTTTGGATTACCGATCAGCAGGGGCACGCGTATTTGCACAGCACCCCCGGCGTTGATTTCGTGTTTTATCCCGATTCGACAGTACAGCCTCAGGCGAGTGCCTTTTGGCCCCTCTTGACGGGGAAACGCCAGATTGTAGTGCAGGAGTCTCGCAAGCGAGAGATCGACAACCGCATTTTTAAGTATGTGGGAGTGGGGGGCGTGGATCATCCCCGCATTGTGCAGGTGGGCGATGAGACTAAACTGGTCGAGCATCTGCGCGACAAGGTGGGGCTGGTACGGCTGGTGAATGAATTGATTGATGGGCAGGATATCGTTGCCATTCGCATCGTCGATCGCAACATGGTGAATCTGGCGCGAGGGGTTACGTCGGGAATATCGGGGGCGGAAAGCCTGGATGATCCTGAAGTGGTCGCCAATCTGAAGACTGTGTTAAACACCGGACAAATCGTGAGCTATCTGGATGGGTCTCTGCTGAAAGTCATTGTGCCGACGCTGGACGAGCAGAGCAAAATCTCTGGAGCCACGCTGGTCTACATGTCCACCGCCCATCTCCGCAGCGTCATGCTGGATGATCTAAAGCGATTGGCGATCGCTGCTGCCTTTATCCTGGGTATGGGTGTCTTGGCCTCCATTATCCTGGCTCGTAAAGTGTCAAACCCGATCGCGCAGTTAACCTTAGCCGCTGCCGCGATGAAAGCGGAGCATTTTCAGCACGATAGCCTTGTTACTGTGGCCACTCGCAAGGATGAATTGGGCCTGCTGGCAAAAGTGTTTCAGCGGATGGCCAGTGATGTGAAAGAGCGAGAGCAAGGTCTGAAACAGGCCAAAGAAGCGCTGTACCGGAGCGAAGCCCACTTTCGATCGCTGATTGAGAACGCGTCGGATATTGTCACTATTCTCAGTCCAGATGGCACGATTCGCTATGGCAGCCCCTCGCTGAAATCTGTGTTGGGCTACGAACCGGAGAATCTGGTAGATCATCAGGTTCTAGAATTCGTGCATCCCGCCGACGCGCCTGGAGTAATGTCTGCTTTTAACCGGGCCGTCCAGCAACCGGGTATTACCCCATCCTTTGAACTGCGCTTTAAGCACCACAGCGGCCACTGGGTTGTACTGGAAGCGGTCAGCAATAACTTACTGCACGACTCCGCTGTGGGGGGAATTATCATTAACCTGCGCGATATCACAGAGCGCAAGCAAACCGAGGAATTGAAAAAAGCCAAGGACACGGCAGAACAGGCCAATCGCGCCAAGAGCCAGTTTCTTGCCAACATGAGTCACGAACTGCGAACTCCGCTAAACGCCATCATTGGCTATAGCGAAATGTTAGAGGAGGAAGCCGCCGATTTAGGCCAGGAGAGTTTTGTTCCCGATTTGCACAAAATTAACAGTGCGGGTCGTCATCTGCTGACGTTGATCAACGACATTCTTGACCTGTCTAAAATTGAGGCGGGCAAGATGGAGCTGTACCTGGAGGACTTTGATATTGCCCAGACGGTGCAGGATGTGGTCAGTACGATTCGTCCGCTGGTCGAGAAAAATGGCAACACGCTGGTGGTAGGCTGTTCACCAACGCTGGGTCGCATGTATGCCGACTTGACGAAGATGCGACAAACGCTGTTTAACCTCCTCAGCAATGCCTGTAAATTTACAGAAAACGGCACAATTACATTAATTGTTCACAATAAAAAAATCACCGAGCCGTTACAGTCAGAAGTAGGCACATCACTCGTCCAGTTCCAGGTGATTGATACCGGAATTGGCATTGCGCCCGATCAGCTAGAGCGGCTG
This sequence comes from Crinalium sp., assembly GCA_036703095.1. Lineage (GTDB taxonomy): Bacteria > Cyanobacteriota > Cyanobacteriia > Elainellales > Elainellaceae > DATNPS01. The sequence goes on along the minus strand of DATNPS010000090.1, from coordinate 21,515 downwards.
TTTCAGGCATTTACTCAGGCCGACGCGTCTACCACGCGCAAATATGGCGGCACAGGATTGGGGTTAGCAATTTCTCAGCGCTTTTGCCAAATGATGGGCGGCGAAATTGCGGTCACGAGCGAAATGGGGAAGGGGACAACCTTTACGGTGACGCTTCCGATGAACGTTCAGACGGCGAAACCGGACGCGAAACCGGACTTACCGTCAGCAGATCTGCCAACGGCCCTGCCGGATGCCCTCGCGACGGTTCTCGTGATCGATGACGATCCAACGGTTCACAATCTGATGCAGCGCTTTCTGGCCAAAGAAGGCTTACAGATTCAAAGCGCCTTCAACGTTGAGGATGGCGTGAAGCTTGCCCAAGAGTTGCGCCCAACGGCTATTACGCTGGATGTGATGATGCCGGGAAAAGACGGTTGGATGGCTCTGTCGATGCTGAAAAGTGACCCAGAGCTAGCCGACATTCCGGTGGTGATGATGACGATGGTAGACGACAAAAACATGGGATTTGCGCTGGGGGCCTCAGATTACCTGACGAAGCCAATTGATCGGAATCGACTGATGGCGGTTCTCCAAAAATATTGCGGCCAACCGGAGCGATCGCCCATTTTGCTGGTTGAGGATGATGAGGCGGCGCGGGACATGATGCGGCAAATCCTGGAAAAAGATGGCTGGTTTGTGGTGGAAGCGGCCAATGGCCGTCGTGCTCTGGAGTATCTGGAGCAAACCCTACCAGGATTGATTTTGCTGGATCTGATGATGCCCGAAATGGACGGATTTGCCCTGGTGACCGAATTACAGAAGCGGGAAGCATGGCGATCGCTGCCCGTCATTATCATTACAGCCAAAGATATTACGACGGCAGACCGTTCTCAATTAAATGGGTATGTTCAACAGATTCTCCAGAAGGGCGCGTATGACCTTGAAGAATTACTTAGTCGGGTTCGACATCTGGTGACTCGCTGTGTAGAACAACAAAACGCATATCCTCCAGAAATTTCAGACTATGGCAACCGTCGCGACGGTTAGGGGTGTGGGGGCTGCGCCCCCAGCCAAAGGTTTCCCTCCTGCACCCCGTCTAACTAACCCTTCGATTGCTATCTTCACTCAACAGATGGTCAGCCCAAGAGATGCCTAAAATACTCTTAGTCGAAGACAATGAAATGAATCGCGATATGCTATCCCGTCGTCTGGAGCGGAGAGGGCACCAAATTCTGATTGCAGTGGATGGTGAACAAGGAGTAGCTGTGGCTCAAGCGGAAGCACCCGACCTGATATTGATGGATATGAGTTTGCCTGTGCTGGACGGTTGGGCGGCGACTCGTCAACTTAAAACCAGTCCTGAAACGAAATCGATTCCCATCATTGCGCTGACGGCTCACGCGATGGCAGGCGATCAGGAGAAATGCCTCGCGGCTGGATGTGACGACTACGATACCAAACCGGTCGAATTTTCTCGCTTACTGGAAAAAATCCAGGCGCTATTGGATAGAGAGGATGCCACATGAGACGCGACCTGGGCACGGTACTGGTCGTGGATGATAACGAGATGAACCGCGACTTGCTTTCTCGACGGCTACAGCGGCAAGGGCACACAGTTGTGGTGGCCGGAAACGGGGTGCAGGCTATGGAGAAGGTGCGATCGCATCCCTTTGACGTGGTTTTGCTGGACATCATGATGCCCGGTCTAAACGGCTATGAAGTTTTAGAACAGCTCAAGACCGACCCGAATCTGCGCCACATTCCCGTGATTATGATTTCGGCTCTCGATGACATTGACAGCGTGATTCGCTGCATCGAGTTAGGGGCGGAAGACTACCTGTTCAAACCGTTCAACCCAACTTTGCTGGGAGCCAGAATCGGAGCCTGTCTGGAGAAAAAGCGGCTGCGCGATCAGGAGCAAGCCTATCTCAAAAAGCTTCAGGAAGAGCAGGAAAAATCAGAACAACTGTTGCTCAACATTCTGCCGAAGCCGATCGCCGACCAACTGAAGCAAGGCCAACACATCATTGCCGACAACTTTGCGGAAGTGACGGTCTTGTTTGCCGACATTGTCAACTTTACTGAACTCTCGGCTCGCCTGTCGCCAACGGATCTGGTTGAACTGCTAAATACCATTTTCTCAACGTTTGACTATCTGGCCGAACAGCACGGTCTGGAAAAAATTAAAACAATTGGGGATGCCTATCTGGTGGTCGGAGGGTTGCCCATTCCTCTCCCTGGCCATGCCGAAGCGATCGCTGAGATGGCGTTAGATATGCAAGAGGCGATCGCCAATCTGCATTTCCCCGAACTTAACCTCAATCGGCCCCTCACCATGCGAATTGGTATCAACACTGGGCCAGTCGGCGCAGGAGTGATTGGTACCTCAAAATTTACTTACGATCTCTGGGGCGATACGGTCAACACCGCTAGCCGCATGGAATCTCTCGGCATTCCCGGCAAAATTCAAGTCACGATGGACACCTACAGACGCCTGCAAGACAAATATGTGTTTCAGGAGCGAGGGGCGATCGAAGTTAAAGGCAAAGGCGATATGGTGACGTATTTGTTGGTTGGCAGGAAATAGGCTGGGGGAAAGTCAGGAGTCAGGAGTCAGGAGTCAGGAGTCAGAAGGCAGCGTAAACCAAAAGACCGTCCCATGTCCGACTTCACTCTCCACGCCGATCGCGCCACCGTGCGCCTGAATTACTTGCTGACAGAGGTATAGCCCCAATCCCAGTCCGACCGATCGCCGTTTTTGGCTGCCCTGAAAGTAGAGATCAAATAATTTATCGCGCTGTTCTGGGCTGATGCCCACTCCATCGTCAGCGACAGTGCAGCGCATCCAGTCTCCGTCTCGCTGTGCGTTTAGGGTGATCGTAAGGCCACGGGGATTGTGCTTGAGGGCATTGGCAATCAGGTTTTGATATACCCGCGAGAGCTGCAATGGATCTGCCTTAACGGGAGGCAGGTCGGGTGAAATTTGATTCTTTAACGTCGCCTGTTCCTGAGCCAGCATGGGCTGAAAGTCAGCGATCGCCCCCTGTGCCAACTCATAGAGTTGAACGGGTTGGAGATGCAGCGTGATTCCCCAAACTTCAGCAGCATGGGTTTCAATCAGGGAATCAATCAGGCCAAGCTGACGGCTATTGCTTTGTTCCATGCGCTCCAGAATGGAACGGGGAACGGACACCCGATCGCCCGATTGCTCGACCAGGTTTTTTAACACCATTGCCGTTCCCACTACGGGATTGCGCAAATCGTGGGAGACCGCATTCAGGAAGACATTCAGCTGCTGACGCAGATTGGCTTCCAGGGTACGCAACTGTTCGTTCGCGGTTTGCAGTTCAGCCGTGCGGTCTTGAACGCGGGTTTCTAATTCTTGATTCAGGGTTTTGAGGGCCGCTTCGGCAGCAAGGCGATCGCTAATTTCCTTTTGAAGCTGGCTGTTTTGGGTTTGCAGCGTTTGCTGAAGTTTGCGGATGTTCAGGTGCGTGCTGATGCGAACCAGAACTTCCTGTGCCTGAAAGGGTTTTGTGATGTAATCAACGCCTCCCACGTCAAAAGCCATCACTTTATCAAACACATCGTCTAGCGCACTGATAAAGATAACGGGAATTTCGCGGCTGTCCTCCGATTCCTTCAAAATGTGGCAAACCTCGTAACCTGTCATATCGGGCATTCGGATATCCAGCAGAATCAGATCGGGAGGCACGGCCTGAACAGCTTGCAACGCCCGCTCGCCATTAATGGCTTTTCTGACCTTATATCCGTTTTCAGTCAGCATGATGGACAGCAAGCGCAAATTATCTGGCGTATCGTCAACCACGAGAATGTCAGCAGCGGGGGCTTGCATTTTAAGTTGGAATTCGGGATTTGTAGTTCGTCATTATCCCACAGATAAATCTGAAGACACAGTAATTCTCATGATGCAATGGGGGCGTGCAAGAACCATTCACTGCGGATTTAGCGCGCCCGTCGGGCGCGCTAAATCCGCAGTGAGTTTCACAGTGACTCTGTCAGGTCACTGATGGTGTCGAGACGAAAGTCATTGATTAATTTGGTCAGGGCGATCGCCAGTTCCGACTGGGAAATGGGAATTTGAGCCACTAACTCCAGCGCCAGAGCATCATCGCCACTGACGGCAGCCTGATGCAGAGCTTTGACCCATTCGCGCGGCATGGCGTCAAATGCAGAAGGCGTCAGCGTGAGTGTTATTGGCATCCTAAGCGTTGGCAATGCTGGATTATCTTCGTAGATAAACTGCACGCCGAGGTGCTGAGTCAGCTTTTCCCAAATGGAAGATGCGCGAAAAGGCTTGCGCACCAGGTCATCACAGCCTGCCTCTAAGACACTGGCGCGTTCTTCTTCAAACGCACTGGCCGTGAGGGCGATGATTTTGGCAATGGGTGGTGGATCATCCGAGGTAGAGGATTCAGGATTGGATTTGGCAGAGGCTTTTGAAATAGAGGAGAAGGGTTCAGACCAGGCATCCAGGGCAGAGAATGAGCGACGAGAGCGGCGATGTTGCAGGGAGCGGATGCGGCGCGTGGCCTCATAGCCATCCATCACGGGCATTCGCATGTCCATCCAGATTAGGTGGGGATGCCAGCTTTGCCAGAGGGCGATCGCTTCTTCCCCATGGCTAGCTTCTTTCAGGTCAAATCCCAGTGGTTCTAGCAATTGCACCATCAGCAGTCGATTATCGCGGACATCATCCACAATCAGGATGCGATAGTGGGGCTGATCGGGAGCCAGACCCACCACACGCGGAGTCGGAGTGAGGTCGGGCAGCTCAACCGCTTCGGTCGGTTGGGCCTGAATGTCAAAGGCAAATACACTGCCCTGTCCAACGGTGCTGTTGACGGTGATGTCACCGCCCATAATCTGGACAAACTTGCGGCTAATGGCTAATCCCAGGCCTGTTCCTTGATTAGAGCGACGTCCGGCTTCGGTTTGCACAAAGGGATCGAAGAGGGTAGCGAGTTCGGAGGGGGCGATGCCGGGGCCAGTGTCTTCGATTTCGAAGTGGAGGAGGTTGGGTGTTGGGTGTTGGGGTGTGGGGTGTAGGGTATAGGGTGTGGGAGAGGTAGGGGAGGTAGGGAAGGTAGGGAAGGTGACGTGGATTAGGTCTTCCCCATCTTCCCCATCTTCCCCATCTCCCCCATCTCCCCTATCTTCCCCATCTGCCCTATCTGCCGTCTGCCCTTCGTGCGTGGTGAGAAGGTCTTGGCGCACTCGAAGAATGACGCCGCCTTCCTGAGTAAATTTGACGGCATTGCCGAGCAGGTTGATTAAGACCTGGCGCAGTTTGTTTTCGTCGGCTTTGACATATTGGGGAACGTTGGGCGATCGCTCCGTGATTAATCGAAGTCCTTTCGATTTGGCACGCAGGGCCAGCATTTCGGTCAGGGAATCGAGCAAATAATGTAGATCGAAGGCGCTTTCGTTGAGGGTAATGCGGCCTGCTTCAATCTTGGACATGTCCAGCACATCATTGATCAGTTCCAGCAGGTGTTCTCCACTGCGGCTGATAATACCCAAATTTTCGCGATGGCTGGGTGAGGTTTGCGGATCGTTGGCGAGTACCTGGGTGAAGCCCAGGATGGCGTTCAGGGGCGTGCGCAGTTCGTGGCTCATGTTGGCCAGGAATTCACTTTTGGCCCGATTGGCGGCTTCAGCGGCTTCTTTGGCCTGTTTCAGTGCGGCTTCAGCGCGTTTGCGATCGCTGATATCGCTGCACACATACAGCACGCAGGGTTGACCGTTCAGTTCAATAATTTCAGCAGAGAGCAGAACGGTGCCAATTTCACCCGCCTGATTGCGATACTCCAATTCCAGATTGTGTACATAGCCCTGGTCGTTTAACCGCTGAATGACTCTGGTGGCGTCCTCCTCCTGTGCCCACAGGCCAAGCTCAACGGCGTTCTTGCCGATCACCTCCTCTAAGGAATAGCCGACCCGTTTCAAGTAGCTGTCATTGACTTCGATAATTTTGCCGTCCGCCATGGAAGCGATCGCGATGGATTCGGGCGATCGCTTAAAGGCTTTGGAAAACTTCTCTTCGGATTGCCGCAGGGCCAAGGTGCGATCGGCCACGAGTTGTTCAAGACCCTTGGAATATTCGGCCAACTTTTCATGCGACTGCTTTAACTGCTCACTCATGTGGTTAAAGCCATCCGCCAAAATTCGCAGTTCTGCTGGCTGGGGCACCGTTACTTTCTGATCCCAATCGCCGCTTGAAAGGGCTTCTACGGCCTGTCGCAGTTGCAAAATGGGATGGGTAATCAGGTGAGTGGTGATAATACCAACGGCGATCGCGACACCCAAGGCCACCAGACACAGCAAAATCGTCATGCGGCTATTGGCCTGGATCTGCCCCATAAAGTCAGATTCTGGGATCGCGATCACGACCAGCCAGTCCAATCCCTCAATGTCGCGAAAGGGCAGCACTCGAATAAAGTATTGTCCATTTTGTAATCGCGGTTTTAGCCGCAAATCCTCTCGGATGTTATTCAGGTCGCCATAGTTCTGATGCAGGTACGAGGCGATCTCTCGCGTTAAAGGATTTTGGCTTTGGTCAATGCTCACCCGCTCTTGATTGCCATCGGCAGTCTGGTGACTGGGTTCTTCGCCAGTGGATGTTGCCACCAGCAATCCCGTTCGTTCCACAATCAATGTCTGCCCATGCTTACCGACCCCCAATGTTTTCAGAAAATTGCTAAAGGCCAGGGGAGTTACATTTGATGTCACGGCACCGATAAGCGTGCCATCGCGGTCATAAATTGGACGACTGGCGGGCAGCAGCAGCGCTTTTGTCTCGTCAAAGGCGACGTAAATATCTGACCAGACGGGCCTATTGTTCAGGATGGCGGCTCTGTACCAGGGGCGAGCTTTGGGATCGTAATTCGGTAAGTCGGCTCCAGAGACGGCCCGGTTGCCCTGTGAGCCTAAAGCCCAGGTGCGGGTGATATTGTCCTTTCTGCGATCGCGCACCCCCAGCACTAACTCGCCATTTGGATGTCGTCCAATACCGATGTAGTCACCCGACTCGGTGGCGATCGCAATAAAGTTCAGCGTTTCAAACTGCCGGATCTGATTCCATAGATACAGATCTAATCCCTGAATATCCTTGGGATTGATTAACCCAAACTTCACTGCATCCGCGTTCACGCGATTCACAACGGTAGGGGCTTGCAGATAGGTTGTCAGCTTTTGGTTAATCCGCTGCTGGACTTCATCCTGCAATTGATTCACCAGATCGTTCACCGCCCGTCGCCCGTTCAAAAACGACAGATATCCGGTTAATCCCACGATCGCTACGACCTGCACCACAAACGGAACGATCAGAATCGTTCGCAACGGCAGCTTCCCAAACGTATTGGCGATCGCACGATGAAGGGGGCGCATGAAACTATCGGCAAGTAGCGGTATCAGAGCATCGCCTTGCAAGCAATACTGTATCTTGTATCTCAGCAATTCTCATTATGCAAATTGGTAGCCGTGTAAACTCGTCTGTGATAGTACACAGTCAGCGATCGCAGGTTTAACGCACCCGTCGAGTGCGCTGAACCCGCAATTGGTTTTAACCTGAGAATTGCTGCTTGTATCTCAACCGATTTTGGGTCTTGCACCCCGATCAGAACCAAAAATAGAAAATTCGTTTTTGAAAGATTAATATCTTGTAACTTGGTAGATGCGGTTTAGTCAATTACCCGCAGTAATCCTTTGCGTAGCGCCTCGTAAACCCGGTTAAACAGAGTTTGTTCTTCTCTGCTGAATGTTCCCTGAGAAAACATAGCCATCAAATGCTGCTGATCCTGACGGGTGATTTTATGAGACGCGAGAATCTGATCAATGACTTGCTGGAGAGTAACTTGAGGAACGGCGGTAGGAACTGACATGGAAACGCACCAGTGACGACGGAAAAAAACTTCGATATGCCTTAGTGTTGTGGATCTACTCAGTCAATCAGGTAATTTACGGATAACGACTCTGTGATTCTGCTGAAGATTGTCTGTGATCTGCATCACGAAATCTAAATCTGAATTGGGTACAAGTACTCTATGGCCTACGAACCAGATACCCCTCCACCCTCCATCGACGAGGCTCAGACAGCGATTCCATCTGCATCAGATTCTTATGATGCGATGTGGGATGTCGTCAAAACGCATCTTGTCCGTTACGGTGGTGAATTCTCTCCCGTTTTAATTCAACGCGCCAAAGGATCGTACATCTACGACCAGTCTGGACGAGCCATTCTCGACTTTACCTCCGGGCAGATGTGCGCCACGCTAGGTCACAACCATCCTGCCGTTGTAGAGGCCATCCAAAAGGCGTGTCGGGAGGTGATCCACTTATTTAGCGGCATGTTGTCTCCAGCCGTTGTGGAACTGGCTCAATCTCTGTGCCAATTGCTGCCGCCCTCTCTCCAAAAGGTGCTGTTGGTCAATACAGGTAGCGAGGCCAATGAAGCGGCTCTCCGCATGGCCAAACTGAAAACTGAAGGATTTGAGGTGATTGGCCTTAGCGCATCCTGGCACGGTATGACCGCAGGAGCCAGTTCTAGCGGCTACATCGCAGCGCGCAAAGGCTATGGCCCTGCCATGCCCGGTACGATGGCGATTCCCACACCCAACTGCTATCGCTGTCCGATTCAACACTGTCGCGACCAGTGCGACATGACCTGTTTGGAGGTCGGCTTTGGGCTGGTCGATAGCCAATCGGTCGGTGCGTATGCGGCCTGTATTGTAGAACCTGTGCTCAGCGCAGGCGGGATTGTTGTGCCGCCAGAGGGTTATTTCCAGCGATTGCAGTCGCTTTGCCGGGAGCGGGGAATGCTGCTGATTCTGGACGAGGCCCAAACGGCTTTTGGGCGACTGGGCAGTACCTTTGCCTTTGAGCAGTTGGGTTTTGTTCCCGATATTTTGACCCTTTCCAAAACGTTAGGAGGGGGACTGCCTCTGGCTGCTACTGTCACCAGTCCCGAAATTGAAGACGAGTGTTATTCAAAAGGCTTTGTGTTTTATACCTCCCACATTTCAGATCCGCTTCCGGCAGAGGTTGGAGTAGCTGTTTTGCGAGTCCTGACCACGGAGCACCTGGCCCAACGCGCTCAGGAGATGGGCGCTTACTTGAAGGCCGGGCTATTGGAACTCCAGCAACGCTATGAGGTGATTGGTGATGTGAGGGGATATGGACTGCTGTTGGGGGTAGACCTGGTGCAGGATCGCGATCGCCGCATTCCCGCCCTTGAACTTGGTGCTAAGATTACCCGACGCTGTCTGGAACTGGGCCTCAGCATGAATATTGTGACGTTACCCGGAATGGGAAGCGTGTGGCGGATTGCCCCACCCCTGACCGTCACCCAGGCTGAACTGGATCAGGGATTGAGTATTTTGGATCAAGCTCTGAAGGATTGCGTAGGTTAATCCATCCTTGTAACACCGCCGTCCCGACGGTTGTCCAACCGCCGAGACGACGGTGTTACGAGTTGCCAAGCTCCAGCTTGGCCGCGAGTGTATCTAGACCGATTGCGGGTTTAGCGCACCCGTCGGGCACGTAAACCCGCAATCGGTGGCTGTGCAAGCTTGCCGCAGGCAAACTTGCACAGCCACCGATTTACACAATGGGAATTGCTAGCAATTCTGCTATTTCAGCGACAGAAAGTTAAAAAATCAATAGACTGAGAGACGGAGGAAATCTGGAAGGGCTAGAGTTGGGGTATAAGCAAATGCCTTTGCTCCCCTGATTCTCCTGTTCTCATCACAAAGCTATTAACGCTGACCATGACTACCTATACTGCTAATCTAGAACCTGACTCAAGCCAAAGCATTGTGAGCGAAAGCATCGCCGAAGCTAATCACACAGAAGTGATCGAAACGGTAATTTCCAGTTTGCAAGAAGACGAGAGCGCAATGGTCAGCCATACTGACCAGGGCCATCTTTGGAAATTTAAGTATGGCAGCGTTGAAGTCTATGTTCAGCTAACGGGCAATACGGATGAAGACGTATTGACGGTATGGTCTCCAGTCCTCAAACTGCCCGCAAAAAATGAAGGCGAACTCACCCGTAAACTGCTGGAGCTAAGCTGGACGAGCACCTTTGAAGCCCATTTCTGTATCGTAGACAATCAGGTTGTGGTGACATCAAAACGCACTGTAGCGGGGCTTTCTCCCAGTGAAGTGTCGCGCAATATTACAGTCGTTGCGACGATCGCCGACGACTACGATGAAGCACTGCAAGCTGAATTTGGTCAAGGTTAGTCACTGGCGCGTCATTCCTCCCATTCATGCTGCCGGACGGGTGCAAATGGCGATCGACCGCTGGCTGTTTGAGCAGCTTTGCCTGGAGTCGCATCCACCTACGCTGCGGTTTTACACCTGGGAACCTGCTGCTATTTCGTTGGGATATCATCAGCGTCACTATCCAGATGGGTGGTCGAAGTTAAGCTGGAATGGTCAGCCTGTAGAGCTAGTCCGTCGGCCTACGGGAGGGCGGGCTGTGTTGCATCAGGGCGATCTCACCTATGCAGTGGTAGTCTCAGGGTTATCGGACAAGCGGACAGAGGCGTATCGGCAGATCTGTGACTTTTTGATCACCGGATGGCGATCGCTCAATGTTGATCTCCAATACGGTCAGGCTGGACGGGGCTACATCCATAACCCCAACTGTTTTGGAACGGCAACCGGGGCTGATCTGGTTCTTCCGAATGGGGCAAAGCTGATCGGCAGCGCTCAACAGCGACGCGGTCAGGTCATCTTGCAACATGGTTCCATGCGGTTGAACCCCGATCCACATCTGTTTCAACAGGTGTTTGGAGTGGAGTTGGAATCGGTGCAACTGCCGTTTTCAGAGATGGGCGATCGCACCCTTTCACTCATCATGGATGCTCTAACGGGGGCAGCCAGTCGTTGCTTTGGGGTTGACCTGGTTTCCAGTCCACTATCGGATACAGAATGGCAGGCGATTCATCAATTAGCTGCGCTGTAGCAACGGGCGTTTAGGAGTTTGCCCTGGCTAACCGATAAAACAGCACAATCCCGCTTAACCCAGCCGCTAAATCCGCAACACCAGCCGCATAGTTAAACCAGATGATTTGAATGACTTGATATAGCCCCAGCAGCAGCGCGACGCCCAGTGGCCCTACCGGAATTTGACATTGCCAGAGCCAAACGGTGCGCTGCTGTAATCCCCGGTAGCTCAGATAACTGGCAATTCCCAACAGAATAAAGTGCGCCAACATGCTGTGAGCTGACACAGCCGCGAACGGAGTTGGCACCAGATTAAGACGAACAACAATGGCGATCGCCAGCAACAATAGCAAGTAGAGATAAAAGGCGATCGCCCATTTCTGGGAACCCGATCGGTTCACATGGCCATCGGTCATGCTCTTCATGCTCCTCACGGTTCACGGTGACTACTGGCTGAAGATGCGTCTGTTGGTGATGCGGTCAGCCCCCGGTATTAGTAATCCCAAATTACGAATCGATTCGTAATTTGGTTTTCGTCCTGTGTAAGGCCAATCATCTTACCATTTGTTTTCTCTGCAAAAAACGTATTTTTGGCGTGAATTCGATCGCCTGCTATTGGCGCAGTGCGAAGGATTCACGCTCAGTGAATGTGAATCGACAGTGTGATTGCAATCACTCGTCGAACCTGCCAGACCCGCCATCGGTTTCAACGTGAGAATTGCAGTTATAGCTGCATTCATTCGGGTTAGGACGGGGTGCAGGGGTGGAACCCCTGGCTGGGGGCGAAGCCCCCATGCCCCTTTTGGTTTTCAATGTCCTACCGTACATGACTACAGCTATAAATTAGCGTGAATTCGATCGCCCGATTTGGTGTGCGCAATCGGTGTGCGCAACTTGCCCGAACGCCCATGCGTCGAATTCGCGTTAAATTAGTCCCTTGAGTGGCCTACAACGTCGTGGAAACGAGTGAAGCTGGATGCAAGATGCAGATGTGATTGTGATTGGTAGCGGCATTGGTGGACTGGTCGCGGGTGCGCTGCTGTCACGCTATGGGAAACGAGTGCTGATTTGTGAAAGTCATGCAATCGCCGGAGGAGCCGCTCACAGCTTCTCTCGACGAGGATTTCACTTCGATTCGGGGCCATCGTTTTACTGTGGTTTAAGCGATCCAAATTCCCTGAATCCCTTGCGGCAGGTGTTGGATGTGTTGGGGGAAGAGGTATCTGCGATCGCCTATGACCCGCTCGGTCACTATCACTTCCCAGAAGGAACCTTTCCGGTGTACGGCAATGCAGAGCGCTATCGGGCTGCCGTAGCTCAGATCACGCCTCAGGGGGCGCAAGAGTTAGCAAGCCTGGAACAGAGATTCTTAACGCTTTATCAGGCCCTCCGGGGCATTCCAACCCTGGCCCTACGAGCCGATCGCCAATTGCTGCCCTCGCTGCTGCGCCATTATCCTCTGGCGCTTTTGAAATTGCTGCCCCACATTGGCGTGATTCAGGGATCGGTTGGACATGTGCTGGATCAGACCGTCCGCGATCCCTGGGTGCGGCGGCTGGTTGACCTGGAATGTTTTTTGTTATCCGGTCTGAAAGCCCATGACACGATCGCCCCTGAGGTAGCGTTTATGTTTGGAGAGCGATCGCATTCCGTGATTGATTATCCAGTCGGAAGCAGTGGGGCGATCGTACAGGCATTTGTACGAGGGTTAGAGAAATGGGGCGGTAAACTGCGTTTGAATGCTCATGTGGAGCAAATTTTGGTAGAGCGGGGTCAAGCGGTAGGGATTCGACTGCGAGGTGAGGAGGTGCTGCGATCGCCCATCGTAATCTCTAACGCTACTTTGTGGGACACCTATACGCATCTGCTGAAACCGCAAGATTTGCCCATCACCTACCGTCAAACGGCTCTGCAAACGCCAGCTGTGGACAGTTTTATGCACCTGCATCTGGGAATTCGAGCCGATGGGTTAGAGCATTTAACAGGCCATCATGTCGTTGTTCACAGTGGCCAGCAGGATATTACCCATCCCGGCAATACCTGCATGATTTCGATTCCGTCAGTGTGGGATGCTGGTCTTGCACCCGCAGGCCATCATGTCGTTCATGCCTATACGCTGGAACCGTATGCTGGCTGGCAGCGAGACGACACCTACGACACTCGTAAACGCGAACGCGCCGAACCGCTATTTCGTGCGGTCGAGCGAGTGATTCCCGATCTGCACTCGCGCATTGTCTTAGAACTCATCGGCACTCCCCTCACCCACGCCCACTATTTGCGCCGCCATCAGGGGACATATGGGCCTGCGATTGCTGCCGGAAAAGGCATGTTTCCCAGTTGCCACACCCCTATCAAAGGGCTATATCGCGTCGGCGATAGTACAACTCCCGGTATCGGTGTCCCTGCCGTCGCCGCGTCTGGTATTCTCTGCGCGAACACCCTGGTACCGCCGCAGGCAGTGAGGGAGGTGTTGGGTGTTAAGTATTAATCACTACCAAGGCGAACTCGCTGCTCTCTCTGCCGCACTGGCCTGGGCGATCGCCTCTGTCCTTTACACTCGATTGGGACGGCAGTTGCCGCCGTTGGGGCTAAATCTAGCGAAGAATGGAATTGCGATCGCCTTCGTCGCGGTTCTGTTGCTGCTGCGTGGAGAAGCGGCAGTTGGGTTAAATGGTGGGGCATTGGGGCTGCTGGTGCTGAGTGGGGCGATCGGGATTGGTTTTGGGGATACGGTCTTTTTTGAAACACTCAACTGCCTGGGCGTCAGGCGAGCGCTGCTGATGGAAGCTCTGGCTCCACCGCTCACGGCAGTGCTAGCCTTTGTGTTTCTGCATGAGCAGCTTTCCTGGCAAAGCTGGCTGGGAATTTTGCTGACGGTTGGAGGAGTGACGTGGGTCGTTGTGGAGCGGGTACTGGATGTGGTGGGCAGTACGTTTCGTCCGCTGCGGGGAATTGGGTTTGGTTTGTTGGCGGCGATCGCTCAGGCCAGTGGTTCAGTTCTGTCGAGAGCAGCATTGGCGGATACGACCGTCGATCCCCTCTGGAGTAGTCTGATCCGGCTCACGACGGGACTGCTAGTGCTGGTGCTATGGACGGCAGCTCAACCGCGACTATGGCGAGAATTTAAGCCCCTGCAATCGGCCCGATTTCTACTGTTACTGACGGGAGCGTCGTTTATCGGCACGTTTCTGGCAACCTGGCTCCAACAAACCGCCATTAAGCATACGGCAGTTGGGATTGCCCAATCGCTATCGGCCACCAGTCCCCTGTTTATTCTGCCGATCGCCCTTCTCTTAGGGGAGTGCATCAGCATGAGAGCCGTGTTGGGGGTTCTGGTTGCCTTGATGGGCATCTGGCTACTTTTCGCACAGTAGGATAGACTGTGGTGCATTTGGTGCGGTCTCCGTTGTGATTTTTAGGGTTCAGCAGCTTTTTCGTCGTATTTCACCGACCTTAAACAGCTTTAATAGCGCTGTTTCTGTTTTTGCCCCCCCGGTTCTAGTAAGCAGCGCGATCGCCCTTGGCTGTTATTTCTTCGTGATTACGCGATGGACGCCACTGCTGCGGTCGGGAGCCTTGCTGCTGTTGCTGATTGGCATCATCGGCGTGCTGCGACTGTTCCAGGTGGCTTCTTACGATCGCCTTACAGGACTGCCCAATCGTGCCTTTTTCCTCAAGCGACTGGAGCGAATCCTCCGGCAAAAGCGGTATCGACAGGGCGATCGCTTCGGTGTGTTTTGGATTGATCTGGATCAGTTCAAGCTGATTAACGACAAGTTTGGTAAAGACGCGGGCGATTTCGTTTTGATTGCGGTTGCGCGTCGCTTAAGGCGTTGCTTACCCCCCAGCAGCTTGTTGGCCAGAGTCGGCGGCAACGAGTTTGCGATCGTGCGACGGAACCTGACGGAAGCATCCGCCACACAATTAGCTGAGCGGTTTCAGGCCAAACTGGCTGTTCCCTTTCACATCCACGGCCAGCCGATTTACATTACCGCCAGTACCGGGATTGTGCTGAGCACGGATTACATTTGGGCAGATGATTTGCGCAAAGATGCTCAGATTGCCATGTATCACGTTAAAAACCAGGGACGAGGCCGTTATGCGCTATTTCATCCCGATATGCGAGTCCAACCCCTCTCGTCTGCCGAACTGGAATCTGAACTGCGGCTGGCTCTGGAACGACAGGAATTGGAGCTTTACTATCAACCTTTGGTGTCGCTGACCACCGGGCGAATTGCAGGCTTTGAAGCACTGCTGCGCTGGCATCATACCCAACGAGGCGTTGTCTACCCGTCCGAATTTATTCCAATTGCCGAAGATAGCGGCCTGATTATTGCGATCGGGCACTGGGTTTTGCATCAAGCTTGCTCTCAAATGAAGCTCTGGCAGCGTCAATTTCCCAATATGTCATCCCTGCTGATGAGCGTAAATTTATCCAGCAAGCAGTTTTCTCAGCCGAACCTGCTCCAGCAAATTCAGCAGGTTTTGCAAATTACGGGATTAGAAGGCCGATATCTCAAACTGGAAATTACCGAAAGCCTGCTGATGGACGATATGGAGATGGCGATCGCCACCCTCCAGGACATCAAAACCTTGAATGTGCGTCTGGGTCTAGATGATTTCGGCACCGGATATTCATCACTGAGCCATCTGTATCACTTCCCAACCGATACGCTGAAGGTCGATCAGTCCTTTATCAAACGCCTTGGCACCGATTCCGACAACGACGAAATCGTGCGCACCATCATCACTCTGGCGCACAAGCTAGGTATGACCGTCATCGCAGAAGGCATCGAAACCCCCCGACAACTCGCCTTCCTGCGCTCAAATCGCTGCGAATACGGACAGGGCTATCTGTTCGCAGAACCGTTGGATTCCAGTGATATTGAGGCTTTGTTGTCGAGTAATCCTCACTGGTGAAGGGGGTAGGGAAGGTGGGGAGGAAGAATCGGTTTTTACTTCCCTATCTCCCCCATTTCCCCCATCTTCCTTGTCTCCCTTGTCCCCCTTGTCTCCTTCCCTAAAACCCTCTACCTTCCCCTAAGGCAATTCCACCGATGTCGGTTTCGCCACGTGAGGCAAGCCCCAGCCCAGCTTCTCTCGCAGAACGTGGAAAAATTCGGGGGGGTTGAGGCGGATAAATCTGGCTTTGTAGGGCGATCGCATTACGCGCACCTGATCTTCTGGCAGGACACAACAGGCGGCATTGCCATCCACGACCATAACCAGGGGATTAGAGTTGGCTGGGAAAATGGTCACAGGTTCATGATCTGCGAATACCAGCGCCCGTGAGGCCAGCGAATGAGGGCAGATGGGCACCAGTTGCAGCACTGGAACCCCTGGTGTAACGACTGGCCCACCCGCCGAGAGGGAATAAGCCGTGGAACCAGTGGGTGTTGAAATAATTACCCCATCCGCAGCGATATCCACCGGAGCATGTTTACCAATCTCAATTTCGAAGTGACACATGCTGGTTAACGGTTCTCGGTGCAGCACCATCTCATTCAAACAGAGTGCTTCCCAAACTTGAGTCCCATCCCGCAGCACTTCCACTGTCAGCATGGCCCGCTCTTCAATCTCGTACTCGCCGGTTACCAAAGGGTCGATCGCCTGAGGCAAGTGGTTGAGATAAACTTCGGTCAAAAAGCCCATGTGGCCTGTATTGACTGTCAATAGCGGAATGCCACAGGGAGCCACCTGCCGAAATGCAGACAGCACCGTGCCATCTCCGCCTAGCACAACGGCAAACTGCATGGTTTCGTCAAAACCAGACGGCACCAGATTCGGGATGGGCGTATGGCAGATTGGGCGATTGGGGTGGGAATATCCCAAAATTCCACCCTCCCCAGTCGCCAGGACCACATCCCAGCCTCGCGCCGCTAGCTTACCCTCTAACTCTTCGGCAACACGGCAAGCTACAGGCTTTATGTCGTTGTAAATAATCCCGGCTTTGGGCACACTTAGCGTCCAGTTCAAATATCAGCAAAAGGAACAAGCTCTGCCAAAATTGAGCAGAGAGGGTAGTTGATGCAACTGCCTCTTTATAGATTAGAGCTTTCAGCAGTTTTTTGAACATTTCTGAACATCTTTGAATTCTCAGCAATTCTCATTCTGAAGCCGACAGCGCGCCAAACCCGCTGTCGGTGGCCGTGCAAGTTCACCTGCGGCGAACTTGCACGGCCACTAATTGACATACTGAGAATTACTGTTGAATTCTGCTCTTTCAGGTCTAGGTTTTATTCAGCCCTTAAAATATGGGTTCACGTCCTAGAACTCTGATGGCAAATCAAATTGGCTGTAGAAACAGCTCTCAATTATCTCAACTGAAATTGAAACGGAATATGGGGGTAGAACGTCTGGCTAAGGGCACAGCTTCAGCTTCCCCCGTTCATAACTTATTTGTAAATACTTATGGATCAGTTAACAAAAATTGAACAATATTAGCTTTTTTTCATTTAAATTCGATTTTTATTGTCGTTTTCTTCGTATTTTGTTACAAATGGTGAAAGCCGGTCTTGAACGAGAATCTTTATGTTTGGTGGTCTAACTGGCGCAAAGAAAGGTTCTGGTACAGACTTGGGTGAGCGTATGCTCAATGCTGTAGCCAGTCAATCCATCCGTCACCTCTTTACTCAGAGTGAAGAAGTGGAGGTTGAGATCCGCTGCTATCCGTCCAGCAAGCTGTTGCAGGGCAGCATCGACAATTTCAAAATGCGGGGCCGCAATCTGGTGATCAAACGTGATTTCCTGGTTGAGGAAATGTCGTTTGAAACCGACGCGGTCGCCATTGATCCAAGTTCTATCTTGGGTGGCCAAATTCGCTTGAAGCAGCCAACCCAGGCCGTTGCCCAAGTTGTTTTAACCGAAGAGGGGATTAATACCGCCTTCGGAGCCGAACTGGTGCAAAAGCGCCTGGTAAACGTGCAAATGGAGGCGATTACGAACCTCTCTGGGGGCGAACCTGTTTCCTTTAGAGACGTTCACATCCAGCTTTTGCCCGATAATGTAGTCCAAATCTCGGCTAAAACCGATTTGCCAAACTGTAACGATGTGCCGATTAGCCTGTCGGCTACATTAACGGTCGAAAAGCGGCGTCGCGTTTCATTCAAAAATCCTCGATTTCAGCCAGATGGCGTTTCCGAATCGGTAATCGGGCTTTCTGAGATCCTCAGTAATGCATTTGCCGAGATCTTAGATAATATGGTTGACTTAGATCGCTTTGATCTCGATGGGGTCATGCTTAGAGTCAATCGCCTGGAAACCCAAGGGAAAAAGTTGATCTTTAGTGGTTATGCTCAGATAGATCACTTTCCGGGCACCCGATAGGTTCTCAACGGAAACCCATGTCGATTAGTCATATTTTTGCGGCAGGTGGGGTTGTCATGTTCCCCCTGCTTGGCTTCTCCATTCTTGCCGTGGCGCTGATTCTAGAGCGTCTTACGTTTTGGGTGCAGGTGACCCAACGGCAAGATAAAGTGGTGCGGGAAGCCATATCCCTCTACCGCCGCAGCTCTAAAGCTGCGTTTCAGTTTTTAGAGCGAAATGCCAATCTGCCGATTCCGCGTATCTTTCTGGCGGCGATCGAAATTGATCAGTCTACTCCTGACGAATTTCGTCTGGCTCTGGAGGCCGCAGCCCAGGCCGAGTTGCCGCTGTTAAAGCGCTTTAACACCGTATTCGATACGGTCATTAGCGTTTCTCCACTGTTGGGATTACTGGGAACCGTTTTAGGTCTGATTAACTCGTTTGCGGCTTTGCGAGTTGGCGATTTGGGCGGTTCGCAAACGGGTAATGTGACGGCTGGGATCAGTGAAGCGTTGATCTCAACGGCATCTGGGCTGGTGGTGGCGATCGTAACCCTGCTGTTTGCCAATATGTTTCGCGGATTGTATCAGCGTCAGATGGCGTTGATTCAGGAGTATGGTGGTCAGCTAGAGCTGCTGCATCGCCGTCGCTATGACCACCGGGGAGGAATGCCTTATGCGTCTACCCAATGAGCCTGATCCACCGCCGCAGATCAACATCGTGCCAATGATCGATGTGATTTTTGCGATTCTGACCTTTTTCATCATGTCCACGCTGTTTTTAACCCGATCTCAGGGGTTGCCCGTGAATTTGCCGGGAGCCGTGACGGCGGAAAACCAGCAGCAGACTCAGACCGTTGTGACGATAGACGCACAGGGCAATTTAGCGCTCGATCGCCAGCCTATTCAGCTAGATACCCTCGACGCTCAAATCCAAAAACTGACGCAGAACGGCAATCTGCCTCTGGTTGTCATCAATGCCGATACCAATGTAAGCCACGGCAAAGTGGTCGCAGTGATGGATCGGCTGCGGCAAATTCCGGGAATTCGAATGGCGATCGCCACTCAACGTCCTTAGGATCGTGGATTTAATAAAACCCGAAACTTAATTTTGGAAAGCGCGGCTGAGCCGCGCTTTCCAAAATTAAAAATTCGGTTTTAATTTGTTTGCGATTCTTAAGCTCTGATTCATTACACAAGCGACAGGTCAGTTGTACATCGTGCAACTGACCTGTCGCTTACGAGTGAATGTCTTCCCAAAACGCAGTGTTGTGAGTTTCAATTGACGGGGTGCATTTGGTTGATCGGCTTGATGCAGTGCCCGTGAGGAGAGACAAACCGTGAGATTAGTGTGGCTACGCCTGGTGGGAAGCTTGAGTGCCCTGACGCTGATGGGTTATGCCAGAGGGGCGATCGCCAGTCCTCTACCCCCTTCAGATCATTCGACGGCCCCTGCGGAGTTAAACCAGAGTGCTGATCCGGTGCTGGCGAGTGACCGTCTGAATCAGGAGACATCTGTATCGCAGTTGTCGGATGTGCAGCCTACCGATTGGGCGTTTGAAGCGTTGCGATCGCTGGCGGAGCGATATGGCTGTCTGTCAGGGTATCCCGACGGGATGTTTCGGGGACAGCGGGCCGTCACGCGCTACGAATTTGCGGCTGGCCTAAATGCCTGCTTTGAGCGCATTAATGAATTGATTACGACAACCGTCACCGACTCGGTTAGCGCGAATGATCTGGCCGCCTTGCAACGCTTGTTGCGGGAGTTTGGCACCGAGTTGGCTGATATTCGTGGCCGTCTGGATAATATGGAGGCCCGCAATGCCGAGTTAGAAGCCAATCAATTTTCGACAACCACTCGCCTCACGGGACAGGTAATTGTTGGGCTGAATGATGGATTTCAAGATGATGCCAGCGATCCTCATTTTGTGTTTTTGAGTCGGGTGCGGCTCAATTTGGAGACCAGTTTTACAGGCCAGGATCAGCTATTGGCCCAGCTTCAGACGGGAACGGGTGGTTCGCCGGATGACGCGGCTGATTATTTGCAGCGAGAGGATGCATCGTTTAGAGACGATCTGATCGAGGTCGGCAATGATTTAACTGACCAGTTCATTCGGGCACAGGGGCTGAACCGCGATGATTTCTCGAACTTGGATTTAAGCAATCAAGCCAGCATTGAAGACATTCGAGATGCACTGGCGGCCAATCTGCGAGGCATTGCTCAGCTTTCGGGATCGTCTCCCGAAGCGGCTCAAGCCGTATTTGATGCGGCGGCGGATGCCGTGGAAACAGCGCAAGGAATTAATGGATTTTTGCAGTCTAATAGCGGGTTAGATTACTCTGGCTCTGGCGATCGCCCTTTCCTGAATCGGCTCAGCTACACGTTTTCACCCCTGGATGACGTGAGTCTGTCGATCTTTGCGCAGGGCTACGCGTCCGATTATGTAGACTTAAACCGCTATGCCAACAATAGCGGCCAGGATTTTTCGACCTATGGACTGATTAACAATCAACTGCTGCTAGCCAATGACCCGCCCGGAGCGGGAGCGGCGATCAACTGGAATCCGGGGGGCGGGTTCTTTACTTTGCGGGCGGTGTATCGGGCAGAGGGGGGAGCGATCGCCACTCGTCCCGCAAATGCTGGCAATCAGAATGGAGTGTTTGGCGATCCCTACTTAGGTGTGATTGAACTGGGGTTTGACCCATCGGAAGATCTGACGATTAATCTGCAATATAGCAGTGGTGCCCAAAACGACAATCAATATGATGTTATTGGCGCTAACGTGGCGCTGGATTTGGGCAGCGATTGGGGTGTCTTTGGTCGGTTTGGCTATGCCTTTAACTTTCCGGGAGGAATCGAACCAACCTCCTGGTCGGCAGGCTTTACGCTGAATAACGTGCTGCTACCGGGAACAGTGATTGGCGTAGGAATTGGACAGCCCTTGATTTTCCAGGATAATTTCATCGGCCTCTTTAGCTGCACTCAAACCAACTTTGAAGCGTTCTATAAACTGCCGCTCAGCGAACGGTTTAGCATTACACCCGTGATTCAGATCATTGCGAATCCTGGCAATCGTGGCGATGCCGCTATTTTCACAGGCACCCTCAGAACGGTGTTCTATTTCTAGCTTGAGCGTCGTTTAACGAACTTAAAAACCAAGGGGGTGTGGGGGCTTCGCCCCCAGCTAGGGGTTTCTACCCCTGCACCCCGACCTAACCCAACGTGAATTCGATAGCCCGATTTTGCAAGCGCGAC
>DATNPS010000054.1:0-7508 GCA_036703095.1 Crinalium sp. | reverse complement strand
AGCACTCGCTAACCAGCTAACCTAACTCCTGAGGAAGCAGGAGGCAGGCTGACTTGATTTTACGATCGATCGCCTTACTGAAGCAAAACGAGTGGTTAGGAGCCACGCCTTAAGCTTTTCTTCGCTTCAATTCATCTCATTCAGTGAGGCAAATAGTATGACTACAGAGTTCAACGAACTGCTGCCCGTTTCGTCTGCCGAAAAAGCGCAGATCTGGATTATTGGGACACGGGAGCAGGTGAAACACATCATCAATGAGTTTTATGTGAAGCAACTGGTGAGCGATCGCGCTCATTTCATGCCAATCGTACCCGCCCCATTTGCTCAGGGTAAGTTTATGAGCATGCTAGAGCGATCGTAGAGGGTAGGGGCGGGTTTAGCAGACGAGTTAACCGCTTTACCGTGAACGGAACGGCAAAGCCCGCCCCTACAGACATTGATAGCGATCGTTTAAGCGTGAGTAACTATTGCTCAAGTGAGCTTATCTCACACTCAGTTCTGGGGCGATCGCGGCTTGAGCCATCGCTTCTAATTAGCCGTAACTCGTTCGCACCATGTCCTATGTTTGGCGATCGCACTGCCATGACGTGTTAGCTACGCTGATGACGAATGATGTTGAAGTTCTCATCGTCTGAAGGTGGCTGAAAGTATTTCGTAATGGCATCAAACTCGGCATCGCTGGTAAACGCTGAACCTTCAGGAAGGTCTTTACTCCGCTCTCGCAATTGACGCTTGCACAACTCGTCCGTCACATCGATGTAGTGCAACTCATGATCAGCGTTCGCATGTTCAAATAGCTCCCGAAACCAGGCACGCTGTGTTTTCGTGTTGCCCGGAAAGTCGAGCACAACCGATATACCCTTTGAGAGCAATGAGCATACGTGTGGTGCAAGCGCATCGCGCAGTCTTGCTGAATACTTGATGAAGTCAGGAATATCCACGATTTCGCCCGGAAACAGCTTGCTCAGCCACTCATCTTGCACGATCAAAACGGCGTCCTTCCGCTGCGCAATTTTCTTTGCTAAAGTCGATTTTCCTGCTGCCATCTTTCCACAAAAGAAGAAGAGCTTTGCTCGCTGATCCATGTTCTATATCCCCTCGGCTTAGCGATCGCAGACTAACCGTAGACAACTTTTGCGACTTCAATACTAAATCTTATTATGTTCTAGATTATGTTTTTATGCAGTGCAATTATTATCGTGCGCTCGCTTACACGACACCCTCAAAAATAGCCTCCTCTTTATCTAAAGCAACGTTATGAAGTTGAATGTTAACCACTGCTGCTTTTAGCGAATTAACCAATTCAGAACAAATCCGGAATATCAGATTGAGATACGGTAGCTCCCTAAGGGCAAAGCGATCGCTGCTGCCCCAACAGGGTGTCTATCTGCACGTCAGGATCAATCAAGTGATCTTTGTGCAACCCGACGCTACTCACAGTCTCCAATCCATAAAGAGGTCAGGATGCCACAGATTGCTTTTACGTTTGATGATGATCCTAAAACAGAACCGATCGCAGGAACTCCTGAGTTGCTGCGAGTAATTCACGAATTAAATCAGCAGCATTACAATATTAAAGTGACATTTTTTGTCGTCGGAATGAATGCGAGGAGCCATCTTGATCTGCTCAAAGCAATGGCTGATCAAGGTCATGAAATTGGCAATCACTCATTTACCCATCGCAACTTGGCGCAGTTGCCGCTGAATGAGGCGATTGATGAAGTGCGCAAAACTCATGATCTGATCACGCAAACCATTCACCGTCCCCCCACTTACTTTCGTGCACCTTATGGAGCCTTGACCCAAAAGCTCCATGACGAGATTGTCAAGCAGTTTCCCGGCTATCGCTGCGTGGGATGGCACACTCCTCATGATGAAAAAGATAGCGCCGATGTGGATCTAATGAAGCGCACTGTTGTGACAAGAGCATTTGACGGTCGGGTTGTGCTGGCTCATGCCTGGAAGCAGCCTACACTCTATGCTATGCGCAATATCTTTACAGCATTGCGCGATCGCAGCTATCAGTTTGTCACCGTCCGCGAATTGAAAGCTTTGCCCGCTCATCCATTGGTGAGTTAACGTGAATTCAACGAACGCGCAAAGACGTTTCCTGCGCGTTCGTTGAATTTACGTTAATATGGACGACCATCTTTGTGCATCACAATCCATTTGCCGTCGCTGGATTGGACTGCTTTGATGTCATCATTCGGGTATTCGACCTCATCTCCTGCTGTGCGATCGCCCATCTCCAGGTAAATCACGGTGTCCTGCGATCGATTCACGAGTTGATGAGCCATTCCCGTAGCCGCTTTAAAGCCACAGCAATCTCCTGGGTTGAGCAGAAATTCTTCTTCTCCTAACACCAGCGTTGGAGTTCCTTCCAAAATAAGGATGAATTCATCCTGCTTTGAGTGACTATGCGCGAGGGCAGACACCGCACCCGGTGCCAGATGAGTCAGATTGACACCAAACTGAGTCAGTCCGAAATGCTCGCCCAATTTGCGTTTCAATCGCCCTTGGACTTGGGCAGCATAGGGTTCTGGATAAATTGTTTTGCCAACCGTTGCTGAAACAGATTGGGCTGAAATGGGTAATTGATCCACAATGCTCAAACCTCGAATATTAATAAATATTTAGCATAACGGTTTCCATCACCCGTCGTGCGTTCTCATGAATTCATTGACGGAATCATTAGGAATTGTAGTGGTGAACAAACTTTAACAACCTTTCTAAGATGGCGATCGCACTTACAGTCGCGTTCAACTGCCAACAAGACTTTTAACTCCTACCAATCGCCTTCATTTGGTCAATGTGCAACGTGTTTGTCGTGCATTCTGTAGCATCCCTAAACTTGTCCTTTGCTATCTACCTGGCTGCCACTCTTGGTAAAACGGAACATCATCTCCATCTTGTAGCCATACAACATTATGCGAACACCAAATGTGCATAGTTGGTTGAATACCGGGATCTTCATCCAAGGTCGCCACCCGCAAAATAACATGAGACTGCACGGGGCGTTCAGCCATGAGATGAGAGCCGCACACAGAACAGAAGTATCTGATTTTGCCTGGAGATGATTCAAAGCCTGTAAGTTTCTCTTGGCCCTTGAGCCATCGGAAGTGTTTGCGCATTACGCCTGCGGTTGAGACAAATGCTGCTGCGTTTGCTTTGCGGCAAGTGCGGCAATGACAGTGACCAATGGGCATATCAAGTTGATCAATCTCGTATTCAATAGCGCCGCACAAACAACTACCCTTCATGTTTTACCCCTACACAAGGATTTGTAGATCGTTTGATTATATTGGATTCCCTACTTTACCCTTGGCTTCTCCAAACAAACAGCGCACTGATGAAGTCAGCGCTATCAAGGGATGCGGAGTCCCAAAATTGCACGGAACCACTAAATGGCAACACTCTAAAACTCAAATCAATTCCGCCAATGAGTCGGCGCACAACAGCAGGCCCAAACCCAATCTTTATCCCAAGCGGTGAGGCCAATGAATGTCGCTGTATAGCTGTATAAAGGAACCAACTGAAGTACAGCCCTTAAGACAGGACTGAGTGCTGAGTGCTGAGGAAGGAGATTTCCAGGAAAAAACTTACCGATAGTTGAACCGTAGGATGGGCAAAAGGGTTAGCCCGTGCCCATCCCAAAGCTCTGACGGATGGGTAAAGCAAAGCGTGCCCATCCTACACGGGTATGTTGCTTCTCGGAAATCTCCTAATTGCTCACCCTTCCTCAGTCCTCAGTCCTCAGCACTAATTGCACTCAATTACCCTTCGCCGCCTTCACCGCCTTCACCGCCTTCACCGTCCTCACTAGGATTCGCTTCGGGACTAGCAGGACTTTCCATGTCATCACCTTCACCGCCTTCGGTCGTGGGAGCCACCTGTTCGTTAGCAGGGCTGGCTGGATTTTCGACTTCCTCTGTTCCCTCGCCCCCCGCACAGGACGCTACGGTGGTTGACAAACCCACTAGCAAAAATAGCCCGATCGCTTTTGATGTTGCACTCATGTTGAAATATCCAAAACTCATTATTGACTTTTATTTGCAACAAGCGTATCAGCTTTTGAGGCGATAAGATATCATATGGCTGATTGAAAAGCTGATTTCATAAGCTGGAGAAGCTGCTATAGCAATCCCAAATAGGTTGTGAGAACCTCGCCCCGAAGGGGTGCAGTTCTCACACCCCCTCCTCTCACAGCTGATTTAAGACTGCTATATGGGAATTTGATATGATTTTCACTATTGAAAATATCCTCACTGAGAATGAGCTAACGCTAATCAGCGAACAGATCCATCTATCAGATTTCATTGATGGTAAACAAACGGCGGGATGGCACGCTCAGCAGGTCAAGCACAATACCCAGCTCAGCAGCAAAGCCAGCTATGCACAACCGTTAAAAGAGATGGTCAGCAGCGCTATACGGCGGCATCCTCTATTTCAAAGTGCGGTGCAGCCCAAAGCCATTCATACCCTTCTGTTTAGCCGTTATGAGTCGGGCATGTCTTATGGAACTCATGTTGACAACGCATTAATGGGGCAGCAGTTTCGCTCGGATGTTTCGTTTACGCTGTTTCTCAGCCCTCCCGATGAATATGAAGGCGGCGAACTGGTGATTGAAGCGAGTGACGGCGATCGCGCGTTCAAGTTAGAGAAAAATGCCATGCTGGTTTATCCATCGTCTTATCTACATCGCGTGGCAGAGGTTACAAAAGGCGTGCGGTTTGTTTGTGTCGGATGGGTGCAGAGCTTAGTCCGAGATCCAGCGAAACGAGAAATTTTGTTTGATTTAGACACCGTGAAGCGATCGCTGTTTACGCAACAGGGGAAGACATTGGAGTTCGATTTGCTTTCTAAAAGCCACTCTAATTTATTACGGCAGTGGTGTGAGTAATACGCATCGGCTAGAGGATTAAGTACAGCATTAGCATCCTACTCACTCCTTTCCTGAGATAAGATGTTGGATTTTGCGCCGCCGAAGGTGGCGCAAAATCCAACATCTTGTCCTGCATCTTTTAACGGAAAGGAGTGAGCCAATGTGATTTTAGAACTATCGAATGATGAATGTTTTTCGTATTATCTTCATCATGAAAGACATCGTCACCATAAAAATTTCACGTTCTATAGCAGTTCTCACTTGGGTGAACTACAGTTGTTTGTTTGAGAGCCGCGCGGAGCGCGGCTCTCAAACAAACAACCGGGTTTTAAGCGATTGAAAATCGCTATAGTCAGATACCGTATGCAATAAATTTTTATTGGGTACGGTTAGCGATCGCCTTTCTGTCACTCCTTTCCAATCCACCTTATGAGTTTGCTTATTCTTGATCTTGACGGTCTCCTCCGTAAGCCAACCATTGTTAGCCAATATGTTCCGCTACCCCAAGATCAACTCATGGTTGAAGGCGCGGATCGCGCTCTGTATGCGTATAGAGATGACTGGCTTATAGTCGGCATTACCAATCAAAATAGCGTTGCAGCAGGTTACAAATCGATTCAGCAATGCATCCAAGACCAGCAATCCATCCTCAAACAAATCCCGCAATTGCAGGAAATTTACGTGTGTCCTGACTTTGAGGGACGCAAATGCCTGCGAGTCACCCGCCAGCATTTCTATAACCACAGCCAAACTCGCTGGTTTCGCCAGTATCGTAAACCTCAACCCGGAATGCTGAAGCTGGCGATGGTGCGCCATAATCACTGGCCGGAAAACTGCCTGTATGTGGGCGATCGCCCCGAAGACAAACAGGCGGCCTATCGAGCCGATGTGCCGTTTCAGTGGACTTGGGAATGGATCGCCCGTCATCGATTTGAAGCAGCCCTACGCTGAAAATAACTCTTCAGCGCTAGACGGATGAATGCCGATTGCGGTATCCAGATCATGCTTGGTTGCGCCTAGCTTAAGGGCGATCGCCAGCGTTTGAATAATCTCCACGGCTCCATCGCCAACCATGTGAACCCCCAGGACGCGATCTGAATCGTGTCGATTCACCACCAGTTTCAAAAACGTTTTTGCGTCCGTTCCGGCTAAACAATACAGGAGGGGACGAAATTCTGTGCGGTAGCACTCGATCGCATCATCCCCAAACATCGTTCGCGCTTTGGCTTCCGAATCTCCAACCGTCGCGGCTTCTGGATGCGACGACAGAGAAATAGGTACCCAGGCCAGTTGCACCGCATGGGGTTTATTGCCAAATTCAGTATCGGCAAACGCCCTTCCTTGGGCGATCGCACTCGGCGTCAGGGGAATGCGATCGGTGCAGTCGCCAATAGCAAACACATTAGTATGCGTCGTTCGGCTAAATTCATCCACCCGAACCGCACCTTCTGTAGTTAGTTGCAGCCCAATGTTCTCTAGCTGCAACCCAGCCAAATTAGGCGTGCGTCGGGCATCCATTAACACCGCATCAACCGTTAGCACATCAGAGGTGTCACCCGATAGCGCGAGATGAAGGCGATCGCCCATCCGTTCGATCGCTTTAACCTGAGTACGATTCAAAACCGTGACTCCCTGCCGAATCATGTGATCTTGAATAACGTTGCAAAGTTCAGCATCAAAGGTCGGCAGAATGTAATCATCGCTAATAATTTGCGTTACCTCTGAACCAAGCGCATTCAGGCTGCCCGCGATTTTAACGCCAATCGGATCAGCACCCACAATGGCAAGGCGTTTCGGTTGATGCGCTTGGTGATACAGTTCGTGCCAGGTAATCGTATGCTCTATTCCTGGAATATCTAGCTTGTTTGGCTTTGCTCCCACCGCAATCAAAATTTTATCGGCGGTGACCTGATGACCTGCCACGCTTACGGTATGAGCCTCTAAAAAACTCGCTTGCCCTTCAAAAATATGCACACCCGCATCTTGTAAATGATGTAGATGCACTTGATTAAGCTGCTGGATATGTTTCTCTTTAGCAGTTGCAAAACATGACCAATCGAAGTGACGATCGCACTCCTTCCAGCCATAGCTAACCGCTACCTGCTCCAGACGATTAAAGCTGGCCGCATAATCCAATAATTTTTCAGGAATGCAGCCATAGTTAACACACGCTCCGCCCGGTTTGTACTGTTCAGCGATCGCCACCCGTGCCCCATACGACGCGGCACGTATCGCTGCCGCCAAACCACCCGAACCCGCACCAATGACAAACAGGTCGTAGTCAAACACAAAGGTCATTGAATTCTTGTAGAGCAGATTCATCCTAAATCATTTGAATTGAGAAACACTCTCACTGAAAGAAGATTTGTTTTTGTCGTATTTTTTACAATCTATGAGGTGTGAGGTATGGGGTGTGGGGTGAAACGTTCGTGCCAAAACAATTCCTGATTACGCCTGTAGCAAGACGCGATCGCCCTCAACGTTTCTTAACCCTCTTCCATCATTTAAGCAGAGTTAAATAGGATACGCCGCAGGAGCAGATCGTGAATGACAGGGCAGTAAAACTGCTGCATTTGCTCAATCAATTGGGTAAATCCTCGCTCCAACGTAGGAATGAAAAACACAG
>DATNPS010000043.1:0-3576 GCA_036703095.1 Crinalium sp. | reverse complement strand
CATTCCCGCTCAATCCACCTATGATGTCCCGACGTTTAAGCTGCGGTCGAATGGAACGGACATCACGAATACCTATGACGTGCTATCGCTGGTTGTGGATTGGGTGATTAACCGGGTGCCAACAGCACGGGTGGTGTTGCGAGATGGCTCGGCGGCAGAAGAAACCTTTGCGGCCAGTCAGGGACATGATTTGGTTCCAGGAGCAGAGTTGGAGATCGCAGTGGGGCACGACAGCAATGATCAAACTATTTTTAAGGGATTAATCGTCAAGCAATCGCTGAAAGTGGGTGCGGGTGGAAATTCTGTACTAACGCTCGATTGTAAAGATGCTTCTGTTAAACTCACAATCGGTCGTCACAGTCGCTATTTTGTAGACAGCACCGATAGTGATGCGATCGCCACCCTTGTCGGCAAGTACGGTCTCTTGAAAGACATTGCCAGTACGTCGATTAAACATCCTGAAATCGTTCAGTATTACGCGACCGATTGGGATTTCATTTTGTCGCGAGTGGAGATGAATGGTCAGATTTTGCTGGCTGAGCGTGGCAAACTCAAGACAAAAGCACCGACCACCAGCGGCAGTCCCCTGGTTACGCTGACCTATGGGGCAAATCTGCTGGAATTTGAGGCCGAAATGGATGCTCGCACTCAGTATCAGGCCGTGAAAGCGAAAGCCTGGAGCTACACTGACCAAAAGCTGATTGAAGCCGATGCCGCAGAACCCTCTGTGAATAATCAAGGCAATCTATCCGGTAAAAAATTGGCGCAGGTGATTGGTTTGAGTGAATTGGAACTGCGCCACAGCGGACGGGTGCAAGCCCCGGAATTGAAAGCCTGGGCCAGTGCTCAACTGCTCAAGAGCCGATTAGCCAAGATTCAAGGGCGAGTGAAAACAAAAGGCTATGCCGATGCGAAGCCCGATAGTTTGATTCAACTGGCGGGTGTGGGCGATCGCTTCAATGGGTTAGCCTATGTTTCTGGGATTCGCCATGAAATTCGGAATGGGGCGTGGGATACGCATATGCAGCTAGGGATGGCTCCCCAATGGTTTTATCAAGAGGCCGATATTGCAGATCGACCTGCTTCTGGACTGCTACCGGGAGTCAACGGACTGCAAATTGGCGTCGTGGTGCAACTGCAAAAAGACCCGACGGGTGAAGACCGCATTCTGGTGAAAGCGCCGACGATCGACGCTAAAGCGAACGGCACCTGGGCCAGAATTGCCACGCTCGATGCGGGTAAAGATCGCGGTTCCTTCTTTCGGCCAGAGATTGGTGATGAAGTGGTGTTGGGATTCTTAAACGATGACCCCCGCGATCCGATCGTACTGGGAATGCTCAACAGCAGCACGAAGCCCGCTCCCCTACCCGCCAAAGATGACAATCACCAGAAAGGCTTTTTTACCCGCTCGAAGCTCAAACTCAGCTTTGATGACGACAAAAAAGTGATCGCGCTGGAAACCCCTGGTGGCAACAAACTCACCATCTCTGACGATGCTAAGGGCATCACCCTGGAAGACCAGAACGGCAACAGCCTGAAACTGAACGATAGCGGCATTACGCTGAAAAGCGCTAAGGATATCACGCTAGAAGCAACCGGAAAACTCACCCTGAAAGCGACTAAAGATACCAGCATTGAAGGACTGAATGTCAACGCTAAAGCTAATGCCCAATTCAAAGCCGAAGGCAGCGCCGGAGCTGAAGTCTCTACGAGTGCGATCGCTATCCTCAAAGGCTCCCTCGTCAAAATCAACTAACCTCCTGCATGAACCGCAGGAGTCAGGAGTCAGGAGTCAGGAGTCAGGAGTCAGGAGCCAGAAATCACCCCATAACCCCCCACCCTATACCCCATCCCATGACCAAACCCGCCGCTCGAATTACCGATATGCATGTGTGCCCCATGCAAACCCCTGGTACTCCACCAATTCCCCATGTAGGAGGCCCGGTGATGGGGCCAGGCGCACCCACTGTGTTGATCGCAGGACAACCTGCTGCTGTCTTGGGGGATACCTGCATTTGCACTGGCCCACCCGACGCCATCATTCTGGGATCGGCAACGGTGTTGATTGCGGGTAAACCCGCCGCCCGTCTGGGGGACAGTACGGCGCACGGTGGTTCGATTGTGGTTGGCGCACCGACCGTCTTAATTGGAGGTTGATATGGAAGACACCAGCAAAGCGTATTTAGGAACGGGATGGAGTTTTCCTCCTACCTTCAACAATGCCAGCAGAGGCGTGGAACTGGTGAGCGCTGAGGATGACATCTGGCAAAGTTTGTATATTCTCCTATCAACTAGCCTGGGTGAACGGGTAATGCAGCCGACCTATGGTTGCAACCTAGAGGAACTGTTATTTGAAACGCTGTCGCCCAATGTCGCCAGCAATATCAAGGAACTGCTGCGTACTGCCATCCTGTACCACGAACCCCGGATTCACCTGGATCGAATTGATCTCAGTCTGAGCGATCAGCTTCAAGGGGTTGTGAATATCGCGATCGATTACACCATTCTCAGCACAAACTCCCGTTTCAGTCTGGTCTATCCCTTCTACCTTCAGGAAGGGGCTAACAACCCTTGACCCATTTCTTTTGTATGAATTTGAATTGCGATCGCAACGGATATTTTTAAGACGTGCCACTGGCAAGTCTCTACGGGGGTTGACGTATCTTCCCCATCTTCTCTACCTTCCCCATCTCCCCCACCTCTCCCTATGGCCAACTGCTGCGACATATCCAATCCTTTAATCCGCGATGGGGTAAGCCAGCGTCAGCGACAAATGGCCGCGCTGTTGCCCGATTCGGTCAAGGTGGATGAACAGGATTTGGCTGATTTTTTGGTATTTGCCTATCGCTTGAGTCAGCAGATTATCTATTACAAGGCCAGTGGGCAGGCCGATGATAATCAACCCGATGGAAACTGGCAAAGTTTTTTCACGACCAGTGCTCCGGTGCAACTGGCACTAATTAGTAAAACTCGGCCTCAACTGGTTCGAGATACTTATAATCGACAGTTGGATAAGTTTTTGGGCGATCGCACTCCCGCCACTCTAGCCTCCATTCTCCTAACCTGGAGCCGCGTTTTTGATCAAATTCGCCAGTGGTACATTAGCTTAGAATCTTACTCCCCGTTCCTCTCGATCATTCGGGGCTTAGTTAAGAGTAATCTGCGGGATGCTTTACTTCGGATGTGGGCATTTGAGCAGTCTTATATTCTGGCAACAGGACAACCGCTGACTGATCCCACGTTTTACGAAGGGTTTGGCTACACGTTTAATCTGCAACTCGATGCAATTCCTGCCGCTGATCAAACTCCCTTAAAAGGTTCTCTCTTTGAAGCGCGTACTGAACTCGATCAAGTCTTTCAAATTCTCTTTCAAAACTATCGGCAGATCATTCAACAGGCACCTGCGTATCTAACGCATAGTCTGGAATCGCGCCATGATCATCCACCTCATCTGGCGCTTTATCTGGCGTTTTGGGAAGTACTGAAACCTGCACGCGATGATCTCAATCGCATGACGCAGCGGCATCTCGATTTCTTTTACCGTGAGATCTTGCGGTTCCCAGAGAAAGCAGTGCA
>DATNPS010000039.1:0-8128 GCA_036703095.1 Crinalium sp. | reverse complement strand
CCTGCAAATGCTGGTAAAGCTGGTTTTCATTATTGAGATCTAACGCACTGGTCGCTTCATCCAAAATGGCGTAATCAGGTTTGTTGAGCAGCAAACGGGCAAAGGTAAGACGCTGTTGCTCTCCCAGCGACAAAATATCGGCCCAGTCTTGTTCTGCATCAAATCCGCCAAATCGTTCAGCCAGATCGGCCAGATTCACCTCCTGTAGCACTTGCTTGAGTCGCTGGTCGTCTACTTCGGCATCCACGTTAGGATACAGCAATTGATCGCGGAGTGAACCCAACACCATGTAAGGCTTTTGCGGCAGAAACAAAATTTGCTCCTGTTTGGGACGATTAATCGTGCCCTTGCCGGAATTCCATAAACCAGCGATCGCCCGAAGCAGCGAACTTTTACCGCAGCCGCTCGGCCCAACCACCAGCAATCCCTGTCCGGTAGATAACTCGATCGACAAGTCTTCGATTAACGTGCGCTGATAGTTGGGTGTTTCCAGCGTGAGATGCTCTAGAGTCAGGCGATCGCTTTCTATCGTTTGAATGGTAGGCTTTTCAGCAGATGACGGTGCTGCATTTTGGTTGAGATAATCTGCAAACGTGTAGAGTCGATTGATCCCGGCTCCAAACGTTGTGAGGGCTTGAAAACGAGCGACGACCACATTGAGTGAGAAAAAGACGCGGACAAAAGCACCCTGCGCTTCTGTAATTTTGCCCACTTCTACCTCACCAGCAAAGATCGATGGAGCCACCACAACTGCCGGAAGAATATAGGGAATAAACTCATACACGTTCGTCACCATGTTGAGATTGAGTTCCCAGAGAATTAATCTCTTAAAGTTGTCAAAGGCATCTAAAAAGCGATGTTTGACCTGCTGCGACTCTCGATCTTCTCCCTGATAGAAGGCGATCGCTTCTGCATTTTCGCGAATTCGCACTAATCCAAATCGAAAATTCGCTTCTCGTTTTAACTGCTCAAAATTTAATCGCACCAGGGGTTTACCAAACACAAACGTAGTGACTAACGTGCCAATCAGCGCATAAAGCACCAGAAACAACACGAGCGGTCTGGAAATACCCCACAGTACTCCGCTAAACGCAATCACAGACAAAACGGATTCGATCAACACCAGTAAAAAGGTGAGCGATTCTTGCGTAAAGTTTCGCACATCTTCGGCAATCCGCTGGTCGGGGTTGTCAATCTCCGTTGTAGAAATCGCCAGTTTATAGTAGGCGCGATCGCCAAAGTAGGAATCTACAAATTGATTGGTCAGCCATCGTCGCCACTGTAAGCCCAGGCGATCGCGCAGATATCCATATCCAGCCAACAGCGGTGCGTAAACGATGAGAACGCCCAGAAAAATAATAACGGTCTGCCAGAAGCGATCTTCATCACGCGCTGAGAGTGCTGAAATCAGTACTCCACGTCGGTTATTTAAGACAACGCTGAGTCCGGTATAGGCCAGCAAACAGACGACGACCAGCGAGAGCAATCCTCTCGCTTTCCACTTTTCTTCGCTGAACCAATAGGATTTGGCGATCGCCCAGAACTGTTGAAAAACCTGCAAATTAACTCGATCCATGAATCACTGCGCCTGACGATTCGTTTATTTAACTATAAACATGTCCACCGATTGAAGAATGCTCTAAAGAGTCAATTAATCGCCAATAGTCGTAGGGTGTGGCATTCGGCCATGATATCTCGGTCATCATAGAAAACTATTGCCCGAATTCCGCGCCCTTACAGAAACATCAAGATACTGCGCAACCAGCTTTTCAGACAACGTGAAGACGAATGCGCAAAAACGTATCCCACGCGACGTGCAGGATACGTTTTTGCGCCATTTCAGCCGCGCGCCGCGCGGCTGAAATGGCGCAATCGAATTCACGTTTCAGACAGGTATTTTCTATTCCTGGTTGACTGGCAAAAAATGTGAGAATTGATGTCCTTAACCGCCATTACGCGACAAATAAAACATGGCAAATATTCTTTTCAAGCATGAGCAGCGACGTGCTTTACAAAAGTAATAATTACCAATAAAAATCAATAATTTATTGCTGCAAGATGTGCTTATGTATTGATTTTGATAGTTAAGTTTTGTTTAGTTCGGTTCATTATATCCTTAGATAGGTGCTTTTTAAGTTTCTCAAAAATTAACCTGAAAAGGCCTAACTAGCCTAATTTGTCTAAGCTAACTCGATTCGTCAACTCATCTCATAAACGATATTAAATCTGCCGATTAGGTTTTTTTCTAAAGAGTTTGATTTAGGTTGATTGGGCACGTATGTTTGGGGTGTTTTTCCTAATACAAAACAATGTCTTATCGTCAGTTATTTCATTCACTTAAAACGGGACGATTTAAGCGGCGATCGCCCCTCCAGTTTGGGTTGATCCTGCTTTCGGTATTCAGTGCTGTTCTGATCAGTTGGGTCGTGATGGCTCAGCAGCCCGTGACGTTGCGAGTGCTCATGCCCGCGCCTGACTCTCCCCCATATCAGTCGTTAATTAAGGCATTTGAAGAGCAAAATCCAGGCATTCGAATTGAGATTGTAGAAGGGCCAAATGCCAGCAATTTGGTGGAAGACCTCTATACATCGTCATTTCTGCTAGGTGATTCGCCCTACGACCTGATCAACATGGATGTCGTTTGGACACCCAAGTTCGCAGCGGCAGGTTGGCTGATGGATTTAACCGATAAGGTTAGCCAAGAGGACTTGACAAAATTTTCTCCGGTTGATGTGGAAGGCAGCCGCTACAAAGATCGGCTTTATCGAATGCCCGTTCGATCTGATGCGGGTCTGCTCTATTACCGCAAGGATTTGTTAGATGCTGCCGGATTAAAGCCCCCCGAAACCTTTGATGATTTGATACAAGCCTCCAAAACGCTACAGGAGAGCGGCAAGGTGCCTTGGGGCTATGTGTGGCAGGGACGGCAGTATGAAGGGGTCGTCGCGATGTTCGTCGAGGTGCAAAAGGGCTTCGGCGGATTTTGGGTGAATCCAGACACAAATGAAGTAGGGTTGGATCGACCCGAAACCATTCAGGCGATTAATTTCCTGCGCCAGACGATTCGGGAAGGCATTTCGCCACCCGGTGTCACAACATACATCGAAGAAGACACGCGACGGTTTTTCCAGGGTGGTCAGGCAGCGTTTCTGCGAAGCTGGCCCTATGTCTGGGCACTGGCGAATGAGGATAATTCCGCCATTAAAGGAAAGGTGGGTATTGTGCCAATGGTTCATGCACCGGGTCAGGAATCGGGAGCCTGTCTGGGTGGATGGGGCATGGGCATTGCCAAATCAACCCCGCATCCCGAAGAAGCGTGGAAAGCGGTTCAGTTTTTCACGACGTATGATCCTCAGAAGCAGTTCATTCTGGAAACGGGCTACACTCCCAGCCTGAAGCAATTGTTTACGGAACCGGAGATTGCCAACAAATACACGCACCTCCCCGCGATGGTGGAAGTCATCAATACAGCCGTGTTGCGTCCGCCGATCGCCCAATATGCTCAAGCATCCGATATTCTCCAGCGCTATCTCAGTGCTGCCTTTACCGATCGCATGTCGGCTGAAGATGCGATGAAGCAAGCGGCTCAAGAGACTCGCCAACTGCTTGAAGCGGGAACCAAAACCAGAGCTTAAGAGGATGTTTGACATGCTAAAACTTGACCCGATCAGAGCTAGAGAACAGCGGATTGGATGGATACTCCTCACGCCTGCTCTGCTGCTGCTGCTGTTTGTATTTGCGTATCCAATTTTGCGGGCCTTTTGGTTAAGCCTATTTGCTAGGAACCTGGGAACCCAATTACAGTCGGTATTTACGGGATTAGACAACTACGTCCGCATGGCCGGAGATGGCCGCTTCTGGCAGAGCTTTTGGACCACTATTATATTTACCTCGGCCTCTGTCATTCTGGAGTTAATTCTGGGGATGGCGATCGCCCTGGTGTTGCACCAAAAGTTTATGGGGCGATCGCTCGTTCGCACAGCGGCGATTATTCCCTGGGCTTTGCCAACGGCGCTGATTGGTCTGGCCTGGGCCTGGATTTTTAACGACCAGTTTGGCGTCGTCAATGACATTCTGCTGCGGCTCGGCATTATCGATCAGGGCATTAACTGGCTGGGAAATCCAACTCTTGCGATGATCGCGGTAATTATTGCCGATGTTTGGAAGACCACTCCCTTTATTAGCATTTTGCTTTTAGCAGGGCTTCAGTCCATTCCGGATGACCTGTATGAGGCTCATTCCATTGATGGCGCGAATGCATGGCAGAGCTTCTGGCGGATTACGATTCCGCTGCTGATGCCGCAAATTTTGATTGCCTTGCTGTTCCGGTTCGCGCAGGCATTCGGCATTTTTGACTTGATTTCGGTTATGACGGGCGGTGGCCCCGGTGGCGCGACGGAAGTGGTGTCGCTTTACATCTACTCAACCGTCATGCGCTATTTGGACTTTGGCTATGGTGCAGCGCTGGTGGTGGTGACGTTTTTGCTGTTGGTGTTAGCGGTGGCGATCGCCAGTTTCTTGCTGAATCGCTCTCGTGCTCACACTACTGGAACTGTGTGACGTTAAGGGAGAATACATTCTATGACCGTATTGCAAGAAGACCGTCCGCCACCGGTTCCAGCCCGGCCCAAACCGAAGGCCGATCTCAAGTGGCTGCGTAAGCTGCTGTTGGTGCTGGCTGTACTGGGTGTTTTGATTATCAGCCTTGCTCCGGTGCTCTGGCAGCTATTGACCTCCGTAAAAGTCAACGAAGATATTTCAGCGGTTCCCAATATTTACTTTCCCACGCGGTATACCCTCAACCACTACACGGATTTGTTTACCCGTCGTCCGTTCCTGCGGTATATCTTCAACAGCGCATTTGTGTCTATCATTTCAACCGTGGCGTGCTTGGCATTGGGAACGCCTGCGGCGTATGTACTGGCTCGCCTGCGTCCGGTTGGCGAACGGGTTATCCTGGCGGGTGTGCTGATCGTCACGCTGTTTCCCGGCATTCTGCTGTTTTTGGGACTGCTCGAAATTGTGCAAGCCTTGCATCTGGGAAATAACTATCTGGCGCTGATTATTCCGTATACGGCTATCAACTTGCCGTTAACCATTCTGGTATTGCGCAGTTTCTTTCAGCAGCTTCCTAAAGATCTGGAAGATGCCGCCAAAGTGGATGGTTATACAACCTGGGGCATGTTGACGAAAATTCTACTGCCGATGACCGTTCCGGCAATGGTCACAACCGGAATTTTGGCGTTCATCTTTGCCTGGAATGAATTTATCTTTGCCCTCACTTTTATTACCCGTGAGGACATGAAAACCATTCCGGTTGCGGCGGCTCAATTAGGTGGCGCATCTGTCTTCGAAATTCCCTACGGGCCTATTGCGGCGGCTACAGTTTTAGGAACATTGCCACTCGTCCTTTTAGTGCTGTTCTTCCAGCGTAAGATTGTTCAAGGTTTAACGTCTGGTGCTGTGAAAGGTTAGTTTAATCATTTTATTGGTATGTTGCTTAACCGCATCAAAACAACTCCAATCGTTATCACAGCCCGTCATCTGATCTCATTCCCCTGCACCTTCTAACTCTCTTTAAAGTCATGGCTAAACTCGAACTTAAGAACCTCAATAAAACCTATAATCCTAAAGTTGTTCCGGTCAGGGATGTGAGCCTGACGGTGAATGATGACGAGTTTCTAACGCTGCTCGGCCCATCGGGTTGCGGCAAATCGACTGTCTTACGCTTAATTGCTGGATTGGAACAGCCGACTCGCGGACAGGTGTTAATTGGCGATCGCGATGTGACAGATCATCGTCCGGGCGATCGCAATATCGCGATGGTGTTTCAAAGCTACGCCCTGTATCCGCACATGAACGTCTATGACAATTTATGTTCTGGACTTAAGCTGAAAAAAACACCGGACGCTGAAATCAAACAGCGAGTTGCGGATGCGGCTCGGGCGCTGGACTTGGGTGGTTTGATGGAACGGAAACCCGGTCAATTATCAGGTGGTCAACGGCAGCGGGTCGCACTGGGTCGGGCGCTGGTGCGTCGTCCAGATGTATTTCTGCTGGATGAGCCGCTGAGTAACCTGGATGCCCTGCTGCGGGAAAAAGTGCGGGCAGAGTTAAAACAACTGTTTGATGCACAGAAAGTGCCCGTGGTGTACGTAACCCACGACCAGACGGAAGCGATGACCCTTTCGACGAAAGTCGCCGTACTGAATCAGGGATGCGTACAGCAGCTTGATCCACCCCACCGGATTTATAATCAACCGGCTAACCTGTTTGTGGCCGGATTTGTCGGCAGTCCTCAGATGAATCTGGTGACCTTGCCCTGCGAAGGGCGTAGCGCTGTCATCGGTGACTTCAGAATTCCTCTACCCGCCAATACGGTTACTCCTCCAACCCGGATTGTCATGGGCATTCGTCCAGAGCATATCCGTCTTGCCAATGCGGAGGATCAGCAGACCATCAAAGGTCGCGTATTCCTGGTCGAAAACCTGGGGATGCACAATCTGGTTAGCATTCGGGTGCAGGGGGGACAGAATGAACCCGTGATCTTGCGATCGCTGCTTCCTCCCAATGACAATTGGTATAACCAAACGCTAACGCTAGCCTTACCAGCGGAGTCACTGCACTGGTTTGATGTCGATTCGGGTGATGCTGTATTCCGAGTCGAGCGAGAACGCGTTGCCGCACGGTAACGGGTTTGTGCAGTTATTTTTTGAGAGTCGTGCTCCGCGCGGCTCTCAAAAATAAACGGGTTTTAGGCGATTGAAAGTTGCTGTAGATGGAATAGAGCCTTTAGCGAAGGCTAAATATAATTGGCTGCGTTATTTCAAATGCGGTAGTCTTTGCACCCCCATGAACGGCCCAGAGAGTAGCCGTGAGCATCACAGAGATAATTGCAGCCTGAATGTGAAGTGATTTCAGCATGGCAGGGTTCTCAGATGTCAGGACTTTCCTCAATTGTCGGCAATCCCACAGATGAATGGGTCAAGTCAGCTTGAAGCTGTATGAAAAGGGGTTAAAGATTACTCTCAGTTAAACGGGGTGCAGGGGTTTCACCCCTGGCTGGGGGCGAAGCCCCCAAACCCTCTTGGTTTTTAATGTTCTAACGGATATGACAACAGCTACAGATGATAATTAGCGGAATTTTACTCTGAGCAGGTGTTATTAGATACAGCAGGTCTCTTATTCAGAGAATTGAGACCTGCTGGTTGTAAGCAACACATCTCCTCATGAAATTCTGGCCTCTTCACTGGTCTAAGATTGGTTGGTTGGCGATCGCCCTCTTGTACGCCACCCTTTTTTTGATCATCCTAATCCGAGCCTACAGCGGCACATTACCACCCCAGATAGCCCAAATTCCCTTTTATGACAAGATTGGGCATGTCGTTTTGTATGGTCTGGCCGTCTATTTAGGTCATCGAGTCCTCAAACGCCGACGCACTCGTCTGTTGACATTAACATTGCCCCTATTTCCCCTGATATTTGGAGTTTTCACTGTAATAGAAGAAACAGCCCAATCCCTCTCACCAAACCGAACCTTGGACGCAACCGATTTGATCGCCAGTTTTATTGGAATAGGAATAGGCTATTGGCTGGCGGAAAAGGGGAGATAGGTGTTGAGTGTTAGGTGTTGAGTGTTGGGTATGGGGAAGAGATAATTAACGAGGTTTTAACATGACGGATGGTGGTAATAGCTTTGCGGCGACAACGAGCCTTGGAATTATTCGGGGGCGGGGGCGGATTGCGATCGCTGAGTCGGTCGGTGCGACTGACCCGGTAGATTGGTTTCGATTCAAGCTACTGGCTAAGCCGTCAGGAACACGCCGAACGGTGAATGTGCTCTCCACTAGTTTTGGTCAGTCTACAGCTGGAGTGTTGGGAAGTAGCCCTGCCAAATTTGAATTGTTCTCGTCTAAAGTGAGTCATCCAACAGCAGAGACGCAACTTAAACTGCTGGGACGCAATAGTTTTGCGGCTTCTGGCAAATTGAAACCGGGACTGTATTTCATTAAAGTTTCAGTCGGTGGCGGTGAAACGCAATATTCGTTGCAGTTGCTTGCAAAACTTTTACAGGGACGTCAATCGACTTAAGATCGTGGATTTATTTGGGGAAGGGGAGCGGGGGGGG
>DATNPS010000595.1:0-2120 GCA_036703095.1 Crinalium sp. | reverse complement strand
AAAGCCTGGAAGTTTGAACTCAAAGGTGGATTGAAGCAAGGCTTCATCGGCGCAGTCGATGATCTGCGCGTTGGCATGACGCTAAATCCTTACATGCAGGTTTACATCACCCACGGGTTGTTTGACCTGGTCACGCCCTATTTTGCCTCTAATCATCTGGCAGATTTGATGAAACTCGACCCAGACGTTCGCCCTAATTTAAATATCCGACATTTTCAGGGTGGACATATGTTCTATACCTGGGAAGCATCACGTCAACAGTGGTTTGCTGAAATGACCCAGTTTTACAACCGAGCGATCGCCCAGGATGAATAAATCATTTCTCAAAAACACGCTACGGAAAACACGCTACGGTCGATAAACCAGGACGGGCACCCGCTTATACGCAGGTGTGCCCGATCGCGTTTCTGTTCTCGCCTTAAAAATAACATTCACTTCTGGGTAAAACATTAACGCTGCACCTTCTCGCACGGCACCGTAGATCACTTCTACCTGCTCAAGTTTGTCTGCATCCCCCTGGACAGTGACATGATCATGCTCTACTAGCCCAATTTTTTCAGCATCCAGCCGATTCATCAAAATGCAGTGACGATGCGGGATGCCCCGATATTGATCGCCTACTTTGTAGACCACCGTATTGTGTTGAGCATAGCTGCGTCCCGTCATTAACGCCAACACCAGACTATTTGCTGAGGCATCAACACCAAAATCCTGGGGGTCTGGCAGCGTCAGCGTTGGCAACGGAGTGACGAACATGGTTGCTTTACCGGAGGGTGTTTTGAAATGCGGTTCCGTCACAATGCGTCCAGAGATCGTAAACTCCTCGCGGGTGTCATCAATGGTGGCAATCTTTTCGTAGCCAGGAATCGTTTTCGCAATCAACTGTCTCACATAGCGGGTATCTTGCAGCTTGCGCCATTCAATCGGGGAGTCACCCAGCACACGATGCGCCAGTTCGGTTAAAAACTCGACCTCTGAAATTAAATCTGCATTCTTCAGATGGGTTTCACCTTCATCGTTGAGCCGCACGAAATTGTTGCCAGATTCAACGGTGGTTTTATGCGGATTCTCAAATCGATTCAGCACCGGAATGATGATGGTATTTGTTTTGGCTAGTCCGTTGAAGTGCCCGATGTTGGGTTTTGTAGCCATGTAAATGATCGTGTCGATCTGGCCCAACGCCCGTTTAGCCTGCGCTGAGTCAGGGTTCGCGCCATAGAGATTCCCTCCTACACAAACCAAACTATCTACGGCTCCCGCCTCTGCCGCTTCAATTAAATGGCGGGTGTGATAGCCTTTTGGCAAGTTGAGCGATCGCCCCAACAGTTGCTCTAGCGCCTGCTTAATCTCGTCTTTTAACTTGACCGTAACGCCCATGGAGCCAAAGCCTTGGACGTTAGAATGCCCTCGCACGGGCATCACTCCGGCTCCCATTCTGCCAATCTGTCCACTGATCAGGGCCGTATTGGCAATGCTGTAAACATTATCAACACCATTCGTGTGTTGGGTAATGCCCATCGCCCACCCAAAAACCACCCCCTTGGATTGGCCAATAATGGTTGCCGCCGCCTCAATATCTGATTGTGCAACGCCACAGGTTGCCGTGATGGTCTCCCAGGACAGCGATCGCGCCTGCTCCAATACAGCTTCCCAACCGTCTGTATGCGCTTGCAGGAATGCCTGATTCACATGCCCCTGCTCGATTAAGGATTTCTGAATGCCCACAAATAGCGCCACGTCGCTACCTGGAATGGGTTGAAGATACAGCGACGCAATTTCAGACCCCGGAATGAGGGATTTAACCGGAAACGCTGGCGAACCAAATTTAACCAGTCCAACTTCCATCACCGGGTTAATAACGATCACGCTGCC
Organism: Crinalium sp.; assembly: GCA_036703095.1. Lineage (GTDB taxonomy): Bacteria > Cyanobacteriota > Cyanobacteriia > Elainellales > Elainellaceae > DATNPS01. The sequence goes on along the minus strand of DATNPS010000595.1, from coordinate 248 downwards.
ACCGCGATCGCGCAGTTTGATCAATTCATTCATCAAGCGGGGATGGTTGTAAGCCGAATTGGCTCCAGCTAACACTACACAATCGGCTTGCTTCAGACTTTCCAAGCTGACAATCGAGGTGTTTGTGCCAAACATTTCCTTTAGCGCTGTGGTTGACGGCGCGTGACATAAATCTGAACAATCTGCCAGATTGTTTGATCCTAATGTCCGCAACATAAGTTGCAGGAGAAAAGCCGCTTCGTTAGAAC
>DATNPS010000594.1:0-8680 GCA_036703095.1 Crinalium sp. | reverse complement strand
TTTCTAATCGGTTATCAAAAGCATTTGGATGGAAAGTAAAACGTGAGCAGTATCAGCTATAGCACTTCTGCTGTTGAAACTGCTGTTGAAATGCAACCATGTGTTATTGCCTAGAAGATTGACTATGCCAATCTTCTAGTTGGTTAATTGAGACCTTTCACCTTTCTCAATAAGCGAATTTGCAGGAGCGCTAAGCGCTCCTGCAAATGGTGCGAAAATTGAGTTGATGTATAAAATTCATCCACGTATAGAAAAACGATCGCCATGTCTAATGTTCAAACGAAACCTAATTTTGATACGACTTTGTTCGAGGGTGCACCCCATTACTATGCACGCTATCGCCCCAAATATCCTGTGGTTTTATACGATAAGTTGATCACCGAATTGAATCTGAATGGTGAAGGTCGATTATTAGATTTAGGGTGTGGTACAGGATTAATTGCGTTGGCATTGCGCGATCGCTTTGAACAGATTATTGGCCTTGATCCTGATCCGGAGATGCTCAAAGAGGCCAAACAGGAAGCGGATCAGGTCAATGCTCACAATATCACCTGGTTAGAACAAAGTGCAGAACAAATTGATGAACGTTTGGGAACCTTCAAGCTGATTACTATTGGTAGAGCATTTCACTGGATGGATCGCGCGCTAGTGCTCAATCGTAGCTATGATTTGTTAGAACCTAGTGGAGGGTTTGTACTGTTAGCAACAGGCGGTGAAGATCCCTGGAAAAGCGATACACCCTGGCAGAAACAAGCATTAACTGTCATTAAAAAATGGTTGGGGGACAAGCGACGGGCTGGACAGGGGTGGTGGGCTGATCCCCAGCCTCCTCATGCAGAACTGTTATCACAATCGCTGTTTCCGTCTCAAATTCTCTACGAAGTGACGTATGAAAAAATCTGGACGGTCGATTCCTTCATCGGCTATTTGTACTCTACGGCTTTCTGTCTGCGATCGTTTTTAGGTGATCAGATTGAAGCATTTGAAGCAGAGTTACGAGAAACGCTATTGGCGATCGATCCATCTGGACAGTTTCCTAAAACCATGTCAGCATCTGCACTAGTAGCTCGAAAGCAGCAGATTTAGTAAACTGTAAATGAATTAGCGATCGCTCAACATGGTGCGTAAAGCCCAGCAATTCTGATTGCGAGGGTTTTACGCTATTTGTAAAGCGCAAGCTCCTTCTAAGTAAGACCGTGATCCGAATCCACGGAGGTAGTTATGGCTGTTTTGCAACTCGAAGATGGTACTGTCTATACTGAACTGAGCGCTATCTCTCACGAACTTGCTCCTCTAAACATTCGATTGAATAGCTGGCCAATAGGCCAAAACGGTGAATTAACCGCCTTGCTAACAAAGGCAGCACTAACAGACGATGAAAAGGAACAGATATTAGTTTCGTTGGATCACCACTTTGAGCAGCTTCAATGTGCTGATGGATATCAATCGCGCGATCTAGTGGTGTTGCATCCAGACATTCCCAATTTAGACGCGCTTGTGTCGAAATTTAACAAAATCCACACCCATGCCGATGATGAGGTTCGCTATATTCTCGATGGCGAAGGAGTGTTTGGCTTTGTTCGTCCAGATGGCAGTCAGGTCAGATTAACGGTACAGCCTGAAGAGTATATCAACGTGCCTGTGGGAACAGAACACTGGTTTTATCTGACAGACGCGAAGCGAATTAAAGCTATACGCTACTTTACGAGTACGGAAGGCTGGGTTGCTCATTATACGGAGCGAGAGATTGCAACTCAGCTCACCGCCAATCTCGCTTAAACCATGGGGAACTTAGAGACGTCGGCTGATCCACGATCTGATCTCATCACGGCTGCTCGTTATTTTTATCAACAGCAATGGATGCTGGGAACGTCTGGCAACCTCTCCGCTCGATTGCCAGACGATAGTTTCTGGATTACAGCTAGTGGACGTTCCAAGGGCAATCTTACGGCTGACGATTTTGTTCGGCTAACAGTTGATGGTGATGTGTTAGAGCGATCGCATGATGCAGTACGACCATCGGCTGAAACAGTTATCCACCAAACTCTGTACACGCTGTTTCCAAACTCTCAAGCCTGTTATCACATACACTCGATTGAAGCGAATTTAGTGTCGCGATTTGTCAATGCCTCCTTTTTGTCTCTTCCTCCGCTAGAAATGATCAAAGGATTTGGCGTATGGCAGGAGAAACCGAGTTGTGTGATTCCTATCTTTGAAAACCACCTTCAGGTTGATCAAATTGCCAACGAGATTCAGCAATATTTTCAGGTGAATTTGCCCCAGATTTCAGTTTTACTGATTCGCGATCATGGAGTCACGGTTTGGGCAAACTCTACAGAAACGGCTCGTAATTTCATTGAGTTAATTGAATACATCTTTCGCTATATGGTAGCGGCTCGCCAAATCAACTTGTCTTGAGTAGGTAGACACAATTCAATAAAAAAAACAAGGATAGCTGAGATCTTGCACCTTTCTCAATAAGCGGTTTTGGGCGGCGCGCCGCGCCGCCCAAAACCGCACCATGTGCAGGAGCGCGAAGCGCTCCTGCACATGGTGCAAGATCTAAGAAGGTTGTTGCGCGTCGCGCTCCTGCAAACGGTGCGGGTTGGGGCGTGCTTATGCGGTCACCAGAGGCTTCTTCTCTGCTGAAGAGAGATTGGCATTAATCTTGGATTCGATCGCTGTGCCCTTGAAGAAATCAGGATTGGCTTCCGTATAGAGCTTGTAGGGATTTGAGAACACATAGGCTTTGAAGTCGGCTTCAGAAATCACACCGTCTTCTACCAATTCCCAACTTTCCGCCAGAGGCAATGTGAGGTCAGGCACATCCCAGTGTCCAACGTCGGAGGAGTAGATGGCGTTGATTTTCACGCCTAAAGGATTCGCCTTGTCGTTGAATGCAGCGGCGATCGTTCGGTCATCGGATTCGGAACCAAAGAAGAAACTGTTGACCCAGCGATCGCGAATGTCTTCAATCGTTTCAATGCCAGCCGCTGCAAAATCCTCCAGTTCACTACCAACGGGTTCTCGGCTAAATCGGGTAAAGGAGGAACCCAACACGGTGCGGGTCAGTTCTTCTTTACTGAGCGAGTAGCCTTTAGTGATGTCGCCGCCATACTGCTCAAACAGTGCAAACAGTTCATCAGAATTCGTTAACGCCGGATTGTAATTCTGCAACCCTTTGAGATTGCGTTTCGAAAAGCGATCGACCAAATGAATGTAGACATGTGCGCCCCAGTCTGCACCACCTTCCAGCATTGCCACACGTAGCTGTGGAAATCGTCGCGTTACGCCACCAAAAAATAATGCCTTGGCAAATGCCTGTGATCCATCGGCAAAGTGACCGATGTGGTTATTCATGTAGTTGCTGATTGAAGAGCGTCCTGTCCATCCCTGACTGCCGTAGTGCGTTGTCACAGGTACACCCAATTCCACAACTTTCGCCCAGAAGGGATCATAATCGTATTCGCTATCTAATCCGTAAAAGTCGATGTAGGACGCATACTTGGCGATTTCAGGAAACTGATCGGGCGGATACTTGTCAGAGATCGCCTTAATCGGTCGCTTCACCCCACCCGGAATGTTGATCACTTTGAGTCCTAGCGTGTTAACCGCAAACTCCAGTTCCTCGATTCCTTCTTGAGGAGTCGTCAGAGTAATTCCGGCAACCGGAGTGAGGCGATCGCTGTATTTGCGGTAGATGTCGGCATGATAGTGGTTGATCGCTCGCTGCAAGGCTTGCCGATGTTCTGGTTTAGCACCTGCCGCTGCCAATGCATTGTTAGGAAACAGCACGGAATAATCTGATCCCTGTTCGGCCAGCCGTTCAGAGAGCAGTTCAGGTAGCGTGTAAGTGGCGAGATCCAGCGTATTGCGCGTCACGCGTGCCCACCAGGGCGATCGCAACGTGCGGTGATATTGCCGCTCTTCTGGCGTCTGTTGATACCAGTCTTTGTCGTCGCGTTTGGAATTGAGTCGAGAATTTTCTGAGCGGCGCAATTCGTCTACCAATTTCGCACCGCCGTAATTCGCAATGTAATCTTCCAACGCGGGTGTGAAATCGTTTGTGTGAACGTCGGTATCGATGACTGGATAATCCAGCGTAGCTCGAATCGCAGCAGAACGAGAGGCATTTAAACGGCTATGGTGACTCATGATGTGTTCCTCAAAATGTGAATCATGCGTTATGCGATCGCTGATGCATCCTACGATTGAACAACCATTTCATAGTGTTCTACGGTTGGAAACGGATCGTAGAAGTGATGCAGTAAAGAACGCCATTGTTGATACTCTGCTGATTGTCTAAATCCAATCGTGTGATCCTCCAGCGTTTGCCAGCGCACTAATAAGATGTAGCGATTGGGAGTTTCAATACAGCGTTGCAGTTCGTGAGACAGATATCCTGACATCGACGCTATAATCGACGATGCTTTTTTGAAGGCGATTTCAAACTCGTCCGTTAACTCAGGTTTAACATCCAAGATCGCAACTTCTAATATCACAGGTCAGTCACCGAGATACGACAACCCTAGAGGACTCTACTCGTAAAACACTAGAGTTCGTAACTCAATGCTTTCACGCGGTGGCGCATCAGATGGGCTGCTCGGATCATCAAATGCCGAATGAGCCGAGAATCGCGCTATCCCCTCTTCCACAGAATCAAAGCACTTAATTAGCAAAGCTTGATCCCGATGCATCAAGGGAAAGTAAAACCATTGGTGACTCGGATTGTAAACCACTCCGTAGGTTTCACCGACGCGATCGCGATACACCAGATCGCTCGCGATCCAATCAGTCGGCGCAATGGTTCGAGCATCGCACAGTGCCAGCGGCGCTTCTTGAATCGGACTGGCGATCGCCCTCCAAATATTGATAATACTAAAGCGCTTTTGCAACAGCGCATCTGAATTTTCTTCGCCAATCAAATTCAAAACCAATTGCCCACGAGTGTAACCAGAGTTAGCTGTAAAGTCGTTGTGGACAATCTTTCCAGGCTCTCTAATATTGTTTTGACCAGGTTGCGATCGCTGGGCATTGCGAACGATATGATCAAAAACCACAACTCTGGTCGCACCCGTTAGTTCCTTAAGAAATTTTTCCGCTTCAGGATAATAAATGCGTTGTATCTCTTCCTCATCATAGAAGTTTTGTACAGCCGTTTGATAATTTGGCAGTGCAAAACCTTCTCGATCCACGGAAAACTCAGAGGCGATCGCCCGTGCATCGTAGATGGGGACGGTATGGACATCCGGCGTTCCACTGCGCTGAGGAATACCGGGAGGGGGTTCAAACGTATAGTTGACAGGTTTTTCGGTCGGTCGTACCAGATAGGTAAGATTTGCCTCAACATACGGCAGAGCCGCAGCACTGGGTTTTTCCAAAACCTGGCTTTTGGGCTGCATAGATGACATCCTTTTAGGTTTGTAGCAGTCACATTCCGTTGCGGTTAAAGAACGTGACCAGTCTGTCTTCGATGATAAAATCTACGGTAAATTGATAAACTTACCGTATTATGCTCAATCTGAACATCTCACATCTAGCTCGAAAAATCAAGAATTTTTGACGTTGTGCAGCAATTCTCAGTATGCAAACTGGAGCGAGGCAGGTTCGCCGCAGGCGAATCTGCCTCGCTCCAGTTGCGGGTTTGACGCGTCCGACGGGCGCGTCAAACCCGCAACTGATTTCAAAATGAGGATTGCTGGACGTTGTGATTTAAAAGATGCACAACGTATTAGTGACGTGAATTAGTGACGTGAATTGTATTAGGTGCACCAAACATGACTCAAACCCAATGGACTTTGGTTGATGATTACATCAACACGTTATTGATTCCCCCAGATTCAGCACTGGATGCAACGATCCAATCGACTCATCACCGATAATGTCGTGCGTAAAGGAGCCGTCATTGATCCGACGAGTGACGATATTAATGTCCAGGGAATCCGTCGCTTTAACGATGTCTTGGCGGCTGAACCGCGTGTCACGGCAACGATTATTCAGACGGTTGGTAGTAAGGGATACGATGGGCTGGCGATCGCTCTGGTGAATGATGAAGTTCCGAAGCGATGATCTCTGTTTAACGTAATTTGATGAACATGCAAAAGAGTGTCCCGTGCGATGCGCAGGACACTCTTTTGCGTTATCTCAACCGCATGTCACTTGGCTGAAATAGCGCTCTCGAAATTTACAGTTGTTTAACCGATCATCGATTGAAGGTACGCTTAGAAACCCCTCGAAGAGCTTGTTGCCAGGACGGCGCGGAGGTCATAGCGATCGAGGTTCATCACCTTGTCCCATGCCGCCACAAAGTCCTGCACAAATTTCGGCTGCGAGTCCTCAGAGCCATAAACTTCTGCGAGAGCACGAAGCTGAGAGTTTGAGCCGAAGATGAGATCAACACGGGTGGCTATCCACTTATGTTCACCTGTTTTGCGATCGCTCCCCTCAAACTCATATTCACTTTCAGAGGTCGCCTTCCACGTCGTGCCCAGATCAAGCAGATTCACAAAGAAGTCATTGGTCAATGCCTCTGGCCGATGGGTAAAGACACCGTGTTTAGACCCTCCAACGTTTGCTCCCAGGACACGCAGGCCACCCACGAGAACGGTCATCTGAGGAGCTGACAGAGACAGCAATTGCGACCGATCAACCAGCAACTCTTCCAGCGATTCGCTGTGTTTGCCGCTGGAGTAGTTGCGGAACCCGTCTGCCGTGGGTTCGAGTACGGCAAAGGACTGGACATCCGTTTTCTCTTGCAGCGCATCCGTGCGTCCCGGCTTGAAGGGAACCGTCACATCATGACCAGCGTTCTTCGCGGCTTGTTCGATACCTGCGCATCCACCCAGAACGATCAAGTCAGCCAGCGAAACCTGCTTTCCACCAGACTGCGAGTGGTTAAACTCCTGCTGGATTCCCTCCAGAGTTTGCAGCACCGTCGCCAGTTGAGTTGGCTGGTTAACCTCCCAATCCTTTTGCGGCGCGAGACGAATCCGTCCCCCATTCGCGCCACCGCGCATGTCAGAGCAGCGGAACGTTGACGCCGACGCCCAGGCGGTCGAAATCAGTTGGGAGACAGATAGACCAGAGGCAAGAATCTTGGCCTTAAGGGCAGCGATATCCTGATCATCAATCAGCTCATGAGTAACGGGCGGAATGGGATCTTGCCACAGGAATTCTTCCTCAGGAACCTCTGAGCCGAGATAGCGCGATCGCGGCCCCATATCGCGATGCGTCAGCTTGAACCACGCCTTGGCAAATGCTTCGGCAAACGCATCCGGGTGCTCGTAATAACGCCGTGAAATCGGCTCAAAGGTGGAGTCCATCTTCATGGCCATGTCCGCTGTCGTCATCATGGGAGCGTGCCGTTTTGACGGATCGTGTGCATCCGGCACCGTACCCGCACCCGCACCATTTTTCGGTGCCCACTGATGCGCACCCGCTGGGCTTTTCACCACTTCCCATTCATAGTTAAACAGGTTTTCGAAGTAGTTATTGTCCCACTGAGTCGGATTGGTCGTCCATGCACCTTCGATCCCGCTAGTGATCGCATCGACGCCGATTCCCGTGTTGAAGGTGCTCTTCCAGCCAAGGCCCTGCTCCACGATGCTGGCACCTCCAGGTTCATGGCCGACGTGCGTCGCTTCACCTGCACCATGACATTTGCCAAAGGTATGTCCGCCCGCAACCAGCGCGACCGTTTCTTCATCGTTCATCGCCATCCGTCCAAAGGTTTCACGAATGTCGCGCCCTGAGCCAACCGGATCAGGTTCGCCGTTCGGCCCTTCCGGGTTCACATAGATCAGACCCATCTGAACGGCAGCAAGGGGATTCAGAAGCACGCGATCGCCGCTATAACGCTCGTCACCGAGCCATGCCTTCTCAGAACCCCAATAGATGTCTTCCTCGGGCTGCCAGACGTCCACGCGCCCGCCAGCAAAGCCGATCGTCTTTAAGCCCATCGACTCCAGAGCGCAGTTACCAGCAAAGATCATGAGGTCGGCCCAGGAGATCTTCTTGCCGTATTTCTGCTTGATGGGCCAAAGCAACATCCGCGCCTTGTCCAGGTTTGCGTTATCGGGCCAACTGTTGAGCGGTTCAAACCGCTGGCTACCCGAACCCGCGCCACCACGACCATCGCCAATTCGATATGTGCCTGCGCTGTGCCAGGCCATGCGGATGAAGAGCGGCCCATAATGACCGTAGTCGGCTGGCCACCAGGCTTGAGAGGTGGTCATCAGCTCGTAGATATCGGCGCGCAGTGCAGCTAAGTCAAGGCTCTTGAACTCCTCAGCATAGTTGAACTCCTCACCCATGGGATTGGCTTGAGGTGAATGCTGGTGGAGGATGCTCAGATTCAAATAATGCGGCCACCACTCCCGATTTGTCGGTATATGGCGAGGCTGAGATCTCTGACCTCCACCTGCAAACGGACATCCGCTTTCGCTGCTCATAATTTCTCCTGTCAAATGTTGTGATATAGGTTTTTCTTGATGTACAGCAGGTACTGCCAGCCAATAAGTAGGTAGCCAGAATTAAATAACGTTATACAAACCGGGGGAGCGCCCCGGAGGGATGCTCCCCCAGCTTTTACAGCGATTCCCTCTTGAGTAAACCACAGTTGTTTTTTGGAGAGCCGCGCGGAGCGCGGCTCTCCAAGAAACAACCGGGTTTTGAGCGATTG
>DATNPS010000572.1:0-4795 GCA_036703095.1 Crinalium sp. | reverse complement strand
TAATTAACTTTCCGCCTTTCATACCTGAAGAGAAATGACGAGTGCTCCACGCCAGGTTTGCTTCTGGATTGATCAGCCTGTCTATAGTTTGCCATCCTTCATCCAGAACGCCTTGCAGCCATCGACTTAATCGAGTTCTGACGGGACTGGAGTTCTGTTGTAGAGAAGCTGTGGTGGCTTGATTTAACGTCGTTGGAATTTGAATAGCACTGGGGCTGGAATACTGAACATAAACCGTCAGATGATTGACCTCAGTATCCAACCTGTCTAGCGGGAGAACACAAAATTCATCAAATGCTTGGAACCCAGGCTGGTTGCCTTGTATCATCAGTTCGTCGTATCGCAAAAAACCTCGAATAATAACTTGGGCTTGCGCTTCTATAACTTCCAGCAGCACATAAAAGTGAGCCGTCAACTCTGGCTGGTCAAGAGCAATTCGGGGAACACGCACGGTTTCATCCAGCACATGCTCTGTAGCCATCAGACAGAGCTTAAATTCACCTACTCTGAGATAACAAACATTTGCATGTTCAGTAAAACCTGATTGAACTGGAGTGTGATTCGGCAATCGTTCTTTTAACCAGTCTTCAAAGGCAAGCATCGCTAAAGCATTCAAATAGGCTTGCCACTGTTGATGCTCATTGGTGAAGCGATCGCTAGCTGCTTTCGCTCGCTCAAAATGGTCTGGCTCTAACCAAAGGGTTTCGGGTAATAAAAGCCTTACATTCGTTGTATGGGTTGAATGGTTCATCATCATGGGTGTCCTCTATGCATTTTGTTCAATGTAATGTTTCAGTTGATCGGCGTATTTGCTGTCCATCAACCGATTTTTTCCTGCTTTGATTTCAGACACTGCTTCTTCAAAGATTTCGGCATCAACAAATGCTTCAATCTCTGCGGTCAATGTTCTGAGGTAGTTCGGCTCAGGGGGCATAGAGGCGAACCCTTTAGATTGGGCTTTTTCTAAAATTGGCTCCAGGAGTTGCTGTACAGTTAGCTGCCGGACATGACTAAGTAAATCTCCAGGATTAAGAATGCGTCGAGTCTGATCCCAACTGCTCATCCCTAACTGTGGGCCAATATCTCTCAGCGACAACCCTTCACAGTAATAGAGCTTCAGCCCAGATAGAAAACAGGCGGCGAAAGGGGCGTATCGCTTGCTTGTTTCGAGTTTTGTAATCTGAGTTTGCAGAGCTTGCTTAATGGCATGAGCTAAGCTAATAGCGAGCTGCTGGTGCAGAAACTCTAAAAATTCTTGTTCTTCCATATCTAACTCACTGCAAGAATTAGATGGTAAGTCGCTCCTTAGTTCATAGTTGCCAGTATCCATGTTTTGAACTTCTAAAGGAGTTCTGTAACTCCAAATGTCATGCTGTCGTAACTGTTGAACAACTTGTTTGAGTGCTTTTAAGAGATCGGCAGGGGTGGAGATAATAAGCCCTTGTTTTTCTAACATAAAACGCATCTCTGTCAGCTGCGCAGCGTTAGGCTCTAAACATTTGCCAATACCGGACTGCTGTCGGCGATCGCGTCGATACACAGCATGAAATGCGTCTACCAAGAGGCGATCGTGCGCGGCTAGCTGCTCTAGCTGGTTGGGCCTGGCTCGATTCAGCAGTGCCCAATCGCTAAGATGTTGAAACCCAAACTCGGACAAAAAGGTTTTTAGTTCCGGCGATTGTTTGGTTTGCAAAAAAGCCCAGTTATCCAGGCTCATGCTAGAGGCAGAATTTGATTTAAAGGTCCGCAACACTTCAACTGTAAACAGTTTGAAGGTTGTGGGTTGTGGATTGCCGAAACTGTCTAACTTGAGCTGCGTTTTACCATTGCTGTCGAGTATGATTAAGTCCTTGCCTTCATCGTTGAGAACGAAGGGAAGCAAGTCGCGATATGTAAACTGCTTGTCTCCACCGTATAAATTGTCAATTTTTTGGCAGGCTTTAAGGATGGGATAGGAAACGCTGCATCGTAAGCAAAGCCCAGCTTTGGCACGGCAGATGGGGGCGGTTTGCTGTGCAGATGTCGCAAGAGCCGTTTGTTCCTGACCTTGAAAATAGGACAGTAATGTCGTCTGAATGTTGTTTTGAGCAATAGTTGAATTAGAGAACTGGGACTGAAAAAACTCCTGGGCAAGAGGGATCGATCGATACTCGTATCTGGTTCGTTCAGAGGCAAGACTGATGTGGCAAATCTTCCAATATTTTGATGAAGCTTCCATGGTGACTGTACTTCCCTGAAGTCTCCTGATCTTCGCATCTAAATCCCTATAGTTAAATAGATGTGAGAGATTTGAGCCTATGCAGCAGTTTGAAGCTCCTATCAAATTGCTCTGTTACTGACTAGCAATTCTCAGTATGCAAATCGGTGGTCGTGCAAGCTGGTCACCCATTGCGGATTTGGCGCGCCCGACGGGCGCGCCAAATCCGCAATGGGTTTCACGTTTGAAATAGGGTTATTCTATATTTATTGCAAATTGAGTGTTACAGGCTTGAGGATGCGCGATCGCCCACACACATAATTCAGCGACATCCTTTCGATCGATGGCTGCATTCACGAGATCGTCTGATGTAAAGGTAAGCGATCGCCCTTCTATTCCATCACCTGACGGAGTGGAGCGGATGATCGTGTAAGGCACACCACGTTGCATCAAGAATGATTCATGGGAACTGGTTTGGGGAGAACTGACCAAAACAAAGCGAGATAAGTGTTCGGTTGTGTAGGTGCGAATAGATTCGATCTGAAGCTGAAAGAAACCGGGTGAAAAATGAGGATTGAGTGCACCGTCATATTCAAATTTGCTGAGCATCAGTTGAACCGCTGTAATGCGATGAGGATCAACTGGGCCTGCATCCTGCACCGTTTTAGCGCGAAATACAGGAATGAGCGCACTGAAGGGAATGTGGACGGTAATCCAGGTATCGGCGACCGTGTCAAAGGAATAACAGTACGCAATGCCATCCCAGCGATTTTCGCTACGCAGCATAAATTTGTAGCGATTGCCGTCGCCCTTAACGCGCAGTTCAATTCCCTCGGCATTCGCTAGATCCAGGGGCGGATCAAAATTCCGAGTGCGGACAGATGCAAAACCACCCGAATTGGCTGTCGAGACGTTTCCCGAAAACAATGCTGTTGAGTCTGACAGCCGCATATTACTTTCGCTGACTCCACCCATCACGACATCATCCAGCGCACCCCAGGTTTCTCTGAGATCGACGGTGGGATGGGTAAAGTCAAAGAGCATTTGTCCTGCTGCACTGGGCGTTTGGGCGATCGCGTCCACCAGTTGCGGCAAGCCCTGCCCCTCATCTGTGCAATAGATCACAGCCTGCACATCTTTGACCCATTCGGGTGACACGCCATTGGGAAAGGCCAGATCCGTTTGAATCACTTCAACTTGATCGCTGAATGTAGAGGCATCTGGAGTTGTAAGAGGGACGAGCGATCGCACCCGATAGCCTTGCTGCACTAATCGCTGCACAACCTGTTGCCCTGGTGAATTTGCACCAACGACCAGAACGACACCTGATGCGTTAGAGAGGATTGAACGGTCTGCTTTGGGATCAGGACGGCTACCTAACATTTGTTGAAACCAATCGATACTGCTCAAAACAGGAATAGCACCAAAATAAGACAACGTTTTCACAAAACGGCCAAGATCCCACTGTTTTGTATTAGAGGAGTTCATAAATAACGGGCGGAGTACTTAAAAATGTCTGCTGACTTTATATCTTTCCAATCTAACGCGAATTCAATCAATGGCGCTTCTCCATCTGGAGGCGTTACGCGAGACGTATCTAGTGCGTCAGGAAGTAGCGGTTAAAGCTGCCGCTATCCAGACCAAACCTGCCTTTGTGGGGTTTAAATCTCCAATCCAGCTCGGTGGACTTTGTTTTGTTAGCTGCGACTTCGTTGTTAGGCTACGTTCTCCAACCGCTTGTTTAGAGGTACGCCTAAAGGCAGTGAAATTGCATGATTTAATTTCTTTCCATTGATACAAGAAATATGAGTATTTTCTGTGTCACTATCGCATCATGAATACTGTTGAACGTCTCGCCACCCTTAATCGCATTCGCAAGCTTAGTCGCTTGATGGATACCGCTATCCGCATTCCTGGTATTAATTTTCGGATTGGTCTAGATCCGATTATTGGTCTGGTTCCGGGAGCTGGAGATGTTGTGAGTACAGCTTTTTCAGCTTATATCATTTATTTAGCAACACGTTTCCAACTGCCCGGTCATATCATTCAAAAGATGATCTTTAATATTGCGTTTGAGGCTGTTATTGGAACAGTTCCGCTGCTCGGTGACTTCTTTGATGCATATTACAAATCGAATGTTCGAAATCTCTCGCTACTAGAAAAACATCTGCAAACGGCTGAACCTGATTTAGAAGAAGCTGATCCATTGGATTTATCTAGTGCAACTCGTTCCAATATCAAGACAACTGTTTAACTCATTCAATTCAACAGTTGTGGTTGATCTAAATGAACTGGCAGGTTTCTTGAATCATTTTCTTCAGGCCGAGCGATTTGGTGATGACCTCAACGGTATTTATCATCCCTCTTCACGCTCTGTGGCTCGATTAGGATTGGCTTTGGAACCCTGGAATGGGATCAGCGAGTGGGCGATCGCCCATTCTATCGACGCTCTTTTTCTCCATCGTCCCTGGAACCTCGATCGCAGCATATGGCCTTCAGACCTTGGCATTCTGGCCTATCATCTCGCGTTTGATGAAGGGTTAACGTTAGGCTTTAATCCTTGCTTGGCTGCTGTTCTGGAGCTGAATGACATAGAAA
>DATNPS010000567.1:0-25500 GCA_036703095.1 Crinalium sp. | reverse complement strand
GGGCGGGCAAAATTCCCCATCGGTTCCAACATCAGAGTTGCTGAGGACAAGGGGGAGTTTTAGAGGTTCGAAGTTATACTCGTGGGATATTTCGTCCTGAGACAGATTATGAATGTCTTTTCAGTCATGACGCTTGCGGTTGCGCCAGGGATCTTTTGGCTGTGGTTCTTTTATAAGAAGGATAAGCTGGAGCCAGAGCCGAAGCATTTAATTATTAAAACGTTCTTTTTAGGAGTACTGCTGGCGATCCCCGTTCTGATCGTGCAGTTGCCGTTTGTGATGGTGCTCGGATCAACGGCGCTTCTGGCAGTCATCGTTGCGCCTATTACAGAAGAATTGGGTAAGTTTCTGGTCGTTCGCTGGAGCGTCTATAGCAATATTGAATTTGATGAGCCAGTGGATGGCATTATCTACGCGGCGGCAGCGGCGTTAGGATTTGCATCGATTGAAAACGTCTTTTATTTATTAGGGTCTTACTTCGCACCGCAAGATATTGCTGAAGGCGCGTCCACTACTCAGGCCGTGCTGACACTGTTTGTAATCAGGGGATTGCTATCTGTTCCCGGACACGCACTGTGGTCGAGTCTATGGGGATACGCGCTGGGGGTTGCAAAGTTTTCAGAACGCGATCGCGCCAAGGTCTTGATTCGAAACGGCCTTTTGCTAGCGATGTTTTCTCACGGATTCTTCAATGCACTGCTGACAATCTCACCTTTTTTAGCGTTAGGCGTTCTGATCGTGATCCCAGTCGGTTGGCGAATGACATTTCACCGCATCGCGTCAGCCCTGGCCGCCTCTCCTCATGCGCTCAGACCACCAAGGGACGAGGTATAAAGCTTAAAAAAAGGGAGAGACCTTGAGGTTCTCTCCCTTTTTTTGATGATTGACGGTCATCTTGCTTCAGTTTTTGCCGTAACGCTTGCAGTTGTTTGCGCCGCTGTCGCTGTCTGGCGCTACCGCCTTTTCCTTTATCATTTCGTCCTTCACGACGGGGAGATTCCCATCGTTTCAATCGCTGAGCCACAGTTATCCTCCAACTCAAAAGTGCATTAGCGAGTTAACGTACGTAAATTAGGACGGGGTGCAGGGGTAAAACCCTCTGTCTGGGGGCGAAGCCCCTATACATCCTTGGTTTTTCGTTAGTTAGTTCTAATATAACAACTTCCTCAATAGGACAAAACAAAAAGTGGACAGCAGCATTGCTGTCCACTCTTAATGGTTAAACCAAATATGGGCAGAGAGAGACTCGAACTCTCATGGCCAGAGGCCGCCACATTTTGAGTGTGGTGCGTCTACCAATTTCGCCATCCGCCCTTGACTTCGGCTTTACCATTATAGGGTATTGGACGATTTTCGAGAAGAGATTGATAATCTTTACTGCTCGCCCATCGTTCAATCTCGCGAGCGCGCAATACTGGCACCGGATGCGTCAGTTGAGCCGTTTGGGCTTGCTGAAGCAATTGGCCCAAATCGGTATTGCTGATCGTGTCATAGGAACGCGCCTGTGCTAGAAACGCATCCAGGTTGAGCTGCGGTGCGAGGGTCGGGGAACCGCCCGTTAGCTTCATCAATACCGACGCAACGATTCTGGGATTTTGAGCAACCAAGAGAGCCGCGCGATCGCACGTAAATTCTGCACAGCGCACCCACTCCAAAATTTGCTGCTGCAAACTTTGAGCAATTAACGTGCCAAACGGCTGAATCTGCCCTGCGGCCAGCATAATCAGATTTGCCAGAGTCAGATAAACGCTGTGATCGCATTTCAAATGACCCAACTCGTGAGCAATCACCGCCTGAATTTCCTCAGGCGTCAGCAACTCGATCAGCGAGGTGTGAATCACAATAAAAGGCTGCTTCCCGCGCATGGCGAAGGTATAGGCATTGGGCACGGGATGCTGGCGAATGTAAAGCTGCGGCTGTTCCAGATCCAAAATCTTACAGGCTTCAAGCAAGAGCTGATGCAGATGAGGAAGCTGCTGTTCACCCACCAGGATGCTAGACGCGATGTTTTCTAAATAAAAGAATTGCTCTGCGACCGGGCCTAAGACATTCCGCACTAGCAAATCGATTCCGGGAATTTGCTTAAGGGCCTTCGTGGCTTCTAAATCAAGGGGATGGCGAAAATGGTCGGATTTAAGACCAAACAAAACCGTTTTGGGAACAGACATTACAAACCATTCGAGTTAGCGTAGAGGAGATGGCGAAACCCGTCTGATTGGGCCATCACAGCCTATTGTAGATGAGCATTTCAAATCTTGCTGAATGAATACGGTTCCTGAGTCTATCGAGACAGCTTTGCAACTTCATCGCAGTGGGCAAAATGCAGATGCCGCTTATCTGTGTCGGCAACTTCTGCGAGACAGTCCTGACGACATTAAAGCGCTATTGCTCCTGGGTATCATTGCCAGCCAAACGGCTCAGTTTGACGAAGCGATCGCCTGTTTTCGGCGGGTACTCAAACTGAAACCTAATGATGCTAACACCCACAACAACTTAGGCAATGCGTTTAGGATGAAGGGCAATTTGCCAGAGGCCATCACACACTATCAAAAGGCGATCGCCATCAAGCCCGGACATGCTGATGCGTATTACAACATGGGAATTGCGCTGCAAGAATCGGGCGACCCCAAAACTGCTGCCGAGTATTACCAGCGTGCACTCGCCCTTCAGCCCAATTTTCCCGCCGCTTTTAATGGATTAGGCATTGTTTTTAGAGCACAAGGAAAGTTGGAAGAGGCGATCGCCTGTCACCAGCAAGCCTTAGCCTTAGCTCCGAAGTATGCCGAAGCCTATGACAGTCTGGGCAACGCACTGCGAGAAACAGGCCAGACGGAGGAAGCATTAAACTGCCATCAGCAGGCGATCGCCATCAAACCAACGCTTGCCGTTGCTCATTACAATCAGGGCAATACGCTGTTGGATCAGGGCAAACCGTTGGAGGCGATCGCCTGTTACAACCGGGCAATTGAACTAAATCCTCCCTACCACGAAGCGCGATTGGCAAAAGCCATGAGTCTGTTGCTGTCGGGTGATTTAGCGAATGGGTTTATAGAATACGAAGCACGATGGGGCGATCGCCAGAGCAATCCCTGTGACTTTGGTCGTCCGATGTGGGATGGTTCACCTCTCAACGGTCGAACTATCTTGTTGGTTCGAGAGCAGGGCTTGGGCGATACGATTCAATTCATTCGGTATGCCAAAGCCGTTGCCCAGCAAGGCGGAACTGTGATTGCAGGATGTCAGGATTCGCTGGTTCGGCTAGTCAAGACAGTTCCCGGAGTGCAGCAGGTCATTTGCGAACCTACCGAGGCTCCACAGTTCGACGTATATGCCCCGTTAATGAGCCTGCCCCGACTGCTGAACACCGATTTAGCAACTGTTCCAGCCGAAATTCCCTATTTGTCTCCACCGGCAGACCATTCTGCGCCGATTCATCAAACTGCTTCCCGCCTAAAAGTAGGAATAGTTTGGGGCGCACGCGATTCTTTTTCGTCAAAATATCCCAGCCGTCGCCGTTCCTGTCCGCTGATCGCCTTTCAACAGTTGCTCAAGCAGCGCAACATCGCCTTCTACAGTTTGCAAAAAGGCG
Organism: Crinalium sp.; assembly: GCA_036703095.1. Lineage (GTDB taxonomy): Bacteria > Cyanobacteriota > Cyanobacteriia > Elainellales > Elainellaceae > DATNPS01. The sequence goes on along the minus strand of DATNPS010000567.1, from coordinate 21,911 downwards.
CGGCTGAACAGGAGCTAGCCCAACTGGGATGGCAAGACCGAGCAACCGATTTAAGTCCCTACATTCATGACTTTGCCGATACAGCCGCGATCGCCAATCAGCTAGACCTGATCATCACCGTAGATACATCTGTCGCCCACTTGGCAGGCGCTCTGGGCAAACCCGTGTGGATTTTATTACCCTTTGCCCCCGATTGGCGCTGGATGTTAGAGCGGCCCGACAGTCCCTGGTATCCATCCATGCGGCTGTTTCGACAACGTTATCCCGGTGATTGGGCCGGGGTCATGGCATCTGTCGCAGATGCATTGGCAGAATGGGGGCGATCGCCCCAGAAAATGTGAAATTCCCCGCCATCCGTAGAGACGTGCCATTGGCACGTCTCTACCCCAATATCTACCCCACCGAAATTCAATTTCAATTCACGAAATATGAACGGGCCACGACCAGATCATGTCCAAACAGAACATAATCCCGCACAGGCATTAAATTCACGCGGATTGGCCCGATCGCTTAAGCCTCAGACGCCAACGGTGTTGATGGAGCCGTACTAGCAGCATCAGGCACATCGCCCGTGACCCGGTGAATTTTCGCACCGAGCTGACGCAGCTTCATTTCCAGATTGTCATAGCCCCGATCCAGGTGATGCAGACCTTGAATCGTCGTCATTCCCTCAGCCGCTAGCGCTGCCAAAACCAACGCGGCTGACGCTCGCAAATCCGTTGCCACGACCGGAGCCGCTGATAACTTGGGAACACCCCGGATAATCGCGTGATTGCCCTTCACGCGGATATCAGCTCCCATTCGATTCAATTCGGCAACATGGCGCAGACGATTTTCAAACACCGTCTCCGTAATCACACTATCGCCATCGCTGAGCGTCAGCAGGGCCATAAACTGCGCCTGCATATCGGTTGGGAAACCGGGATAGGGAAGCGTTTCAATGTCTGTCGCGATATGATGTTTTCCGGGCACAAGGCGCAAACGGTTGGGTGCTTCAGTAATAATTTCCGCACCGATCGCCCGCAATTTAGCCACTACTGCCGTCATATGATCCGGCACGATCGGAAACAGACTGAGTTCAGAATGCGTAATCGCCCCAGCTACTAAAAAAGTCCCTGCTTCAATGCGATCGGGAATGATGCTGTAATCCGTCGTGTGCAGACTAGGTACACCGGAAACCACGATTGTATTTGTTCCTGCACCTCGAATGCGTGCGCCCATCGCCCGACAGAAATTGGCTAAATCCACCACTTCTGGCTCTTGAGCCGCATTCTCTAAAACCGTTTCCCCATCGGCCAGCGTAGCGGCCATCATCAGCGTTTCGGTTGCGCCGACGCTGGGATAGTCGAGATAAATTTTGGCCCCTTTCAAGCGCTGATTCGAGCCTTTCACATAGGCATGAACCGTGCCGTGATCAATGTGAACCTCAGCCCCCATTGCCTGTAAACCACGCACATGCAGATCTACAGGTCTCGCCCCAATCGCACACCCTCCCGGAAGCGGCACTCTTGCCACACCCAAACGAGCCAACAGTGGGCCAATCACAAAAAAGCTAGCCCGCAACTGGCTAACCAGCTCATACGGCGCTTTTGATTGACCAATATGCCGCGCGTTGACCTCAAGCGCGTCTCCATGGCGCTCTAGCTTAACGCCCAGGGACGACAAAATCTGCCCCATACGCTCGACATCTACCAGGGACGGCACGTTGCGAATGCGGCAATCAGTCGGACAGAGTAACGCCCCTGCCATGATTACTAACGCCGAATTCTTTGCACCGCTAATCTTGACTTGTCCCTGTAGAGGATGGCCACCCCAGATTTGTAGAAATGACTTATCTTCATCGGGCAGGGATTGAGATCCAGGTGAGCTAATAGGAGAGGTAATGGTTCTGTCCTCCAGAGTTAAGACGAATGCTTAATTAATTTCAAATTTGGTTTAGATTCTACCGGAAAGATCAAATATGTCCAGAACGGAAGTTAAGGACAATAATGACCTAAATCCAGGTTGCCCCAAAAAAATAAAATATTTTTTGGAAATGGCTTGACGAATGTCTCATATTACAGGAGGATTATAAATCGCAGCCGCAATGCGCTGATGCGGAACTGGCGGAATTGGTAGACGCGCTAGATTCAGGTTCTAGTGTCTGCAAAGACTTCCGGGTTCAAGTCCCGGGTTCCGCATACTCAACCTTAACGTTGATTGTTTAATGCGATCGCTTAAGGTGACATGCAAACTGGATCTCCAGGAAGATTGTTTTATTCTTCCTGGAGATTTCCCGTAGTTGCTTTCAGAATTGGCATGGACTTGTCAAAAGTACTTATACTTCCATTTAGTTTTGTAACGAAATTCAAATCATTGCTATGCTGACGAGCTTGCAAAATCCGTTAGTTAAGCAAATGCGGAAACTGCATCGCGGCAAAGAGCGACGAGAGCAGCAGCTTTTCTTGCTAGAGGGGACTCACCTGATTGAAGAAGCACTGGCCAGCACCGTAGCCCTTGACGTCGCCTGCTGCACCGCTAGCTGGCAGGAGCGATATCCTAAGCTTTGGGAACAGATACAGCAACAGAGCAGACGAGTCGAGTTGGTTAGCCCTGAGGTATTGGAGGCGATCGCCACTACGGTTCACCCAGATGGGATTGTCGCGACCGCTGGACGCGTTTTGCCGTGTTCTCCATCCCATGCCGTATCCTTAGGACTGGCGATCGAGACACTCCAAGACCCCGGCAATCTGGGTACCCTAATTCGCACCGCTGCCGCCGCTGGTGTAGATGGATTTTGGCTCAGTGAGGACAGTGTTGATTTAGATCATCCCAAAGTGCTGCGAGCAACGGCAGGTCAATGGTTTCGCATACCCATGGCCATTAGTTCTGATTTGCGAGACGATGTAGCACGATGTCAGTCAAATGGGGTTCAAGTCCTAGCCACCTTGCCAACCGCATCGTTGCCCTATTGGGAAATTGATCTGAAGCGTCCAACGTTACTTCTCTTGGGCAATGAAGGAGCCGGACTGTCCGCAGAACTCACGGAGATGGCAGACAAACAGGTCAGTATTCCCCTGGCAACCGGGGTTGAATCGTTAAACGTGGCGATCGCCGCAGCTATCCTTCTTTTTGAGGCTCAGCGGCAGCGGAGGGCTGAGCATTGATAAACTGTTCTATATCCTTTGCAGCATCTTCTAACTCTTGCACAGACAAGCCCTGGGGTGTTTCTTTGCGTGCAGGAGGAGTCTTTGAGCCTTTGGCTTCATCTTCTGACGCGAGGCGTTTGCCCAATTGGTCAAGCGACTCCATAAATGCCTTAGCAGCGGCACGACGCAACTCTTGCTGGCTTTGATCCATAGGGCTTGACTCCAAACTTGACTCCAAAGAGTTAAAAACTAAGCAATATTACACAGTCAAGGCGGGGCAATTTGCAAACAAATTGTCTGAGTTCACGTCTTGCGTAAGGAATGATGAATACCACCTGAATGAATAATTGCTACCATTTAGGCGATCGCGGGGCCTTGCTCCAGAGCAACCATGTTCAGAGTGCCCAATTTGTTGTCTAATTGACCTCCTCCAGTTGAAAATTGAACAGAAGAACTAAAACACGGGCAGTTTGATGCCGAAAATCTATTGGCTGTAATTTTTCAGTGATGGTTTAGGAAGAGGTGCGGCAAAGCTGAACCTCTTCCTACGGTAATCAAAGGGTTAGTTAGGACGGGGTGCAGGGATAGAACCCTGGCTGGGAGCTTCGCTCACACCTCCCTTGTCCTAAGGGTCTCACGGTTGCTATAGCCATCATTAGCTGATTTACAGGTGAAAATCTTACGGGAGACGGAAGTGAGTCACGGATTTGATTACGACTTGGTGATTGTTGGTGCAGGCGTCGGTGGACACGGAGCAGCTATACATGCCGTGAGCTGCGGACTGAAAACTGCCATCATCGAAGCCGGAGATATGGGAGGTACCTGTGTCAATCGGGGCTGTATTCCTTCTAAAGCCCTGCTAGCGGCATCTGGACGAGTGCGAGAGCTGCGCGACGCCCACCACCTTAAAACATTGGGCATTCAGCTTGAGAACGTGAGTTTTGACCGGGAGGCGATCGCCAACCACGCCAAAACCATTGTTTCTAAAATCCGAGGCGACATGACCAATAGCCTTAATCGGCTGGGGGTTGATGTGATCCAGGGTTGGGGCAAACTGGCTGGGCCAAACAAAGTCACCATCAACACAAGTTCAGGTGAGAAAACCGTTACCGCGCAAGACATCATCCTGTCTCCCGGTTCAGTTCCCTTTGTGCCACCCGGTATCGAAGTAGACGGGAAAACCGTTTTTACCAGCGACGATGGACTCAAGCTGGACTGGCTACCGCCGTGGATTGCGATTATTGGCAGTGGCTACATTGGCCTGGAATTTGCCGACATTTACACGGCTCTCGGCTGTGAAGTCACCATGATTGAAGCCCTGGATCAACTGATGCCAGGATTTGATCCCGATATCGCGAAACTCGCGCAGCGGGTTTTGATTACGCCCCGCGACATCGAAACCAAAGTCGGCATTTTGGCAAAGCGAATCACACCCGGATCACCTGTCGTGATTGAGTTAGCCGACGCAAAAACCAAAGAAGTGGTTGATGTGCTGGAAGTCGATGCCTGCTTAGTCGCCACCGGACGCATCCCTGCCACCAAGGATTTGGGCCTGGAAACGGTTGGCATAGAACCCGATCGCCGTGGTTTCATCACCGTCAACGATCAGATGGCCGTTCTGCTAGATGGGCAGCCCGTTCCCCATTTGTGGGCGATCGGGGATGCCACCGGGAAAATGATGCTGGCCCACGCCGCCTCAGCTCAGGGCATCGCGGCCGTTGAGACGATTTGTGGCCGTTCCCGCGAGGTCGATTACCGCAGCATTCCCGCCGCTGCGTTTACCCATCCTGAAGTCAGCTTCGTCGGCATGACGGAACCCGCCGCTAAAGAACTGGGAGCCGCTGAAGGCTTTCCGGTCGCTGCCGTCCGGACATACTTCAAGGGCAACTCGAAAGCGATCGCTGAAGGTGAAACCGACGGCATGGCTAAGGTGATTTACCGTCAGGATACAGGCGAGGTGTTAGGTGCCCATATCTTTGGCCTACACGCCTCTGACCTGATTCAGGAAGCCGCCAATGCGATCGCCGAACGCCGCACCGTACACGAGCTAGCCTTCCTCGTCCACACTCATCCCACCCTGTCGGAAGTGTTAGACGAAGCCTATAAACGGGCGATCGCGACTCATTAAAGAAGGCGGAGGGCAGGAGGAGTCAGAAGTCAGGAGCCAGAAGTCAGGAGTTAAAGAGGGAACAGTAAGGAAAACAAAAACTCATTCTTTGCGTCCCTCCTCCCTCCCCTTCCCCCACCATCCCCCCTCCCCTAACACCCAACACCCAACACCCAACACCTCCCCAGAGTTCATGCAAATTCGTCGCCGTCCGCCTAATCCTGCTGTCGCTGTTCAAAACCTGCGCTATCAAGTGCCTGTTCCCGATGCGTCTCCCCAACACATTCTGGAGGAGATTGTCTGGCATAAAGAAACTGAAATTGATCAACTGCGGGAACGCGTACCTCTACTGGAATTGCAGAAGCAAGCCGCGACCGCCTCCCCTCCACGTGATTTTTTGACGGCTCTAAATCAAGGAAAAACTCAGCCTGCTCTGATTGCCGAAGTGAAGAAGGCATCTCCCAGCAAAGGCGTGATTCGCGAGGATTTTGATCCCGTGGCGATCGCCCAATCTTACGAGCAGGCGGGAGCAAGCTGCATTTCAGTGCTGACAGATCAAAAATTCTTTCAGGGTAGCTTTAGTTACCTGAAGCAAATTCGGCAAACCGTGGAAGTGCCCCTGCTGTGTAAGGACTTTTTAATTTACCCGTATCAAATTTATTTGGCTCGTGTCAATGGAGCAGATGCCGTTCTGCTGATTGCCGCTATTCTGCCCGATAAAGATCTCCAGTACTTCCTCAAAATTGTTAAGACGCTGGGGATGACGGCCTTAGTGGAGGTTCACACGCTGGCTGAAATGGATCGCGTCTTGAGCCTGGACGGAGTTGAACTGGTCGGAATCAACAACCGAAACCTGCAAGACTTTTCCGTGAGCCTTGACGTCACTCGCGAGATTTTGCAGGCGCGTGGTCAACAGCTCAAAGATCGGGGCATTTTAGTAGTGAGCGAATCGGGACTGCACACACCCGCCGATCTCAAAGTAGTGCAAGAAGCGGGTTCCAATGCTGTTCTGATTGGCGAATCGCTCGTAAAACAGCCCGACCCAGCTGAAGCGATCGCCGCTCTCTTTTCCTAGTTACTATTCACCCTAAATTGCAGAGCTGATGGAGCCAATCCCCCTTCCGTCTCATATTCATTACGAGTTGCTGCTACAACTGTTAGAACGCCAAACGATGTTTGCCCTCGACAAACATCCGCAGCGAGAACAAGCTCACCAGCTAGTGATTACGCTTCGTAAAGCTTTGAGCCAGCAGAAGCAGCTAGAAGAAAGCTGTGAGCGGGCTAAGCTACCGATCGAATATCGCTGGTCTCTGAATAACTCAGCTTCAGCTAAAGTACCCCCTTCTGAAATGTATCCACCTGGCGCGTAATGGATAGATAGAGATTAGAAATCAGGGTATTCAGTAGAGAATAGCTGCTGTAAACGGGTAAGGGGCGATCGCCTCTTACCCCCTATAAGCATGGATCAATTAAGACCAAGGTCTTATTTTTGACAGTGCAGCTGAGCAGCGCTTTCAAAAATAAATGTCGGGTTTTATTAAATTCACGTTCCTTAGATATTTACCGCTCTGCTTTTAGCTCTTATCACTGTAGTCATCTCACTGTAGTCATCAAGATTAGAACGGGGTGCAGGGGGTTTCACCCTTGGCTGGGGGCTATGCCCCCATAACCTTTGGTTTTTCAATGCCCTAGAGGACATCACAAAAGCTATAGCTTCAAGTCGAAAGATTAATTTTTATAAACGCTTTTTACCCATCCGATACCGGATTTAGTGGAACATCGGTGGATTTATTGTCATTGAAAGTCTTGGTTAACCAGAGACATCCTGTAGACTGTTATTCAAGTTTGCCTTCTTGATGAGTAAGATCGTGCATCTTTGTGGGGGGTTCTGCGTGTCACAGCCAGACAGTGACCAAAATTTCTCACCAGACCAACAGGTCTCCCCAGATGCTGGCAACCCTGCCTGCCTCGATTCTGTTGACGCGTCGCTGCCCGATGATGAGACATTGCAGGGTCTCGAAATTCAAGCGTTATTAGAAGACCTAAACCAAATGCGGGCGCTTGAGCATGAGCGGGTCAGCCGTATTTATCATCTAGAGAAGGCCCTTGACCAGGCTTTAGTCTATTTGAAAGAGCTAAGGGGCCAGATTCAGGTTCAAAGCATTTTAGAAACCCAGCTGGCTCAAACTGAGGCATTTGCTAGCGTACAGCAGCAGGCCATTGTTCGCCTCAAACAGCAGTTGCAGCAGCAAGAACAAACCCTCCGTCTGCGCGATCGCGTCATGCTGACAGTCCTGGGGATCATTGAATCATCGATACTATTGCCATCCGATTCACTGGAGTACTTGCCTCCTGCATTGGATGAGACCAATGAGACGCCCCGCCAGTTAACTCTTGATTTTGATATAGATCCTACAAAGTCAGAACGCATCATTGAGCTAGAGATGCAGCTTGCCTCAGCCCACCAGCACATTCAGGATTTATCTGGCCTGGTCGAGCAGCTAGAAACCCATCTCAGGCAGGCCCAAACCAATCTCGAAGAACAGCAGGCATTAGAACTCACGTTGAGGCAAGCTCACGCCCGAACAACCGAGCGCAACTCGGTCATTGTAGGCTTGCAGAAGGATCTGGCGATCGCCCAAATCAAAGTTGAAGAGCTAGAACTCCAGCTAGCCAAACAACTGAAACTACAGGCCAAGTGGCAGCAAAATTCTCAGGAACTAGAACGAGAGCACGATCGTGCCCTCAATCGTATCCAGGCTTTAGAGCAGGAAATCGCTGAAATGCAAGAGCAAATCTTTCGGCAGGCACGACAGGCCAGTGAGTACGAAGCTGCGATTCAGCACTGGAAAGACCGCTATTCCGCCAGCCAGGAGCAGCTTGTGCACCTGAAGGAACTATTAGAGCACGCTTCCCTGCAATCCGACTCAGACACCGGATCTGCCGCTGCCATTCATCCACTGTTACCCGAACTGCTCACCATTATCCAGTCGATGACGGAGCCAGAGGCGATAGAGCCCCTCCCTGAAGCCACCAGTTTGCCCGCCCGATTCAACATCCTGGACGTCCCTGATTTTTTGATGCGCCGCCGTAATCACTGGGCGCGTTAACGTTGAGGTGAATTCGACGAACGGGCTTTTGGGAGAGTAGCGCGCCACTCTCCCAAAAGCCCGATTTTGCGTGCGCGTTGCGCACGCAAAATCGGGCTATCGAATTCACGTCTATCGAGTTCCCGTCAATTTTGGGGCTGTAGGCTAATTTGGGGCTGTAGGCTAACTAAGCGCGATCGCTGTATAAACGCTTCAACAACCTGGGCATACTGCTCTCCTGCGGTTTCTGCCACATCATTGTGACCCGCTCCAGGCACCATCCAAACTTCCTTTGGGTTTGGGGCTGCCTCGTAAAGCGTTTGGCTCATATCTGATGGCACATCCCAATCTGCCGTGCCGTGGATAAACAAAAGCGGCATTTTGAGAGACGACACCTTGGCGATCGAGTTAAATTTTTGAGTCAGGATCAGATCAATCGGCAAAAATCCATAGGGTGTTGTGCGATACGCCATATCCCGCATGGACGTAAATGAACTTTGCACGATCAGACCCGCTGCATCTGGATGGCGGGTCGCCAAGTCAATCGCGATCGCCCCACCCAGCGAATGACCATAGAGTAGAATCCGCTCTGCTGGAATGTTTCGTTCGTTTACCAAATACTGCCAAGCCGTCTCTGCATCCTGATAGACCTTTGTCTCACTTGGAAAGCCCCCGTTGCTGCGGCCATAGCCCCGGTAATCAATCACCAAGACTGACAGACCCATATTATGAAATCGGGCCGTCTGCGCTACGTTAGCCCCAACATTCTCTCCATTCCCGTGCAGATACAGCAGTACCCCAACTTCTCGCCCCCGCGCTGGAACCCACCAGCTATGTAGCCTTACTCCCGATGCGGCCTCACGAACAGGCAGCCATACATCTTGATACGGTATGTTCAGGTCTTCCGGCGTTGCTGCAATGTTAGGCGTTGGGAAGAAAATCATCCGCGTCTGCCGAACATAAATAATGAAACAAATCACAAGATAGGCGATCGCCAATATCCCCACGATGCCGAACGATACATTGCGGAGAAGCAACAGAGGAATTTTCATTCAAGATGCCGTAAAGGGGGCAAAGGCTAGCAGGATGAGATACTGGCTAGCAGGACGTTATCTCAGCAGAAAAAAGTTCCGCATTTATCTAAAGTCTTTACTTATAGCCGTAATCCCTTGGCTAGAGTAGGGTTCAGGGATTTCAACCCTGGTTGGGAGCGAATCTGCTACACCATTTTGGTTTTCAATAGGAGGAAGGCACGGCGGAGCCGTGCTTTCCTCCTATTGAACTACTTCTTTGCAGTTGTTTCCAGGGCTGGCGATCGCTTATGCCATTCAGTCGCTTGCTCATACGCATAGGCCACTGAAAGCAACAATTCTTCCTGCAACACATTGCCAATCAACTGTAGGCCAATAGGCAAACCCTTATCATCAAACCCGCAGGGAATGCTAATTCCAGGCAAACCTGCCAGATTGACTGGGATAGTCATCAAATCCAACAGATACATGCCAAGCGGATCGTCTGTTTTCTCTCCCGCCTTGAATGCGGTCGTGGGCGAGGTCGGGGAAATCAGCACGTCTACCCGTTCAAAAGCTTGCTCAAAATCTTGCTTAATCAGAGTTCTGACTTTTTGAGCCTTCAGATAGTAGGCATCGTAATATCCCGCAGAGAGCGCATAGGTACCAATCATGATGCGGCGCTTAACCTCTTTACCAAACCCTTGCGCACGGGTTTGAGTATACATATCCAGCAAATTATCGGGATCGTCTGCCCGGAACCCATACTTCACCCCGTCATAGCGGGCAAGGTTCGCTGACGCTTCAGACGGCGCGATGATATAGTAGGCCGCTATCCCAGCTCGAAACGTTGGACACGATACGACTTCAACCTCAGCTCCCAGCGCTTTGAACTGCTCAACGGCCTGATTCACAGCCGCCTCAACGGCTGGATCTAACCCTTCTCCAAAGGTTTCTTGAATCACACCAATGCGAAGTTTGCCTCTGGATTTAAAGTCAGGCTTCAACGCGCTGACATAGTCAGGAATCTCGACTTTTAAGCTAGTGGAATCTTTGGGGTCATAGCCTGCGATCGCCTTCAGCAAAATCGCCGCATCTTCTACATTGCGACTAAAGGGGCCAATTTGATCCAACGACGACGCAAACGCTACCAATCCAAAGCGAGACACCAATCCATAGGTCGGTTTCAGGCCCACCACGCCACATAGGGAAGCAGGCTGACGAATCGACCCTCCGGTATCCGAGCCTAGAGAAATCGGTACCTCCCCCCCCGCAACAGCAGCAGCAGATCCGCCAGACGAACCACCGGGCACTCGTTCCACATCCCACGGGTTCGCGGTGAATTGATAGCTCGACGTCTCAGTCGAGCTACCCATCGCAAATTCATCCATGTTGGTTTTGCCAACAATAATCGCTCCAGCCTCCATCACCCGTCGCGTTACGGTGGATTCATAGGGCGGAACAAAATTCTGCAAAATTTTTGAGCCACAAGTGGTGGGAATTCCCTTCGTACACATATTGTCTTTAATGGCGATCGGGATTCCCGCCAGCAGACCAATGTCTTCTCCCGCTGCAATTTTGGCATCAACCTGCTGTGCCTGCTCCAAGGCCCGATCCGCCGTTACAGTCAGAAAGCTCCGCAGCTTTGGCTCTAGAGTTTGAATCCGATCTAAGGTTTCTTGGGTAATTTCTACGGCAGAACGTTCTTTATGAATGAGTTGATGGTGCAACTCGCGGATGGATGCCATGCAACAACCTCAATTAAATGGTTTCAAGCAATTAAATGGTTTCAAGCAACAGTCTTCAGTCAGCGCAATTGCTCCTGAGGGGAACATTGCCCATCCTTCACTCTAGTAGATTTTCTACGGATTAAACCCCGTTCAATTTGAAACCCGCAATCAGTTTCAACGTGAGGCTGGGAATTCTATCGACCTGCTATATGCAATCAGGATCTTTGCAGTTATTCTGTGAGTAGCATTTTTAGGATTTAAACATAAAGCCAGAAAAGTACACATGATCTATTAAAAATGTAGAGGCAGGAGCCATACCAATCTAAATCGAGTTCATTGGCCTATGGGAGGTGTGGGGGCTACGCCCTTATCCAGGAGACACTATCACCTGAAGCTCCATCTGTAACCTTCACAACTTAAATTTGGTATCAGACATCAGGAGCCAAATGGTTTGACGAGCCACAGTTTTAGGTTTCAGGTTCTAACTCGGATTAGGTGACGACCTCTACAGATCTGCAACCAATTTACTAGTTAATTTTAATTAGACTTGTTTGTGCCATTTTGCTTGTCGTGCAGTGTCTCTGTTTTAAGTGTGTGAGGTTCTGAATGCGTTGGCTGCTGTATCTGCTAGTTGCCCCGGTGAGTTCGTTACTTGTTTTAGCAGGAGTTGAAGGTGCCCGCCCATCGCTGTCCTTAGCACCAGTGATCAACCTGCCCTTTACCAAGCCAGTTGTAGAGCCTCAGTATCAGTCGCTGCAAGACCTTTATGACATGCGCGATCGCCTAGAAACTCAGGTCAGGCTAAATCCTCCTACGCTGATCGCGTCTAACGTTGGCGTTTTTTCCGTACCTACCAAGGAGCTACAGGAGCTACAGACGACGGAAATCCGCATTCAGATTGAGGAAAATGCCAAGCGATCGTGGGATCAGGCTATTAACTTCGCGAATGAGGCGACGCAGCTATCTACACAGCCCAACCCCTCTACAGAAACGCTGGGTAAGCTAGCGGCACTCTGGCGACAGTCAATTCAGTCACTCCAGGCCATTCCCAACGACACGCTGATGACTCAGATGGCGGCCAGCAAGCTTGTAGAATATCAAGCCAACTCGAAAGCCGCCTCTTATAAATACGACACGGCTCGTTCTGGCTTTTTGGAAGCGATCGCCGAACGCACCGGATTACCCACCACCGATGTCTTCATCACTGTTTGCACTCTTGAAGGCGAGTGTCGTCGCTGGCAAGGCAATGTAGAACCCGCCAGTCCGGCCAGTTTAATTAAGGTGCCGATCGCGATCGCCTTCATGCAAAAAGTGACCAGCGAAAATATTAACCTCGACACCAAAATCACCGTCAATCCAGGCAACTATACCGAAGATGCCTCTGATATCTGGGCAGGTTCAGAATACCCGCTGCGAAAGCTGCTAATGCGGATGATTAACCAGAGCAGCAATATTGCGACGAACCAACTGATTGATTTTGTGGGACGCGAGTACATTAATCGAACGCTGCGCGATCGCGGTTTTACCGTTACGTTTGTAGACTACAAGCTGGTAGGCGATTCGGTATACCCGGCGAATGCGGGTTCTATCCCAAACCGCTTCACCACAGACGAGCTAACCGAGATGATGCGCCAGATTTATAAAGAAGAGCACCCTGGCGACAATATTCTGATTGAAGCGTTAGCCAGTCAATATGATACGGTTCTGGGCTATGACGGTCTGCGAAACTCCAAAGCCATTTGGATGGGCGAAAAGACAGGCCAAAACTCTCAGATGTTGGGCACAACGCTAGCCTTCACGATTAACGGCAAGTATTACATTGCCACCATTGCCCTGAACTATAGCGCTAACGAAAGCGCCATCCGCCAGTGTGTGAATGACATTGCAAAGTATATTGAACGTCAGGGCCATCTCTAATATTGGTGCGAACACAAATATCAGTGCCACAGTTTAATGGGTGCTGCACGACGTGCAGCACCCATTAAACTGTGTTTGTGCTCTCGTATTCCACAAAAACGCGAAATCGGGCTTTTCGGGGAGTTGCACGACGTGCAACTCCCCAAAAAGCCCGATTATCGAATTCACGTTACAAACGAGTTGCCCGAAGCTTAATAATTAGGTTAAATTTAATTAAGATTTACTCTCAGAAACAAAACCTGTGGGTCACGGCTGGTCTCAGGTTTAGTCTTACTTCATGGCGGGCTGAGATTTGTAATATCTGCATTTGTTGATTCAAACATTTAAAAATGGAGGCAGGTACTCCCTGTCAAAATTAACTTTTCGCTGCTGTATATAGAGGCTACCTAAGTTATGAAACTTTCCTGGAGAGTTATTCTTCTCTGGACGCTTCCAGCACTGGTTATTGGGTTTTTCTTCTGGCAAGGTGCATTTTCCTCATCCGTTATGGACATGAGTAAGAACACCGCCAGCACCCGCATGACCTATGGACGTTTTCTAGAATATCTGGATGCAGGTCGAGTCACCAGCGTTGACCTCTATGAAGGAGGCCGGACGGCCATTGTGGAAGCAGTCGATCCAGAGCTTGATAATCGCATCCAGCGGTTGCGGGTAGACTTGCCAGGGAATGCCCCCGATCTCGTGGCCCGTCTCAGAGAAGACGACGTTAACCTGGATTTCCATCCGCCTCGTAACGATGGAGCTATCTGGGGTCTACTGGGTAATCTCATCTTCCCGATTCTTTTAATTGGTGGCCTATTCTTTTTGTTCCGGCGTTCCAGCAATGTTCCAGGTGGCCCCGGACAGGCGATGAACTTTGGCAAATCGCGAGCCAGGTTTTCGATGGAAGCCAAAACAGGCGTCATGTTTGACGATGTAGCGGGCATCGAAGAAGCGAAGGAAGAACTGCAAGAAGTGGTAACCTTCCTGAAAAAGCCAGAGCGCTTTACTGCTGTTGGAGCCAAAATTCCTAAGGGTGTGCTGCTGGTTGGCCCTCCGGGAACTGGAAAAACTTTGCTGGCCAAGGCGATCGCTGGCGAAGCCGGAGTTCCTTTCTTTAGCATCTCCGGTTCAGAATTCGTAGAAATGTTTGTGGGAGTCGGTGCTTCCCGCGTTCGCGACTTGTTCAAGAAAGCGAAGGAAAACGCGCCCTGTATCATCTTTATCGATGAAATTGACGCCGTAGGGCGGCAGCGGGGTGCTGGAATTGGCGGCGGCAACGACGAGCGGGAACAAACCCTGAACCAGTTGCTCACCGAGATGGACGGGTTTGAAGGCAATACAGGCATCATTATCATTGCCGCAACCAACCGTCCTGATGTGCTTGACTCGGCTCTGTTGCGTCCCGGTCGCTTTGACCGTCAGGTGACAGTTGACCCACCCGATATCAAAGGTCGGTTGGAAGTGTTACAGGTACACGCCCGTAACAAGAAGCTGGCATCGGAAGTATCGCTTGAAGCGATCGCCCGTCGGACTCCCGGCTTCACCGGTGCTGATTTAGCAAACTTGCTCAACGAAGCGGCTATTCTCACCGCCCGTCGTCGGAAAGACGCCATCACCATGCTAGAGATTGATGATGCAGTCGATCGGGTGGTTGCCGGGATGGAAGGTACACCGCTCGTCGATAGCAAGAGCAAGCGTCTGATTGCGTATCACGAACTGGGACATGCGATCGTCGGCACGCTGCTAAAATCGCACGATCCGGTTCAGAAAGTCACCCTCATTCCAAGAGGCCAGGCTCAGGGATTAACCTGGTTTACACCGAGCGAAGATCAGGGACTCATCTCCCGTTCTCAGATCATGGCTCGCATTACCGGAGCATTGGGAGGTCGTGCAGCGGAGCAGGTGATCTTTGGCGATGCGGAAGTCACGACAGGTGCAGGAAATGACTTACAGCAGGTATCGGGCATGGCACGCCAGATGGTGACACGGTTTGGGATGTCTGATCTCGGCCCACTGTCTCTGGAAAGCCAGACCGGAGAAGTATTCCTCGGTCGCGACTGGATGACTCGCTCTGAGTATTCTGAAGAAATTGCAGCTCGGATTGATGCTCAGGTTCGCTCTATTGTCGAACGCTGCTACGACGATGCTTGCCGGATCATTCGCGAAAATCGCGTGGTCGTCGATCGCCTTGTTGATTTGCTGATCGAGCGCGAAAGCATTGACGGTGAAGAGTTCCGTCAGATCGTAGCTGAGTACACCGATGTTCCTGAGAAGGAACAGTACGTGCCTCAACTGTAAGTATTTCAGGAAGGAGGAAGCGCGGCAGTGTCGCGCTTCCTTCTTTCAAACAATTGATAGCGCCATTCTAACCATCCGACGGGTGACTAGAATGGCGCTATTGGCGTCCTATGCCTTTTCGCTTCGTTCGCTTCACGTTGATTTAGATCATGGAATCCCGTTTTCTGTCTCAAGACGAGATTAAAACTAGATGGATTGCTCAGGCTCAACAGGAACGAGCGATCGCCGTTATTCGCACGGCTGATGTTCGGGTAGGGCTTAACTTAGCCAAAGCAGTTGCCCTTGGCGGAATGCGGTTAATCGAAATTACCTGGAACAGCGATCAGCCTGCCCTACAGATCGAAATGATTCGCACCAGTCTACCCCACTGCATCATCGGCGCGGGAACTTTGTTGAACAGTAGCCATATCCAGGAAGCGATCGCCTCCGGAGCAGAATTTTTGTTTACTCCTCACGTTGATCCAGCCTTAATTCATCTCTCGTTAGATGGGGGAGTCCCCATCATTCCGGGTGCGCTGTCTCCCACCGAAATCGTGACGGCGTGGCAGGCCGGAGCCGCCAGCGTCAAAGTGTTTCCGATTCAAGCAGTAGGTGGAGCCAGCTATATTAGAAGCCTCCAGGGACCACTGGGACACATCCCCCTCATTCCGACAGGTGGCGTTACACCGCAAAATGCCAAAGATTTCTTAACGGCAGGAGCGATCGCCATAGGCTTGTCAGGCCAACTGTTTCCAGCAGAAGCGATCGCGACTGGAAACTGGGAGTTAGTCACGCAGCAGGCACGGCGGTTGATGGAAGGATTGAAGGAGTCAGGAGTCAGGAGTCAGGAGAGTAGAGGGGATGAGTAAAGAGGGAGAAAATGCGGGAGAGGGGGAAGATGCGGGAGAGAGTGAAGCTCAACCTCCTAACACCCCAACACCCAACACATAACACCTAACACCCCAACACCCCTACCCCCCAATTCGCGGTTGATAAACTGCACCCCGCGATCGATCGGGATTAATGTCAACGACCAGGTCAACGTGCTGAGCATCATGGAGTAGTGGTTTGATGAATAGCTCAGGGTGAAGCGATCGCCAGAAATACTCGACAAATTGGCTCACTTCGCGGTCGGTCATGCCAGAACGGCCCGCATCAATCATTCGCTGTTCGGCCTGCTGTCGCCACTGCTGGCTGAGGTGGTAGTCGCTGGGATAAAGCACAATCAGGCGGTCTAGCAAATCCCAAAGCGGCAGATAGTCCTGAAGACGAGTATTGCAATCGCGGGCAAACTGGCGATCGCCCTCCGTTACAATCGGCGGTGGTGCCTGATCAAACGCAGCAGGATCAATGGGACGCACGCCAACAAACCAGCCTTCAAACAGCACAACATCGATATTTGAAACAACTTCAGGCATAGTGCGATCGCCCGCCCCCTGATGCAGCGATTTATCAAACCGGGGAATCTGCACCGGATGAGATGAGGCCGTTCGCAATTGGTTTAACACCATTAACCCCATGTCAATATCGTGCGTTCCCGGTGGCCCTCGCCAGCGCAGACGAGGCTCCCTAATTTGTAACTGACAGCGTTCTGCATAGGTCTTATACAAATCATCCAGCGAAAGACTGCATACGCGATAGCCTAGATAATCCAAAATCAGCGTAACGATGATGGCTAATGTGGTTTTTCCGGTACCCTGAACGCCTAAGATGCCTTGAATTAACGGCTGACGTTGCTGCTGTCGATAGGCGACGATCGCCAGTGCCAATGGCAGCCACAGGTTCCAAAACAACGCTAAGTTAACGGTTTGCCAACCCAGGCGATCGCGACACAGCTCAGTCAACGCAGGATAAATATCTTGCAGAAGCTGCGATCGCTCCGTGACGACAGCATGAACTGTATCAGCCGTAATTCCAAATACCTGACACTGCCAGTTCTCGTGTAACAGGGCAGCCTCCAGTCGAGCCTTGTCCTCTACTGACAGCACCTCGCCCCGTACCAGGTGTTGTAACAGTCGAGCGAGCCAATCATCCTGACCAGAAAAAGTTTGAACGTGTGGATCAGCCATCCGCCATTAGCTACCAATCTTGAATGCTTCTACAAATAGCCCATAAATTAAACCCAATTTCAGCGCATTTAATATTTCGATCGCCAGTGCCCGTTGCCCAGGTTGATTCGATGGCACCGTTCGGCGATCGATTCTATAAACAAACCAACTCACCCCTTCCGTAAACACAACTAAGACGACAGAGACCACAATATCCAAATCAGCGTTTTGTCCTGTTGTGGTGGCGATCGCCGTTGCCAAGAAGTTACCCAATAGCAAACTAATCACTACTAGCGAAATTCGCCGCCAGGGATTTTGTAACCATCGGCCCAATCGGTCTAACAGCGTATCAATCAGGCTATTGAGGCGAGTATTTTGCATGGTTGGGCGCATCTCCTGACGCGAATACGAATTGCTGAAAAATGGTCAATAAAAAAATAAATCCAACCCAAGCATCACCCCAAACACCAGGATGCCTGACTTAGAGTAGATATAGGTGCGCTGACGAGGAGGTTGGATATAGTAATGAAAGGCATGAAGCTATGGGTTTTCCTCCTCCCTATTGGAGTTGTGGGTTTTGGATTGCTGACGCTATTGCTGCTGCGGTTAAATTTTAACGTCCAGGTTGAACCGATTCCAGACACCAAACCTGTGCCATCCGCCAACCAGCCCACGCCTACCACTTCACCAACCGTTACCGATTCACCCCGCCCATCTCCAGTCACCCCGTCTCCGAACCCGTCTGCATCTCAATCACCGCCTGAAATTCTGCCAAACGGAAAAGTTCATACAGGCACTTTGCGGGTCAGCAATCGCACCAATCATCCGTTGCGGGTTGTCTTGCTGCCCCAACAGGCAGAGGGTTCCGAAACATCTATCTCTAAACCAGCATCAACCAGCCGCACTTCGTATAGCGAACCCATCCATTGGGACTTTGCCCCTGAAGAAGGTGGCACCAGAGGGCTAATTTTATCCCTTCCCGACAATAATCTCAGCTTGCGCGATGGTGATATTTTGGTCGCCTTTGCACAAGATGGCTCTCAGCGCTATTGGGGTCCATACGTGGTGGGCAAAACAGAGTCACCTACGTGGAATACAGCCAACAAAGAGTGGCAACTGACGCTGCAACCCTAAATTAATGTGAATTTAATAGCCCCATTTCAGCCGCACGACGTGCGGTTGAATTACAGCAGTTTTCAATTCAGTAAGCCACAATTTTTTTGTGAGAGCCGCGCGGAGTGCAGCTCTCACAAAAACAACTGGGTTTTAAGCGATTGAAAATCTCTGTAGGACGGGGTGCAGGGGTGGCCCCTCTGTCCTAACTGTCTCAACGATTGCTATACATCTTCCTGAGTGGGTTCAGACGGCGCAGGAGAACTGGCTGGAAGATTTGATAGGCCATCCGTCTCGCGGGGCAACGCTGATATCTCGCGCTTTGCAGATAGTTGAACGAGAACACCAGTCAAATCTTGAATCACATCAGGCGGAAGATCCTTGCGGCTTAACTGCTGCATTAGTAAGCTTTCAACAGTTGGCGTGGCAGGAGAATTGGAGAACATATTCTCTGTGCGACTCACAATATCGTTTGCCAAACGTTCACTAAAGCCAACCACAAATGCTAATGAATAGAAAAAGAAGGCCCGCTCTTCCTTTCGTTGACTGCCTTCTAATGTACTAATGGAGATCAGATCGGAGTTAATTAAAGCAAAGATCAATACTCCAAACGATGCTCCAATAATCGGTTTAAATAAACCGACAAAAATTGGTAGGCTAGAGTCTCGATAGTTCTCATTACGAAACTCTCGAATGCGAGTCAAGATACTCACAATACTGCCCAACGTTCCCGCCGAAACCACTAAGATTACCTGCACAATATTCTCTTGCAGATTGACCGCATCGACTCCTTTTTTATCTAACGCATCTATACTGACACGCGGCACGGATGGCGATGTAGACGCAGTAGAACCGTTGTCTTTTGTGCCTACTTGTCCCGCACTATTGGATGGGGGGTTAGAGGATGGAAGCGATCGCGGTTCTCCCACAATCATTGTGGTATTGAGTGCGGCTGGAGATGAAACAGCCTCCTCTTTTGAAATCAGAGCCGATGTACTTAAAAAAATCGCTCCTGAAATCAACATAAATGCCCCATACAGCGGCAGTGAGAACAGTAACCCAACGCTCACTTTCAGGGGTGTGGATTGAGAATTCAGCGTATCTTTGAGTGAATTCGTAAGGAATAACAGAATTGGGCTTTGAATTTCATAAGATCGGAGATTCTTCTCAATATGTCTGCGAATTTTTTGGGCTAATACTAAATTCGGCACTTCCTGAAATAGCGAGTCTATCGCCATCTTTAAGGATGGAAATAGCAGACTCACTTCAGCAATCTTGTCTCGTCGGGAGGCTCCCGGCAATAGTCCCAACAAGCGTGACCAGATGGAATTTGCATCAGCTTGAAAGGCCAGAATACACTTTCCCATACGTGGAGGTAGAAGCAATAATTCAGATAATTCAATCTGAATTTCACCCTGTATTTTTTTATGATGGCTATTATCAATCTTGGTTTGAATATAGTTAACCAAATCCGATAATTTTGCCAATGCAATTCCAGCCTGTTCTTCTCTGAAATTGATTCGTGGAGTTTGTTCTAAAGGGAGCTTTATTTTTAAATTTTTGGGAGGAATAAAATCAGCTTGACTGGTCATCGTAAGCTTTACTCCACAGGATTTTAGGATGCGAGATAGAAGACCGTGCGTAAATCTTAGACGTAGATGCTAAATGCTTTTAGTCAATATTAGTCAGCCGTTACTAGTTGAATTTAAGGCGTTTCAAAAATAGCAACGAATGCCTGAAACCGTTGTCTTAATTTAGTTTCAACACCAAAATTTGACGCTTGAGAGACTCTTTTAATTGAGAATAATCTCTCAAAAATCCAAGAATCTTTCTACGGCAGATGATGTCATTTTTTTATTCAATACTATGATTTAGGTCTTTAATACAACGTTTCTACTGTAATTTACGGAATGTAGACACGTGAGATGGCGATCGCACCCAGATCTGCGCTAAAAAGTCATCAGGTTCACCAGGGTACGTTATGCAAATTCAAACGCCAGATTGGGTAAAACATGCCGTTTTCTACCAAATTTTTCCCGATCGCTTTGCCAGAGGGCTACAGCCATTGCAGCGAGTACTCGGCTCCGTCCCGCTTGAAGCCTGGGATCATCCCCCGACGCTACAAGGCTACAAAGGCGGCGATTTGTGGGGCGTCATCGAACGGCTCGATTATCTGCAAGACCTGGGCGTCAACGCCATTTACTTCACCCCCATCTTTCAGTCTGCCAGCAACCACCGCTATCACACCCACGACTATTACCAGGTCGATCCGCTGTTGGGCGGCAATCTGGCTCTTGAGAAGCTGTTAGAAGCGGCGCACCAGCGCAACATTCGGATTGTGCTGGATGGTGTATTTAACCACGCCAGTCGCGGTTTTTTCTTCTTTCACGACATTCTGGAAAACGGCCCTTATTCCCCCTGGCTAGATTGGTTCAAGGTAGAAGGCTGGCCGCTATCTGCGTATGACGGCAGCCGTCCTGCAAACTACGCCAGTTGGGGCGGGAATCGGGCGTTGCCTCAGTTCAACCACGACAATCCTGCTGTGCAGGAATATTTGATGGAAGTGGGCGAATTTTGGATTCGATTTGGCGTTGATGGCTGGCGGTTAGACGTGCCCTTTGAAATTAAGACGCCTGGATTCTGGCAAGAGTTTCGCGATCGCATTAAAGCGATCAATCCCGATGCCTACATCGTGGGCGAAATCTGGGAAGATGCGCGGGAATGGATGGATGGCACGCAGTTTGACGGTGTGATGAACTACCTGTTTACCGGGCCGACGATCGCCTTTACCACAGGCGATCGCGTGGATATTGACCAGGTCAAAGATCGGTCCTATGCCCCGTATCCCCCCCTTTCAGCAGAGGGCTATGCCGACAAGATGCGATCGCTCCTCCAACTTTACCCCTGGGAGATTCAGCTTGCTCAACTCAATCTACTGTCCAGTCATGATACAGCCCGACTGCTAACCATTGCCAAGGGCGATCGCGCCAGCGTCGAACTCGCAACCCTCTTGCTATTGACCTTTCCTGGAGCACCCAGCATCTACTACGGCGATGAAATTGGATTACCGGGCGCGATCGATCCCGATTCACGTCGGGGCTTTTTGTCGGAACCCCACTGGGATCGAGAGACGCTCAGCTATCATCGTCAGCTCATCGCGCTCCGCCATGCCCATCCTGCCCTCCGCACCGGAGACTATCACATTCTGTTTGCGCAAGGCGATGTGTTTTGTATGGGGCGATCGCTGGCGGAGGATGGGGCGATCGTGGCGCTGAATGTCGGTACTGAACCTGCTCAGGTTAGCTTCGAGCCACCGGAGGTGATTCAACGGCTGAGGTGCGATCGCCTCGTATATGGATCTGGATCTGTGACCTGGACGGAGAAGACTCTATTAGTCAGCATTCCAGCCCGGACGGGCATGATCGTGATGTGAAGTGGAGCACCGAGTTCACATTAATGTCTTATATGGCGTTTCTCACGTGGGTAAACTACAGTTGTTTGTTTGAGAAC
>DATNPS010000249.1:0-3214 GCA_036703095.1 Crinalium sp. | reverse complement strand
GGGAGCGTTTGGATAGCCTGGTTCACTATGACAGCGGGATCGGTAGCTTGAATAGTGCGTTGGGCTATGACGTATCGAGCTTTGATCCAGATGGGCCTTTGCCAGAAATACCACCAACCAATACCAGCCATAGTTCTCGCGATCGCGT
Source organism: Crinalium sp. (assembly GCA_036703095.1). Taxonomy (GTDB): domain Bacteria; phylum Cyanobacteriota; class Cyanobacteriia; order Elainellales; family Elainellaceae; genus DATNPS01. Next base: position 3,066 of record DATNPS010000249.1, on the reverse strand, counting down.
CGTAGCTTTAGCGCAACGCGAAAATCTCACCATTCGGCAGTTAGCGCAACGAGTTGGCAGTTATGGTGGATTGGCGTTTGTGGGCACACCTCAAGCGATCGCAGACGAGATGGAACAATGGCTGACGGAGGAAGGCTCTGACGGCTTTAACGTGATGTTTCCGTTTTTGCCGGAAGGACTGAATGATTTTGTCGATCAGGTTGTTCCAGAACTTCAGCGACGCGGCATTTTCCGTCAGGAGTACGAAGGTAAGACGTTACGCGAAAATCTTGGGCTAGCGCGTCCTGGCAATCGCTTTTTCGAGGATTTGTCACTCGATATACGGGGACTTTAAGCGTTACTGTGCTAGTAGTTTAGAGCAGCTCATTCTAGTGTAATAGCGATTGTTCTAATAGAGCTTCGTAGGTTGAGTTAAGCCTTGCGAAACTCAACTAGATTGAGATGTTGGGTTTCCTATGTCAACCCAACCTACACGAGGTCTAGGTTATATCTCATCATCTCATATCACATCAGTTGGATAGTTGAGTGGACAGTAAGCTTCAAGACATCACTCTCTATCCTGCCATCAACTAATGCTAACAATATTTAGAGAGAACCATAATGACTCAAATTGCTGAAAAACCTCTAACTCCTACGTTTCAGTTTTCAACTCCGATTACAGCGAGTTCTCCAGAACTTCAAACGTTGTTTGATTACATTGCATTAGGTGCAGCAGAACGCGATCGCGATCGCATTCTCCCCTATGATGTGATTGATCTGATTCGTCAATCCCGATTGGGTGCATTACGGATTCCGATCGCGGAAGGTGGCGGTGGGAATAGCGCCCGTGAATTATTCGACGTCCTCATTCGCCTAGGAGAAGCTGATCCCAACGTTGCTCATATTGTACGAAATCATTTCTCGGTGACAGAGCGAATTTTGCGATCGCAGCGCAGCGAACGAAATCAGCGATGGCTCCAGGCAGTTGCCAATGGCGCAATTATCGGATTGGCGTTTACTGAACTGGAGGTTAAACGGGCGGGGGGTGGTCAAGTTGTCAATACAAAACTGACTCCCGATCAGGATGGCTATCGTTTAAATGGCAAAAAGTATTACAGCACAGGCACTCTTTTTTCAGATCTGATCTTCGTGAGTGTGCTCACTCCCAGCGGCGACACCGCGTTTGTCATCCTGCCCACCAATCGTGACGGAATTGAACTCGTAGACGACTGGGATGGCTTCGGCCAACGGCTAACCGGAACAGGCACCACAACGTTTACAAACGTGCGGGTAGAGGCCGACGAAGTGATTCTCGATACCGATCCAGACAAAGACTATTTGCCTTATAACATCGTCCCGCAATTGATTTTGACAGCCGTGAACGCAGGGATTATTCGCAGCGTTCTACGCGACGCCACGAATCTGGTGCATACTCGACCTCGCACTTTTTATCACGCGGTTTCTGAACAAGCCTCGGATGATCCATTGCTGCAACAAACCATTGGTCAAATTTCTGCCAATGCCTTTGCGGCTGAAGCGATCGTCCTGGCCGCCGCAGATACGCTCGATCATCTGGATACCGTTCGCACTCAAGGCGAAGAGATTGAAGCAGAAGCCGCGCTAAAAGCCGCGCTCAGTGCCGCTAAAGCTAAAGTTGTTGTCGATGAACTGGCGCTACGATCGGCAACCCTGTTGTTTGATGTGGGTGGAGCCTCTAGCACCAAAAAATCCTATAACCTAGATCGGCACTGGCGCAATTCACGCACCTTATCCTCGCACAATCCCAATCCACTGAAGGCACGGGCGATCGGCAACTACGAAATCAACGGGACACCGCTGCCTACGAAAGGCTTTTTTTAGTGGCAGAAGTCAGAAGGCAAAGGGCAGAAAAAGAATAGATAGAGGAGAGAAAGCAAAAGAGAGAGCCTTTTCATTCTTGGAGGTGAGCGCAGCTCCAAAACTTCTGCCTTTTGCTTTCTGCCCTCTGACTTTTCCCTATGAGGCACTTTGTTGAGGTAAGCTGATCGGGTATTTCGTTGAAATCAGTATGGCGAACGCAAAGCTGGTTATTTTTGATTGCGATGGCGTGTTGGTAGACAGCGAACCCATTGTGAACCGTGTTTTTGTTGAACTGTTAAGCGAAATTGGCTGGTTTCTAACCTACGAACAAGCTGCCCAACTCTTTGTGGGTAAATCATCGGCAACCTGCCTGGAAATCGTTGAGCAGAAGCTTGGCAAACCCGTCCCACCAGATTTTTTAGATCGCTGTAGAGAACGCGAAGTTGATGCTTTAAATCGAGAGCTAAAATCTGTTTCAGGAATTGAATCGGTGTTAGAAAACCTCACACTTCCCAAGTGTGTTGCATCTAATAGCAGCCTGCGCCACGTTCACCTGGTTCTGCAACTCACTGGATTGATTCATCACTTTAACGATAAATTATTCAGTGCTGCTCAAGTGGAACGGCCCAAGCCGTTTCCCGATGTCTATCTCCATGCGGCTCAACAAATGGGGATCAGTCCTGACCAGTGTGTAGTGATTGAAGATTCAGTGTCCGGTGTACAAGCCGGATGTGCTGCCGGAATGAAGGTCTTTGGCTATGCTCAACAAAGCGATCGCGACGCTTTAACGGCGGCTGGGGCGCATCTTATTTTTGATCAGATGTCAGACCTGCTGGAATTGCTGTAAGGAACAGTTTTCAATATCCCGCTGTTTTATCCACCACGTTCCGCAACGGTTGTCCGCTGCGATAGCGATCGAGGTTATCAAGAAACAAGTTGAGAATGCGTTCTACCAGTCGAGGCGAGAGGGCAGAGCAATGTGGTGTCACAAATACATTCGGCAATGTCCAGAAGGGGCTGTCGGGCGGCAGTGGTTCTGTAACAAACGTATCGAGTGCGGCACCTGCAATCCAGCGATCGCTCAATGCTTTGAATAACGCCGTTTCATCAACGATCGCGCCACGGGCAATGTTGATGAAATACGCATCAGGCCGCATGGCTTTGAACACCGATTCATCAATCAATCCTTTCGTTTCTGGCGTGAGGGCCGTTGCGACCACTACATATTTGGCGTCTGGTAAGAGCGAT
>DATNPS010000558.1:0-7291 GCA_036703095.1 Crinalium sp. | reverse complement strand
AAAACCCGCTTTTTAGCCGACGACGCGCGATCTAGTCTAAACTCCAGTTCTTGAGGACTTCGCCCCGCCTCTCCAGTCCTTGGGCTGAAATCGGGTGATTCCTGTGTTTAAATGTCGTGTAGGATACAAATTTTGTCCGTTTGTCGAATTCACACTGGCAAAGCAAATTTGTAAAACAATAATTCAGCCATCTTTTACGAATTCAACTTTAAAGACCAAATGAATTTGTTATATCAATCTGGCAGATTGATATGTTTTTAATAGGTTATTGTACTCATGCGCGATTATTCAAAGGGTGTGGAAGACTGGCTCTACAAGGGCGATCGCTTTGATTCAGTCTTTTGGGATCACTTTTGAAGATAATGATTTTGTAAATTGCTGCTGCTCATCCGTTAGATTGATTCATTTAGGGGGATACTATTAAGTAGTTGGGTATAAATCTCGCAACGTTTCACCCAACTGGATGATCCAATTCGGAGGATGCGCTTCTGTTTTATCCGGAATACTCTATGGGTATATTGAAGCTATAGGTAATTCCAAATTCCTTCGCTACACATTACAAGGAGACAATCATATGTTGGCAGGTATTTTTCTTCTAGCAGGTTACGCTCTGGTTTACACCGTTTTTGTAAACAAGCTCGATCAATCCAATTCCATCGAATCTCGCTAATGAATGCTGCTGATCCCCTGGCACCTGGTTAGAGGATTCAACTAATTGCTTTGAGCTAGCGTTAACCGAATCAACAACCCGCTTTAGGTGGTTCACTGATATCTGCGACACCGGATAATTGCAAAACGGATAAAGATTGGTGTTGTACAGTGTTTAACCATCCTGATTTTACTCATCACAGACCCAACCCAAATTACGACTCAGATTACAGTGCTGCGCTTCAATGGCAAGTTCATTGAAGCAAGGTTGCTGGCAGCACAGCCCACGTTTTAGAACCCCGCAGATGTAAGGAAAGATCGCCCCTACGGTAAAATGCCAGTGCTGCGATCGCTAATATCCTTATGTCTGCATCCCCTAAACTCTTGAATCGATACGCCTGCTTTGGCGGTACCGTTGAGTTTTATAGCCATCCATCTGCTGCTTGCGATGGAGAGATGAGATTTGCGCTATATCAGCCGCCACAAGCTCGTTTAGGGCCAGTTCCTATCCTATATTTTCTGTCAGGGTTAACCTGTACAGAGGAAAATTTTATCGTCAAGGCTGGAGCACAGCAGTTTGCGGCTCAGTATGGCCTCATGCTGGTGGCACCCGATACCAGTCCACGTGGGGCAGGCATTCCTGGAGAAGATGACGATTGGGATTTTGGTACAGGTGCCGGATTCTACGTCGATGCAACTCAAGACCCGTGGCGATCGCACTACAACATGTATCGCTACGTCACCGATGAGCTTCCAACCCTCATTGCCAATCATTTTCCCGTCGATTCGCGACGGCAGGGCATCATGGGCCACTCAATGGGTGGGCATGGTGCCCTTGTTTGTGCGTTGAGGAACCCCAATCGCTACCGTTCGGTTTCAGCATTTGCCCCCATTGTGGCTCCCATGCACTGTCCCTGGGGACAAAAAGCCTTTAGTCACTATCTGGGGCCTGACAAAGAAGCCTGGAAAGCCTATGACGCCAGTGAGCTGGTGTTAACGGGAAAGAGCGATCGCCTCATCCTCATTGATCAGGGTATGGCGGACTCGTTCCTGGAAACCCAACTGATGCCCGAACGGTTTGAGCAAGCCTGCGCTCAAGTCGGGCAACCTTTACTCCTGCGACGACAAGAGGGCTACGACCACAGCTATTACTTCATTTCCACCTTTATTGGCGATCACATCCGTCATCACGCCACGTATCTTTGTTGACGTAAATTCGATAGCCCTTTTCACGTTTTGTTAACGCGAATTGGGTAGCTCAAGGTTGTGTGCGATGCGCGCGATATCGGACTTTTAAGAGAATTGGGCGTCGCCCAACGTTTCTAAAAGCGTGATCCTTAAATTTGCGATCCCCAGGAGGACGCTCCAGAGATATGATCAAACATTGCAGTCCCTTACAACGCTCGTCGTTCTGCGCTTAACTGGAATTTAGACTACTGTTCGTACCCTAGAGGATATATCCACCCGTATGGGGCCATTGCTACCCCCTCTATTTCAAAACATCATTAGATTCAACCATGACCAATTCTAGATTTGACCTCTACCGGGGGCCATCACGCCCACTCTCCAAGACCAGACGGCGGTTTTTACAGGTTGCAGGAGCAGCCCTGTCTAGCATGGCGCTTGCTAGCTGCCGCCAGGGAGGGTTAGCGGATGTGCAATCAGGAACAACTACCAGTCCCTCTAGCGGTGCGTCTGACACGCTGCATGTTTACTCCTGGTCAGGCTATTTTGATGATGAATTGCTCAATAACTTTAGAGAGGCCACGGGGATCAAGGTTATCGCTGATATCTTTGACTCCAATGAAACCATGTTGGCCAAACTACAGGCGGGGGGAGGCAATAACTACAGCATCATTTATCCGTCGGATTACATGGTGCAACAGATGATTGAGCTGAAGATGCTGACTGAATTGGACAAGTCTAAGCTAACCGTGCTGGATGGGCTGCTGGACAAGTTCAAAAATCCGGTGTATGACCCGAATAATACTCATAGCGTTCCAGCCGTCTGGGGAACAACGGGGTTGGTGTATAACTCCGAGAAAGTTAATCCGGCTCCGACCGACTGGGATTACCTCTGGCAAAACAAGAACAAGCTGTCTCGCCGCCTGACCCTCTTTAATGACGTGCGGGAAGTGATGGGGGCAACGCTGCGATCGCTCGGCTATTCTTACAATTCCACCAATCCCAAAGAAATTGAAGCGGCTTACAAAAAACTGTTGGAGCTAAAGCCTGCTATCACCAACTTCACCACGGATGGCTGGCGGGATCAGTTGCTAACGGGGGATTTGTGGATCGCGATGGGCTATTCCAGCGATGCCATTGGTGTCATTGATGAAAATCCGAAGATTAAGTATGTGGTTCCGTCTAGCGGCTCCTCGCTCTGGACAGACACTATGGCCATCCCAAAAACGGCTCCAAACGTTGAAGCGGCCTATGCCTGGATTAACTATACCTTAGAGCCAAAAAATGCGGCTGTGATTACAGAACGGCTCAAGTTTGCCACCGCGAGCAAAAAGGCGATCGACCTGTTACCTGCCGATCTAAAAGCCAATACTAATCTGTTCCCCAGTGCATCTGTCCTGAGCAAGTGTGAAGGCGTCGCACCAATCGGCAACGCGGTCGAGATATATGACCGCTACTGGACGCAGCTAACCAGCAGCTAAGGATCGTGGATTTAATAAAACCCGAAACTTAATTTTGGAAAGTTCGGCAGAGCCGAACTTTCCAAAATTAAAAATTTGGTTTTAATTTATCCATGATCCTCAAGGATCACAAATTAAATGAAACCCAATTCTTGGGAGGGGCCGCGATCCCTTCCAAGAATTGGATTTTAATACATCCACGTTCCTAAGTGCTGATGCACCAGGTAGGGTAGGCATTGCCTACTCTACTTTTGAAATAAACCATTAAAGCTCTACAAAGTCATAAACAATAATCCCGGTGGTGGGATCATTGCTCACCGTGACGTAGCCCGTTCTGACCATTTCTTTGAGAACCGTCTCCACTTCGCTAAACCCACACTCGGTATCCAAAACGCCCTGCGTCACGGACAGTTTACCACCCCGACTTTGAGCCGCTTTAAGCAGTTTCACCATCAGTTGTTCCTTCGTCAGAGGTTGCTGAATTGGCTCACGGTCTTTCACAACGACTTCCACTGTTGGTGGCTCCAGAAGAACACCATTGGTCGCACGGCCTAAACGAGCCGCATACCTGGCGTTATATTCATCCACCATATCGGGGATTAAAAAGATATCAATGAGCTGGCCGATTCCAAATAATCCCCAGGTGCATAGCCACAAAATGCCTGTAAACGTCTTTCGGTTGTAAAGGCGATGTAGCCCTGCTGCTCCACATAGCCAAATCAACCACAACAGGTAACTGGTGCCAATCTGATTCATCGTTCGAGTCCGTGTTCGCATCGAGTCGGGATCGTTGATCTCTTAAAGGAAGCATGTGTTCTTTGGGTTTTCCCAAGGGGGGTGTAATGCACTGCATTACCATTCCCCTGTTGGAGGCTCATGTCTTCATGATAGTCAGAAGCTCAGATTTGTTCTCGGTGAACCTGACCTTTTGAAAGCTGAGTATAGTACTGCTACACATTCATCGCCTGCCGCTCCGATATTGTGGTAATCCCGTTGCTCCTCGCCTAAAATTTGGGACAGCAACCCTATGCTCCGGACGCTAAGAATCGTGGATTTAACAAAACCCGAAACTTAATTTTGGAACGTGCAGCAGCACCGCACGTTCCAAAATCAAAAATTTGGTTTTAATTTATTCATGACCCTAAGACTCAATTTCGGTTGGAGGCGATCGCCCATGACATCTTTCCATCCATCCTGGTTATGGTTCGCTAGGGCGCTACCTGCGGGGCTTTTGCTGCTGCCCGGTACAGTGTTTGCAGCGACTCTGGAACAGCCCCGTCCAGCCAATGACATGCGATCGAATGTTGGGGCTGAAGTGGTTTGGACACTCCAGAAGGAGCGATCGCCAGCCAAGGATTTGATTAGTTCCCGCCGCGCCCCAGAACAACCGGATGAGCCTTTAGATGAGCCTTCAGATGTTCCAGTAGAACCGAGCGAACCTGCCAAACCAGAGGCAACGCCTACGCCTCCCGCTGAAGCATCTCCGTCCGAACCCTCTACACCCGTTCCACCTCCGCCCGAAGCAAATCCGTCTGACAAACCCGCTGATCCGTCGCTCCTTGAGCAGCCCGAACCAGGAGCCGATCTCAGCCCCGATCGCCAGCGACAGCTTTTGATTGAAGCCGATCGCCTCTGGCAGCAACATCGGTTTGAAGAGGCCGAATTTCTCTATCGCAAAGCCAAGAATCCGTTTCAAGCGGTGGCCGTGAGCGATCGCCCTGACCCCATTTCAGATCCAGCCCAACTGCCGCCCGCCGGACAGGTCTATTGGCGCGAAGCCGAAGCAGGACAGCAGGCCAATTTAGAAACTCGGATGCTGGTGCCCCTGGAACTCTTGACGGAGCAATATCCTCAATTTATTCCGGGTCACTTGCGATATGCCCAACTGCTGTTGGATCACGACAGGCCAGATGCCGCGTTGCAGGTGATGGAGCGGGCCACAACGCTCTACCCCGATCAAGCCGATCTGGTACGAACTCGGATTACCCTGCTGGCTGACCAAAACCGCTATCTGGAAGCTTCGATCGCCGCTCGTCAGTTTGCCATCCTGAATCCTAATGCCCCTACGGCCAGTGAGTTTACGGCTCTAGCCGATGAAAACCTCAGACGCCACCGTCGTCGGTTGCGCGGGCGGTTGACGGGAAATGCGATCGCCAATGTGCTGACGGGAGCGCTCAGCTATGCCCTCGGTGGCGGCCTGTTTGGGCCATTTTCAGCGATCCAATCTACCGTTTTGCTGTTGCGGGGTGAGTCTACGGTGGGGGATGGAGTAGCCCGACAGTTAACTCATCAGCTTGACATGGTTGAAGATGAAGAGGTGCTGGCCTACGTCAACGAAATTGGTCAACGGCTGGCGGCGGTATCGGGCCGGAGTGAGTTTAACTATCAGTTTTATGTGGTGCGCGATCGCGAACTTAATGCCTTTACGCTGCCCGGTGGCAAAGTGTTCGTGAATGCGGGAGCGATTTTGGAAGCCCATTCTGAAGCCGAACTGGCAGGATTGCTGGCCCATGAGCTATCCCACGCCGTTTTGTCGCACGGATTTCAACTGGTCACGGAGGGCAACCTCACGGCCAACGTGTTTCAATTTATCCCTTATGGTGGCATTGCAGCCGATCTGGCGGTTTTAAGCTATAGCCGCAACATGGAACGGCAGGCCGATGAACTGGGTACTCGGATGCTGGCTACGTCTGGCTATGCAGCTGATGGGTTACGAAATTTGATGGTGACTCTAAAAGAAGACAGCGAACACTCAACACCGTTTGAATGGCTGTCCACTCATCCAGATACCGACGAACGGATTCACAATATGGAACGGCAGATCGAGCAGAATGGCTATAATCGCTATGCCTATGAAGGGGTTGAGCGGCATCTGGCGATTCAACAGCGGGTTGAGGAACTGTTGGGAGATTCGGAGACGGAGAAGAAGTGATTTTTCTAAAAAATTTGATAAAAACCTTTGTAGCCAACAAACTTCATTAAATCTAAATCTTCAAATCGTCAACCGATATAACACTGTTAAATTTGTGATGCTTTAATGGGGATGACGCAGGGTAGGGGCGATCGCTATCCTGGTGCAGAGAGATTCCATTGTCACCAATGCTAAAACTTCTTCGTTCTATTGCCATTACCAGTCCCATTTTGTTGCTCAGCGCAGGCGTTGTCCATGCTGAACAAACCCAGGAAACACCTACACCTCAATCTAATGTTTTACCCCTGCTCAACCCTGGTGTTTGTGGCCAGGTCTATGGCTTGTCGGGTCGTTCCGTAATTTTACCGGGGGGCGAGTTTCAGCGATTGGAAGATTATTGCGCATCGGTCGAGGCTACCGTCGTTCCAATTCCGGTGGTTCAAGGTGGCAATTTTTGGCAAGCGTTTCTGGCCGTAGCCAGCCCAGAAGCTGTTGATTTTGCCCGCGCGGCTGGCCCCGATGATGTGGTCGCCTATGGTCAAACCATCTGTCCCAACTTACGGGGTGGCGGCTCCATGCAAGATGTGAGAGCGGAGCAAATTCGCGGTGGTTTACCCGCTTCGTTTGATGCAGCCGTTAACGTAGCCGCGATCAACACCTATTGCCCTGAGTATCAAGCGCAGATTGGCCGCTAGTACAGTAAACGCACAAAAAGGTGTCCTGCGCGTCGCGCAGGGCACCTTTTTGTGCTGCTAAAAACCAAGGGTTATGTGGGGGCTTCGCCCCCAGCCAGGGATTCCACCCATACACCCCGTTAACGTGAATTCGATAGCCCAATTTTGCGTGCGCGTCGCGCACGCAAAATTGGGCTTTTGGGAGAGTTGCGTGTCGCGCAACTCTCCCAAAAGCCCATTCGTCGAATTCACGTCCCGTTAATCAACCGTTTGGTTGCTACAGGCGATCGCCCCGCACCCACACTCCTAAACCCCAACACCCAACACCCAACACCCAACACCTAACGCCGTCCCAACCGCTCCAGCATCGGCACCGCAATAAAGTAACTGAATCCCATCCAAAAGCTGAGAAC
>DATNPS010000555.1:0-2613 GCA_036703095.1 Crinalium sp. | reverse complement strand
CTCGCTATACTTTTCACTATCGACTCTGACAATCTGTAACTGTTGTTTCATTTGAGCATTTACTTCCTCCAAAATCGATTCCATCAGTACTCTCTTCCTAAGGTGTTGCGCTAGACAAACGTTGCACCCTCCTTACATCCCAACTGGTAAAGTAAGAGTGAATGCAGTCTGTCCAGATGATGTCGGGTCAAGCGTCAAGTCGCCACGGTGTGCCCGTGCGATTTCTCGTGCTAGCGAGAGTCCTAATCCAATTCCCTCCACTGTACGCGTCCGAGCTGGGTCGCCGCGATAGAAGCGGTCAAAAATGCGGTTGCGATCTACGCTTGGCAGCAGCGCTGACGCTCCTAACGTCGCTACCGCTTCGTTAACGCTATCGCTGAGTGGAATATCTTGAGAGCAATTAGTGATGGTAATCAACACAGTCGCGCCCTGACGGTAAGCATTAATCCGAATCCAGCCGTTTGGGAGATTGTATTTAATGGCATTGCTAATCAAGTTTTGCAAGACCTGAACGAGTAAGTCGCGATCGCCTTGTACACATAAACCATCAGCAATTTCCGTTTGAATCTCAAGATGGGGTGCCAGTAGTTCTATATCTTCCAACATCTCCATTAACAAGTTAGACAAATCCACTTCAACTCGATGCAAGTTCATTTGTCCGGCATCCGCTAGGGAAAGCAGCAACAGTTTCCGCACAATCCCACTCAGTCGGCGCACTTCATCTAGTAGATTGCTCAGACTTTGTTGCACTTGTGAGCCAGGTTCAGCTTGTTGCAGAGTTCGTTCCAGTTCCCCTTGCAAAATCGCGAGCGGAGTCTTGAGTTCGTGTGCAGCATCTGCACTGAAGCGAGACGCTTGCTTAAAACTGCGTTCCAGACGTTCCAACATCTGGTTAAACACTTGAATCAGCTCGACAAATTCAACATCCGTCGTACCGATGGGAACTCGCTGTTCCAAACCGCTAGCCGTGACATTCTCAATGCTCCTGGTTAGCCGTCGGATGGAATGCAAACTGCTCCCTGCAATTCCCCATGCACCGCCTGCTACAAGTAGAAGCACCCCTGGAATTGAAATCAGGAAGATGTTGCGGATGGCTTCCATCTCAAACGTGACTGCATTTAAGCTTACTGCGATTGCCATCTGAGCATGGGGCGTCGTGGCTGCACCAACCCGCCATGTTCCGGTTGTGGTGTGCTGAGTGGCGAATCGAGGAGTGGGCGGTGGTACTTCAGGAGGGGGTTGCGGTCGTTCTGGAAAAGGCGGGTTGGCTTCGGGAAATGGAGCTGTTTGTCGCTCGGAGTGGGGTGATGGAAAAGGGGGTAGTTGCGGGCGCGATGTCCATAGGTTCGTGACATCCAAATCAGCAGCCCATTGATTGGAACGATACAGCACATTGCCATCTGCGCCTATAACCAGCACGGCGATCGCTGTTTTTGAGTTTGTTCCAAACGACTGCCCAAGTGAGGCTTCATAAGACTGCCAGCGATCGCGCGGTCGGGGGCGACCTATTCGCATCAATTGGCTTTCTAGTTCCGCATCCAGGCGGCTCACCTTTGCCTCATAAATCAGCCACCAGGAAATTAAGCCAAACCCTGCTAGGGCGCTGCCTGCGAGAATAGCAGACAATAGAGCAATTCGGATGCGGAAAGAACGCAGTTTCACCGTTAGAACTCTTGTTGACAAAGAAACACTAGTATTTCTACCTTCTGCCTTCTGCCTCCTGCCTTCTGTCTTCTTCACGAAAACGATAGCCAACGCCTCGAATGCTTTCAATCCAACCTGCTCCACCGATGGAATCAATCTTTTTGCGAATTCGCTGCACACACACATCTACTACGTTGGTACTGGGATTGAAATCATAGCCCCAGATGTGTTCTAGGATTTGCGTTCGGGTGAAGACTCGTCCAGGCGATCGCATCAGATATTCTAGAAGATTGAACTCGCGGGTGGTGAGTTCTACAACATGCTGATTGCAGGTAACTGCTCGCGTGATGCGATCGAGCTTGATGGGGCCGACACAAACTAGATTTTGGCGCTCTCCTGCACTCCGACGAACCACCGCGTGAATGCGGGCAACGAGTTCTTCAACAAAAAAGGGTTTCGCTAAATAATCGTCAGCACCCAAATTTAGACCCTCAATCCGGTCATCCAGTTCATTACGGGCAGTCAGCAAAATGACTGGCACATTCTGTCCTTTCCGGCGCAGGTTTTTGAGGATGGACAATCCATCTTTTCCCGGCACCATGATGTCAAGCACGATCGCATCATACTCATTGTCCAATGCGCGAGTATAACCCTCGTCTCCGTTGTCGCAGTAATCAACGACAAATCCCTGTTCCTTCAACCCGGCTCGAACGAAGTTGGCAATTTTCGCTTCATCTTCAACGAACAGAATATGCATGGGTCTCTCATGCGTCGGACGGCTTGGGGCGTTTATTCAGTCTAACCTGTGGTTATCTGTAAGCAACACGTTCCAATAAGCTTTGCGTGCCAAGTCAGAAGTTGGGTTTATTGGCTGGGCAATAATTGAATTGGTCAATTTTGGTAGTTATATGAAGCTAAATCAGTTGATCGCTGTGTTGCAATCTGTTAAAGCAAATGCCAACAAGGGCA
>DATNPS010000550.1:0-22311 GCA_036703095.1 Crinalium sp. | reverse complement strand
TCCCTTGAATTTAGAAGGATCTGGTTCTAGTTCTCGATTCACTTGAGGTAACTCTGCCACAAATTGCCATTGTGCTTGAGTGACCGGATAGCGTCCCATAAAAAATGGGGAGATGGCGACTTCATGCTGTGGGCCTTCTTTTTCTTCTCGTTCAGGCTCGTCGTCGGGAGAACCCATCATGAACGTGCCACCTGGAATCAGAATCATGTCTAATGCTAAGCCATCTCCCAGCTTTTCTATAAAATAGCGGGTCTGTCGTTTTTGACGTTGAATGATGAGTTCAGCCATCGTGTGAGTAAGAAGTGGAGAAAATAATAAACCGCAGAGGGGCAGAGAACATAGAGGAGTTTGCTCTGCGCACGCTGATCTCTATGGGGCAAGAGAGCTAAGTTCTTGGAGCACTAAACACCACTCGAAAACCGATATAGTTGAGGCGGTAGTCAGGCGCACTAAAGTCGCGAGAGGCAGAACGGAAACTCCTCGGAAGGCTGCCCCAAGAGCCACCGCGTAGGATGCGCTCTGCATTTTCATTGTCGCTCAACCAGGCACTGCCATTCGTGGGTGCACCTTCATAACTCTCATGCCAGTGGTCTTGACACCATTCCCAGACATTGCCATGCATATCGCACAGCCCAAAGGCATTGGCAATCCCAAAATGACCGACAGAGGTTGTTTCTCGACGATATTCACCTTTTGGGCCTCTTCCATAGGAACCCGACCGTTTCAGAGTTTCGTCATCCTTTCCTCGATAGTTTGCTAGATCAGTTGTAATCGTTTCGCCAAAATGAAACGGCGTTGTGGTTCCGGCCCGACAGGCATATTCCCACTCAGCTTCGGTAGGCAGACGGTACGGTCTACCAGTGTAGGCAGAGAGGCGATCGCAAAACTCCACCGCGTCATACCAGGAAACACTCTCTACAGGTCGCTGATCTCCTTTGATTTTGGAAGAATCTGACTTCAGTTCCCAGTGGAGCTGGGGTAATTCTGCTACAAACCGCCACTGAGATTGAGTGATGGGATATTTACCCATGAAAAAGGGGCTGACGCTGACCTCATGTTGAGGGCCTTCTGAAGAATCGCGATCGCTCTCATCCTCTGGCGATCCCATCATGAAGATGCCTGATGGAATCTGCATCATCTCAATACCCAGATCATCCTTCAACGCTTCTAAAAAGAACTGCACTGTTTGCCGTCGCCGTTGCAGCTTGAGTTTAGGTTGTGATTCTGAGATGGAAGACATGATTTACAATCCAAATTTTGGCAAGAGAAGTGGCGACCGAGAAAAGCATTACTGAGTCATTGGGACAATAGATGCGACTCGAAAACCAATATCATTGCGGCGTAGGTCGGGTGGAGAATAGTTGCGAAAGGCAGAACGGCAATTTCTTGGATAGGTGAACCAGGAACCACCACGTAGAATACGCCTTGCATTTTCATCATCAGCTAACCAGGCACTGCCATCAGCAAGTGCTCCCTCATAGTTGTTATGCCAATGGTCTTGGCACCATTCCGATATGTTACCGTGCATATCACATAATCCAAAAGCATTAGCAATTCCAAAATGATCTATAGGCGTGGTTTTTCTTCGATATTCGCCTTTAGGGCTATTGTTGTAGGTGGAGGTACCGTAGTAATTTGCCAAATCAGTTGTGATCGTTTCCCCAAAATGAAAAGGTGTTGTAGTTCCAGCCCGACAGGCATATTCCCATTCTGCTTCTGTGGGTAAGCGATAAAATTTGCCTGTGTAAGCAGAGAGACGATCGCAAAATTCTACAGCGTCGAACCAAGACACCTGCTCTACTGGACGATTATCACCCTTGAACTCAGAAGGATCTGGCTCTAGTCCCCTATACACAGAAGGCAATCCAGCCACAAATCGCCATAGAGATTGTGTGACTGGATAACGTCCCATGAAAAAGCTGCTGACTGCTACCTCACGCTGTGGACTTTCTGCTGTAGATCGCTCTGATTCATCCTCTGGTGATCCCATTACGAACTGCCCCGATGGAATAGCAACCATTTCTAACTGAAGGGTATTACCCAGCCACTCAACCCATCGATAAGATTGTCCTTTTCGTTTTCGAATGCTCCATCCACTTCCCAAAGTGGCTATTTCAAATTCAAATAATTGCAAGTCGTTAGAGCGTGATGAATCTTTGGGTTCATCCTCAAAAACAATTGTGACGACCTCAACGTCTTGTGTTTGTAGCGGTGGAAAACCTGAATCGCTTGTTGCTTCTATAAGCTGAGCCGTCTCAAATTCAAGAATCGCAAGGTTTTCTAGCGACCATTCATCCTTTCGTTGTGGTTCCGATTCTGTTTGTGGCTCATCCAGCCATCGTGCGGCTAGCCTCTCTGCAATTCGCGTATACTTTCCGCCCTGTCGCCTTAAGACATCAATCGTGACTCCAGCAAATGCTTGAGCCTGGTTGCCGAAGTCTTCACGTTGTTGGGGATCTTGCAATATCGCAACAAACTCATCCAGCGTCTTCCCTAACCGTTGATTGACCCAACGCGACAAAATCTGAAACGTGTCGGCAGGGGGAGTTTCTCCTAATAATATCTGTCGTGTTTCCGAGTCTTGGAGTCTATATTCAACGCTATCGGGGTTAGCAAAGTTCTCTACTGGAGCAATGGGTTGAAATAAACCACTCCACAACACTTCTGCCATATGCACCTGATCAGAATCAGACAGCATGGCGTCTTGTACCATGCGAATAATGGGCAAACTGACAATCGGGCACGCAGAGAGCAGCCCTGCCAAACGGCGAGCAATAGGCGATGAGAAAATGTGAAACTGCTTGACTCGCTCTTGAGAAGATAAAGACATCGAGTTCAAGGGGGGCTGGGGCGATCGCGCAAATAACACTCCCGCCGCCCCAACCGATCCTTTACCTGCTACCATCTGACTCCATCGCTCAGCAACAGGAGCTTCCAGCGTTAACACAGGCACTTTAATATCCGTATCGCTCGATCGTCGCCAGCGATCGCGACGTTTAACCCGCAACGTTTGATTGGTGGCTCCCGGTTCTAACCCATAGAACCGCACTTTGGGAACCGACTGTAATGCCGTGCGATCCCACAACCATTCAGGCAGAACCTGAACCAGCGCCAAGATGCCGCATTGTGCCCAGACTGCCAGAGCAGAGTTGACGGCTCCCGTTCGCCAGCGATCGTCAATACAATCGCTCATGACCCAAACTAAACGGCGACCGTTGGGATCAATCAGTTGGCGCGGGCTACAGGGAGTTGCCTGAGCCGCCATTATGCTGTAGCCCGGACGTAAACAAGCTGTCCCGTCCTCATTGACATCCAAACTCCACACCCGCACATCTCGAAATGCGCCACATTGCCGCAGTAACCGCTGCACATCTCGAAGCGATCGCTGCCAGATCAACATGGAAGGACTGGCATCAACCACCAGCGCCAAATCCAACCAGGGTTCTAATTCTGGTTGCAGTTCTGGAACCCAGAGGTCGGTTTCTGCAATCCGTTCAGCCGTAATCGCTTCATCTAAACGGGTCTCTTGAACCGATGGCACTTTTCGCAGCAACGGTTTCAACGCTCGCAGCAGTGCCAATGTACCTCGCAGCGCTGGAGCATCCGGTAAGGCGATCGGTAGCCCTCCTATCCCCTCTGACGTTGACTCACGGGGAGATGGCCTTTGGGCTTGAAGACCCGCCATTGGTAGAGCTTCGGTCGGACGAGATGGCTCTGGAGCAGACTGGTCATCTTCGATAACCATTGGCTGCTCTCTCGACGATTGCTCTTCCTCGGATATCGGAGTGACGGCTGTGGCTAATGTTGCAGCTCCGGATGGAGACTGCCACTTCAACAGCCCCAGCCAAAGAATATCTGCAATTTCTTCAGCCGTCAGGTCTAACTTATCCCCCAATATCTCAATTAAGCGTTCCATTATGTGCTGCCTTCCGTACTGGTCAAGGCAGCAAACAGTAATGCCTTAAGGTCTGCGGCATCAGCATTCTGAGTTCGTAAATAAATGGCATTTAAGAGTTGATCGGTTGCTAAACTGGCAGATTCAGCACTGCTCTTCAGGGCAAATTCTTCAATCAAGTCTTGAAATTGGCTGGCAATCTCCTCTCCTAAATGGGCTTCCACAATCCTTGTTAGATCATCTCCTTTGGGTTTGGGCATAGCGACCCGCAGGCAGCGCCGCAGAAAAGCAGGCGGAAAGTCTCGTTCACCGTTGCTGGTCATGACAATTAAAGGAAACGATTGGCAGCGAACCTTCCCCCCTTGCAGCGGAAACTCTAAATCATCGGCAGTCCGCACATCGATCGGACGTTGATCTCGCTTTGCTAATCGCACTAATTCAGGGATCGCAAATTCTCCTTCCTCCAACAGATTGAGCAGATCGTTTGGCAAATTGATGTCACTTTTATCGATCTCATCGATTAACAACACTCGTGGATAGGGTGTTGGCAGAAATGCAGTTCCCAGTGGTCCCAAGCGAATGTATTGCCCAATGTTGCTATAGGGATCAAAGCCATCTGCTCTGCTCTCTGTTTCTTGTTGCTGTTTGTTCAATTGGGCATCTTGCAAACGTGCGATCGCATCGTAACGGTACAGCCCCTCTTGCAACGTAGTACGAGCCGTGATCGCCCACAATAACACCGAACCCAGTTTGAGTTCATACGCGGCGGCATACGCCAGAGATGTTTTTCCAGAACCGGGTCTTCCGGTAATCAGCAACGGACGCCGCAGATAAAGCGCTGCATTCACCGCATCAATAACCTGAGTCTGATCTGCACGGATACGGAATGTTCGTCCACGGGCTTGATCACGCAGATAGTTGGATGATTGTTGCTGAACGTGCTGCCAATAGTCGGTTGCTGCCGCTTCCTGGGTTTCCATACTGGCCTGAGTACGAAACTGCCGCCAGGGAGGCGCTTTGGGCAAAGCACGAATCCCATCATGCGGGGTGTGATTACCTTTGAAGATCCACCAGTCCCGATTCTCGGTCATGCACTCAGTCTCCCACTATCAAAAAACTGTCTGAGTCGTTCAATCCGTTTCGGCTCATCGCATAGAATGGCTAGGTGTCGTCCCAGATCATCATCCGTAAAGGCTCTTCCACGTTTGTTGTATACCTGCTCTAAAAGAAGTTCTAAGTCACGTAGGTATTCTAAAACCAGGAACGCGCCTAATTCTTTAGATAAATTGGGCAAATCATGCCGTCTAGACCAAAGCGCAATCGGAACTCCTGCCTCTAGCGCTGCCAAAAAGACCGTTTCACGCTGAACCTGCAACTCTGGAATGCACACCGGACAAACCAACATCAGCCCTAAACATTGTTTGAACTGCTGGATCAGCGCATCCAGTTCACAACAATCCAGGCTGGTTAAAGTTGCCAGTTTCCCTTGTAACGATTGCTCTGTCTGTACGTTCTGCAAAAAAGCGTCTATCCCTTCCCATGTCTGAATTAGCCGATTGAGTAATTCTCCATCCTGTAAGCGATCGCTGGAACGTACAACCACCCGATGCTTTTTGCCCACTGCAACCATTTCCCTGCGCCGTAAGACAGGTCTACTCACCTCCCACAGATCAACCGCTTCTGCTAGATATTCATAGGGTAAGAAAAACTCGATGGTGAGCTTATAGCTTGGCAAGGTTGGAAGACTGTAAGCATCCCGGAGGCCACGACATTCAGAACTCAACCGTTCTTCTGCCTGGTGAACCCACTGGGGAAACTGCTGCTCTAACTGCTGCAACGTGCCGGAAATGCCGCCTTGTGCTCCGCTACTGCTAGAACTAACAGAGGTTTGTACATTCAAATCTTGTAAGGGAATCAGGGTACTGGGGCTATCTTGTCCGTCGGTCTTAATCGATAGAAATCCTTGTATGAAGATGCGATCGCTCTCTTCTGCTTGAGTGATGGGGATTTGTACCGTGATGAGAAAATAGCCCTGTACGCTTTTGATTTTCTTATCCTGATCAAAGGGTAATGCTTGAGTGGGTGTGGGCAGACAATAGTCTAACTCAGCTTGTAATTCAGCAAGTAAAGAACTAAGCCGTTGCTGTTGCTCCTTTGGGCACTTGGGATAGTGTCGCAACCGATCTACAAAGTCAAGAATGCAGGGAGTTCCATCAGGCCGTTGTCGATACTCGTTCAGCCACAGTTTTAGAACCACTAACCATTTGACTGAGAGGCTTAGATCAGGGTTCTCTAAGTCCTTTAAGGCTTGTGGTCGATGAATATGAATCTCTGCCCAGGTTTGACAACAGCAGCTTGTAATCCATTCAAGATCTTGAATAGGTTGAAGCGCGATCGCCAACGCCTCCAAATGATTCATTGACAAATTATCTGATTCAAGACCCAGCAACGTGACTAGAGATCCCGTGACAAAGCTCCGTACCTCAGGATTACCAGGATTCTGGCGAGACGCTCCAACCACGAGTTCGATTAATCGACCTTGCCCCTCTGCCCATTTCACCAGGTCACGAACCACCAGATCATAATTGGATTGTCCTTGGGTAATCCGATTGAGATCTTCCTCCAACTCATCTTCCAGCATCAACTCTAAAAGTTCTTGCCTGGGAAATGCTGAAATTAAAGCTGCTCTTAATGCTTTTCGTTGGCTAACGTTTAGCTCCATATCGTGCTCTTATAATCTGACTCCCCTATCCCCAGTCCCTTTTAGTGCTTCAACCACAGCGTTGCTAATTCCTGCAACTTTGGATTTCCTGGATTAGATTGCAAAGCACCCTCAAGCAGCGATCGCACTTTACCCTTAGTCTCTGCCCATTTCACCAAATCACGGACTGCCAATTCATAGTTGGGCTGCCCCTGGGTAACCAAATTAAAACTCTCCCCTAATTCATCTTCAATCATCAATTCCAGATCAGCCTGTCTGGGAAAGGCTGATATTAATGCAGACCTCAGATCCTTGCGCCACTCAGTTGTTAATTCTAGAAGCGAAGGTTGGCTGCTTTGCCCAGGCTCAGGCAGACCTAGAATGGCTTCAATATTTCGAATTAAGCGATTCATATCCTGATGAAAATCTGGGTCAGGGCGTGCCTGGGCCGCATTACGATAGGCTAGCTCTTTCAAACCATCTGGCAATTCATCTGCACTCGGCGGACGTGATTCCCCTACCAACAAAGGAATTACCGGAATGTTTCTTCCTAAAGCCGTCTCAATTTCTGCCCGCACCCAGTCATCAGGGTTATCCAGTCGCCGACTTCCCTGAGCGTCTTGCACATTTAACCAGGTTGGCCCTATCACAGCAACGAGAACCTGACAATTGCCTATCCCTTCCCTGAGATGCGTCCGGAAATCCACCCCCATTGGAATAGAATGCACATCCTTAAAAACAACCGATCGCCCAAAGTGTTCAGCGAGACGGTCATAAATCCGTCCAGTAACATCATTACTGTCACTACGGCGGTAAGAAATGAAGATCGAGTTTGCGGGGGGCATAGTTGAGTATGGGGTTAACAAAGCTAGAGTAAACTACAGCTCCAATGCTATTAAAACCTCTGTTTCACTCATCCAGCCAGGATGAGTGGACCTTTCCAAGCTCTATCCAATATGCTCTGCCATTACCAGCTTCGCTCCGTCCCAATTTCATGAACATCCGCCTCAATAAAACAACACTCCGCATCGGCCTGGGAATCCATTTCCTGAAGTAGCTCATAGATCTGCTTGTCCAAATCTGCATCATCTTGGTAAGTGAACGTTAGCTCACATTCCCAACTGTCCTTGTTCTTTTTTTGCATTTGATAACGAGAGAGACTGAACCGTTCGATCCACTCCCTGACTTTCTTCTTACGCCGGATGAACTTGTTATTGTTCTCAACCCGTAAACACAGCCGAACTCTCGTTGTTTTAATAGTTGGCTCTATCTTGACTTCTGGGTTGATATAGCGATAGAAAGTCGGACGACTGATTCCTAAGTGCTCACAAATGGATGTGACTGATCGCTTTGGGTCTGCCGCCAGCGATCGCCCAATCTCAATCTCTTGGGGTGTCAACTTTTGCTTCCGGCCACCTTTTTTACCTCTGGCTCGCGCCGCTTGCAATCCTGCTTGGGTGCGCTCCCGAATCAGATTTCGCTCAAACTCAGCCAGTGCGCCAAACATGTGGAAAATTAGCTTCCCTCCACTGGTTGTCGTATCTATATTTTCCTGAAGCGATCGAAACCCAATTTTACGTTTCTCCAAATCCTCGATTAGGGCAATCAAGTCTTTGAGCGATCGCCCTAATCGATCGAGCCGCCAGACGACGAGCGTATCCCCTTCTCTGGCAAAGTCAAAGGCTTGCTTCAGCTCAGGGCGATCGGCTTTGACCCCGCTCATCTTGTCATAGAAGATTTTCTTGCACCCCGCACTTTGCAGGGCATCATGTTGCAGCGCCAGATTTTGGTCATCGGTTGAAACTCGTTCGTATCCGATCAGCATGAGAGGGATAAGTCTAACGTGCTGCTACTGTATCAGAACTGGTTAGATCTACCCTAATTTGAAACAATGATTAATTGACGGATTTATTTACAGTTGAATTGGCGTGAAAACGGCGATCGCCATTAGTTCAGCGAATTGTAAATAAAAGGCCCTTCCTTTTACACTTCTAACTGTCACACTGTTGAACACTGCTTTGCTCAAAGCAGATTTAAAGTTTCTAACTGCGATCGCAGAAGCTTCCGCCAATAATATGCTGTAGAAATACTAGAGAAGCCAACATTGCCGAATTGAATTGTTATATGTAGTCGGATGTTGGCTGTCTTCAACGTGCTTAACGTGGGCAAAATCAAGAATTTTTATTCGTTGTAGACAGCTTATATTGAGTTTGTCTCTAAGGTATGGGAAGTATTTATGGAACTTCCCTATGAAAGTTCAACGCATCCGTCTGCCCAATCAAACCGAAAGTTGGCTGGTTCTTGACGACAACCACCTGCCAATACCACCAATTCAGTCCTACCTCCATTATCTAGAGGGACTAGAGTACTCCCCAAACACCATTCACAACTACGCCACCCATCTCAAGCAATTCTGGGAGTTTCTGCGGGAGTTTCAGCATCAATGGGACGCTATCACAGTGGAACACCTGGCAGATTTCATTCGCTGGCTTCGTCACCCTGCGTCTAAAGTCATCTCCATCCAAGGTCAAGCCCCTCAACGAACTGAGCGGACAATTAACACGATTTTGGCGGCAGTTTACAGCTTCTATGACTACCACGAACGAATGGGAACTGTAGCAGGCTTACAAGCTTATGGTTACACAACTCGATACAGTAGCAAGTACAAATCGTTGCTACATCATATTCAGGTCGGCAAGGAGCAAAAGATAAAGCTCCTCAAATTGAAGGAACCCAGGCAAATCCCAACGGTTCTTACCTCTGCTCAAATGCAGCAGATCGTTGAAGCATGTCACCACCTTCGAGATCAGCTGCTCATTTGCCTACTTTATGAAACAGGGATGCGAATTGGTCAAGTTCTAGGGCTACGGCATGTTGATGTTCGCTCCTGGGATAACGAAATTCAAGTTGTGCCTCGAACCGACAATGCTAACGGTGCCCGTGCCAAATCGAAAGAGAGCTACATTGTTCATGTTTCTCAACCCTTAATGCGCCTATACGCGGAATACCTTATTAACGAGTACCCAGAGGACATCGACTCAGATTACGTATTTATCAACTTGTGGTCTGGGCAGATTGGGCAGCCCCTGAGCTATCAAACGGTCGTCGCCCTACTGCGACAAATAAGCCAAGTGACAGGAATTACCCTCCACGCCCACTTGTTTCGACATACTCACGCGACTGAACTTCTGCGACAGGGCTGGGAGTTGTCCTACATTCAGAAACGCTTAGGGCACGCCAATATCCAGACCACTGCGAACACCTATGTCCATCTGCAAGCGGATGACCTCAAGTCTGCTTATCAACAATATCTGGCACAGAAGGAGACCTAAATGGACGCTGCAAAACTGGTGCATTTGCCCTCTAGCTCAACATCAGAGTACGACAAAGATGTTTGGGATGTTTGTAACTTAGGCATTGCTGCCCAACCGGCAACGGGTGACCGTCAACTCAATTTCACCAGCATCCCTCAACCCTGGCTACGCAAAGCGGCAAAACAATTCATTCGTTATACGCTAGCCACGTTAAGTTTTGGTTCAGCCAGGACCCGATTGTCTGCCCTTAGAAAGTTTGCAACCTTTTTATTCCAGTTTTATCCCTTGCTGCAATCGAAGGAGATCGACCGCGCTTTGGTGATGCAGTACCTGAGTTATCTCAATACTTGTGGGGTTTCTTCTAGCTCAAGAGCCGGTCTCATTGGAGGGCTCAACAGCTTCTTGTCTCTAAGTGCGCGTTACGGATGGGCTGCTCTCCCACCAGAGCCTCTGATCTTTCGTGAAGATTATCCTCGCCCAAAAAAACAGTGCCACGATACATTCCAACAGAAGTGTTGGAGCAACTTCACCAACATCTAGACCGGTTGCCACTACCCTATCAACGGATGGTTCTAGTGCTTCTAGAAACGGGATTACGGATTTCAGAGGTCTGTCACCTGAGCTTTGACTGTATCAGCCAAGATGCCCAAGGCGATTGGTGGTTGAAATCCTATTCTTTCAAAATGAAAGCTACCTCCACCAAACCAATTTCTCGGTCACTGGCAGGGATTGTGCAAGCACAGCAAACCTATATTCGAGAGCATTTGTCAGCAGACTACTCTTACCTCTTCTGTGCCAATCGCACGGCAGCGGGAGCAAAGGGAAAGTTGCTCAATGGACAGTTTAGACCGAAACCTAAGCCACCCATGCGAATGGGATTAGCCCGTGCACTCAATCTGCTGGCTGCTGAGAAGAATATTTGTGATGCCTCTGGTCAGCAATGGCATTTCCAACCCCATCAGTTTCGTCATACGGTTGGCACCACTCAGATTAATAACGGTGTCCCACAACATATCGTCCAGCGTTATCTTGGACATCAGTCTCCCACAATGACTGCTGTCTATGCTCACATTCATGATGCGACGCTCAAACAGGAGATTGCGCAGTTCCACCGCAAAACGGTGAACATTGCAGGTCAGGTAATTGAACCTGCACACCCAGAATTAGATGAGACTGATCTGCAATGGTTCAAACGCAACATCCTGGCTCAAGCTCTCTCTAATGGTTCCTGTGCTCTGCCCACTCTAGCGGGTAGTTGCCCACACGCCAATGCTTGTTTGACTTGCTCTCATTTCCGCACAACGGCCGAGTTTCTGGACCAGCATCAAGCTCACTTGGAACAGACCCAGCAACTGATTGAGAAGGCTCAAGCCAATGGCTGGACTCGCCAAGTGGAGATGAATCAACAGATTGCAGAAAACTTGAGAAGCCTGATTGCGTCATTGCAGGAGGAGTCAACATGAACTGGCAACGCAATACCGAAGGGTTAAAGGAAGCGGCTCAGAAAAAACGACTGGCAGCCTTCGCTCAAACGGAGGCGGCTATCAAGCAATTGTTACGGCAGGGACACCCCATTACGTTTGAAGCGGTTGCCCAACTGGCAGGAGTCACGCGTGGCTGGTTGTACAAGCAACCCGATTTGAAGGAACGCATCACCTATCTGCGTGACCAAAGCCTGCCGCAGAAGCGAACTCGTCAACCCGTTTCGGAAGATTCTAAAGGTGCCCTCATCATGACACTGCGACAACAGATTAAGGAATTGCGACAGGAGAAGGAATTGCTGAATCAGCAGCTAGAAGTGGCTTACGGTTTGGCTGTTGGCACAACTTCAGTTGGTTTAAGCCCCCAGCAGCAATCACAGGTAGAACAGGTAGAGAAACTCCAAATGATGTTAGACCAATCGCTCAAGGATAACCAGGTCCTCGCTCAGAAGAATCAGCAGTTACAAGCTCAATTGCAAGGACTGACGTTACTTGAAGCTGAGGTTGCTGAACTGACTAAACAGAACCAACACCTGTTTAACAAGGTGCTTCAACTGACTACAACAGAACGAGATCAAGATCAGCGTCGGTTTGCTGAAGCAAGACGCTCAACCCGTCAACCAGAAATTCCAGATGTGGAATTTTAATTGAGAGCCTGGTGTTTACCGTACCCTACGAAACAACGTGGAGTAGGGGGGAAAGGTAAACACCAGGCATTGTGGCTTGAGAAAAGCTAAAAGTGTCTACGTTGAGCACACGTCTTCAAGGTGAAAGGGTTGCTGTGCAATGGTTTCAATGATTCGACTATATATAAAACTCGATTTCGGCAGTGTTGTTAACGTCAAAGTTGTGCGGCGGCAGATAATCCCAAACACCCATAATCAGTTGCTGGGTTCTTCTTGGTTTCCTGAATAATATTAAGGCGACGACCTCCAAAATCATCTTTGAGTTTTGTGGTGGAAATCAGAAAGTCGCCATGTCGCAGATGGCGTTGCTCCACCTTTGTATACGAAAAACTAGATCTGACACAGAACACTCCTGAGTTTAATGCATATGCTTGGCCTTCAACCGATATCTGGGCATTTCCACCAAAATTGACCGGTGCGTCGAAAACCACATTCCTGCTTAGGTCAGCCAGCACCGAGAATATATCGCAGAAATGCTCACGAAGATGATCAGCAACTCTTGGTCGGACATTCACATGAAAACAGCTCGCAAGGAGACGGTTGAGAGTGGTTGGCGGTTGTCCATCCACCAACACTTCTAAGTTGCCAAGCAACCTCGTTTGGTCGATTTCTGGGTCGGTATTAAGCACCACTTTCAACAGTTCATCGACTCTATAAAGCTGTGCTGCCCCAAGTAGAGTGAACTCCTTAGGCCAATCCTTTGCCAACAACACCTCTACCGTACAAACTTCAATGTTGTGCGCAGTTGCCTTTAGCCTCGCGCTTTCGGTAAAACCAGAGCTAGATACCAGTATGACTTTGTTGATCTTGAGATCACAGTACTTTCCAATCACCTGATCCACCCAAGTCACATCATCCTTCGTAGCCCGATCCCGGCACTCAACTGCAATCCGGATAGGGAATCCATTTTCTATACGTTCGATCAAAATATCAATCTCTCGCCTAGCTCCGCTTGTAGGCTCTAAAAGCTCAACCGATTCGGTGACAGCGGCACCCGCGTCAGCCATATGCTCATAGAGAACCTTCATTACTGTTTGGAACTCGTTGCCCTGTCTTGACATAGATACCGTCCGAAAATTGATTGAACGGCCTAACGCCCAAGTTCAGCTGCGAGGCATCGGGGCTGGAGCTTTGAACGCAGTCGGAGCGCGGCGCAGCTTCGTCAGCTGCAACGTCACGTTAGACACCCCCAGTGTGATCCGCGCTCACTGTCAGTGTGAGCATCGAGCGCTACCGATTAGACTTGGACCCCATGCGCGCGTTTCCGTCGATGTGACGTAGCACGTCAGCGAGCGATTCAGCCTTCGCAAGCATAACCTCATCTGTGAGTGCGCCGTTCAAGCGGCTGAGCAACGTGTACTCAGACAGTTTCGGTCATTGAGCCTGCGTGGTTCCACGCCGAGCGCTTGGACACGATTGCCTGCATCATGAGGATCAACAGTGACTTTAGCGAAAGGTATGTTCTTGCACCAATGTTCCGTCTGCTGTCACAACCACGTAGCGATATTGCTGTGGAGCAACTTGCCAAAACCGCTGTATTAATTGTTGGCTATAACCTACAGGAGCATTAACCTCAAAGTAACCCTGTTCTGGTACCCAGGCAATCCACCAATCGTTTGCTGCCTGGTTGTAACCGATCGCATTCCAAAATCTCAGCCGAGTTCTTCGCTCTTGTGCTGCTGAGATTGGAAACCGTACATTTCGCCACGCAGGACGACCTGCATTTCGTGATTCTACTTCTCGCTCTGATTCAAAACCGGGGAAAATAAAACTAAAATTGTAGTAATACTCATATCTCGCTCTCTCTGTTAACGTCGTTATGTCATGGCAGGCAGAAGCCTCGTAAACCATGCGTCCATCACTAGCATAGATTTTATAATGTCCAATAGGTATCGCTCCACTGAGTGCTTGTTCTTCTGCGGGCGTTAATGTGTATCCAAAGACTGAACCAATCACCTGTCGTTTTTGCGAGCCTGTTAAGCGATCGAATTCTGGAGTGAGGGTAACGCGATCGCCAACCAGTGTGCCAAATGGACGAGCCTCTCCCCAAGGATAAGTGGTTTGCTGTTGTAACTGCTGCCACTGACGCTCTGTTGCTGGCTGTATCAGTTCCATTGGAGCCAGTACTTCAGCACAGTTTGCGAGGGCTGGTGCCATTTTGAACAAATCTGCTGATGCCAACGTCAAGCTTAAAACTGTAACCGATGACCAAAATTGAAAGTTTAGTTTGAGCATAATTTGAGAGGATGTCTGAGAAATAGGAAAGCTCTTGCTGTCCGTATCTTGTGGCGATCGCTATAGTCTTATCAGTATAACAATGATGGCACTGTCTTTAGGTTACTTACAAGAATCGAGGTATAATGACCAAGCTCAGCGGACGCAGAAAACCTTTGCAGCTCAACCCATTAACTTGACACGTTCGGGGGCCGCGACTGGTTAGACTCACGGCGCACTCTACTGCTGTGAATAAACCGACTTATACCCTCAACTAGCTCAGGCACAACTGGCAGCGTTGGCTCAGAGTAGGAAGCATTTTGCTGTTCAGGGTCTAATGGAACAGCTTTTAACACGTGATTCATCCCCTCAATGATTCTAAGCTCCGCATCCGGCTTAGCCCTCTTCAGGTCTTGCGCCTCCCTTACAGACACTTGAATATCCGTTGTTCCTTGAACAATTAGAACAGGGACAGTGAGACGCCGAATCTCTTGGGCAGGGGTATAGCGAAACCAGGAAATGAGGTAGGGTTGGATGCTCGATCTGTAGAGCGCGTTGAGTTCTGGTGGAATAGAGGTCACTCTCTTCCCTTGCTCCAGAGCAGCAAGAATCTGCTCATTCTGTTGCCATAATGCATCTGGCAATCTAAGTCGCAGTTGATCTCGTAAAACTTGTGATGCAGTTTGGGCAATTCCGGCGATTGATACAAAAGCATTTGCTCCGGTTTTTGGGGTTGCCAGCATTCCAATGAGAGAGCCTTCGCTGTGACCAATTACGGTGATGCTTGAGAAACGAGAATCTGCCTGCAATCGCTGAATCCAAAGTGCAGCATCTTCAACATAGGTATCGAAATGCAAATCAGCTTCTTCAGGTCCTGCGGCTGCGCTTTCTCCAATCCCGCGCTTGTCATATCGGATCGAGGCAATGCCATAACCGGCTAATCCTTCAGCGAGGAGTTTGAGGCTATTATTCTGCCCAGCTAGAGAACTGTTTCCATTGCGATCAGTTGGACCTGAACCCGCAATGATCAGCACCGCTGGCTCTGGCACATTAGACGCTGGAATAATCTGTGTGCCATGGAGCGTGCCTGTTAACGTTGTAATGTGAACCTCGACAGGCGTTGAGGCTTGTGTCGTGTAACCCATAGATAGAAGCGATAAAGGTAGAGCGATTAGACAGACAACCAGACTGACACAACGGCGAGAATTGGGAGCCATGGCATGGGGTGATCTATGTTGAATCCGTCAGATATTCTAATTTGATGAGATAAGGAAGTCTAACGGTTCTGTTGTGCGGCGACAGATATGACTAAAACGCAGCTAGAAGACTATGCTCGCCGCTCCAACAGAATTGTTAGCTGGAGTTCCTCACCGTTCCGACTCGCTAAGTTTCCACGGCTGTTGTCTCCATCCTAATTTTCGTTTTGCTGATGAAGTATCTACTTGCGGCATATGAACCTCGACTAGTTTGACTGTTTCTCGAACCAATGTTTCAAGTTCGTTAACAGCTACAGAGGCTTCATGATGAAATAAACCTTCGAGACGAGCCGCAAGACTTTCAGGTGCAATCTTCATTTGCTCAATAAATCTGCTCATCCGTTTAAATTGAAACGTTGAATAATACAAGCGGTTCAGTCCTGACAACATCCCTAGCAGGTTTTGGACGGACTCAACCAGGATTTGATGATACCAAAGCGTTGTATCTCGGCTAGCCAGTTTCGCCTGCATTCCCCAAACTGGGACAAACTTGAGGTAGTGTTCAACCATCCTTTGCGCGAGTCCGTCTGGATAATTTGCAATTTTAGCTTTCCACTCCTCAATCAGGGTTTTCCCATACAAGGGAATTCCAACCAAAGTTCCAGCCATCGTTTTCATGAGAGGAGTGGGCACATCAAACGCTTCCACAATACTTGAAATTTCCTTTTCCCATTGTGCGATCGTCGCATGAGCAAATTGAAATTCAATCCCGTTCATCAGGAAGCTCTCACCAAGCGCACCCTCTCGTCGATTGCCCAAAACCTCAATCAATGCTGCACCCTGATTTTGCTGACGCGCAAGCTGTAACTCTGCATCAGTTGGTAATTCATCGTAATAAAAGCAAACATCGCAATCGGAGTATTCATCGCACTCCCCTTCTGCGACTGAGCCTGTCACCATGACAGCTTTCGTTTTTGGGTTGGCGATATAGGCTTTGACATTGCGTTTTACCAACTCCAACAAGTATTGATTTCGATCAAGCATGGATTAGCGTAATTGGGGTAAAGGTATACATCCATGATGCGACATCAAGTTTTTCCAGCTAACGACCCCGTTCACCCGCCGTTAACAACCTCACACACTCAGCGAAGAGCCTCTGTAGGGTCGGTGTGCAACGGGATTGTTAGCTGGCTGTAGCTACTTCAATGTTTGCAATAATGTCAGATACCCTCACCACTGTAGCAAACTCATGATGCAGGCTTGCTAACGCAGATTCATGGATTTCCTCCGCCGTGTAGTGTTTCCCGTTGTAGCTGTCTCGATCGAATGTCGCGGTTCCATCTGATACCAACAAAACTTTAAATCCAAGATTGGCTGCCATGCGAGTTGAGGTTGAAACGCAGTGATCAGTGGTTAAACCCGCTATTACAACCACTTCAATCTGCTGCTGCCTAAGATAGGATTCAAGCGATGTGCCAATGAAGGCACTATTCACAGTTTTCTGAAAAACAGGTTCATCGTTTAATGGCTGAGCTTCAGGCTTAAACTCACATCCGACCTGATTGGGACGCAAGGGAGACTCTGGCAATACTGACAAATGTTGAATATGAATAACTGGAAGAGCTTTAGTCCGCCAAACTTTTAATAGCTGTGCAATGTTTTCCTCTGCGTTCAAATTATTACGTTTACCCCACACTGGATCGTCAAATCCCTGTTGAACATCAATGACGATAAGAGCGGTGTTTGGAGGAAGAGCTTGCATAGTCACCACTACTAGAAATAACTGTAATCCTAATACAACTTAGCGCAGCTCACCGTACCAATCATTTTCAAATTACGCAACCTAGCCGAATGAAGCCAGCTAACTATGTATTAAGTGTCAGATCTGCTAGATAAGACCCTATATCTTCTGCATTATCTGGCACATCTGCGGGATAATACCCAGTTTTTAAGGAATTAAGCAGAATATTTACTCGATAAGCCCGAGGTCTTGGGGTGTTATCTAGCAGGTCTGATGGTTAATCCTGGAGATTGGAGGCTTATCCGTCAAAAATGTGGATAACACCCCTCCATGTCGGGTTTATCCAGCATCTATTTATGTCACTATCCAGCCACCACGATTGCTTGATCAGGTTAGAGAGTCCATTCGACTCAAGCATTTCAGCCTTAAGACCGAGAAGTCTTATGTCTACTACGCTTGGGACTTTATCCTGTTTCATGACAAGCGGCACTCTAAGGATATGGGGGCAGATGAGATCAGGGCTTACTTGTCACACCTAGCGATTGATCGCAATGTGGCACCCTCGACTCAAACGGTAGCTTTGAGTGCATTGCTATTTCTCTATCGCCAAGTGCTGCAAATTGACCTACCTTACATTGATGACATTGAGCGTGCTAAGAAGCCAGAGCGGTTACCTGTGATTTTTAGCCGTTCAGAGGTCAAGCAAATCTTGGCGTATTTAGATGGTATCAATCATCTCATCGTTAGCTTGCTCTATGGCAGCGGTATGCGCTTGATGGAAGGGTTGCGCTTGCGGGTGAAAGATTTGAACTTTGAGTACGGTCAAATTACGGTACGAGATGGCAAAGGCAAAAAGATCGCCAGACTATGCTGCTCAACTCTCTATATGAGCAATCTGTACAGCGTGCTGTAAAGCAGGCTATACAGCGAGCCGAAATTCCCAAGCATGGCGGTTGTCATACCTTTCGCCACAGTTTCGCGACTCATTTGCTTGAAGATGGCTACGACATTCGCACGTGCAAGAGCTACTGGGACACAAGGATGTCAAAACCACGATGATCTATACCCATGTTCTAAATCGAGGTGGGCGTGGGGTAAGAAGCCCTCTTGATTCATGATTACTGTATTCAACTTTGCTGAGTCGTTACCCTACTTTTTAGGGAGCATGAATCGCTCAGGAGCCCTCTGGAGAAAGCCATTTTCGGCAATGAGAATTTGGAGCAGGAGTATTGGCAGTTAGAAGCGAATGGTCTACATCCATCTTCAAAAAACTTTTCTTCACGGCTATTGAGAACCTTACAGCATCATGATCAGTTGCATTACATCAATTGCACTAGAGGTTCTGCTAGATGGTCTGTATAGTTTGAAATATCTCATCCAGCATTCATGGTTCGTCTTCCCAACTTATGTCTTTACCCTTTGATGCTGCCCCTACCGAAGCACGGGTCGAAAAATGTTGGCGGCTCTCCGCCAGTTTTGGAATGGAGCGCAATGCCTACCATAATTATCTCAATGAAATTGTCCGAGATCGCTACACGCTCATCAAGGGGCTGCAAATCTTGCGAGATGAACTTCAACTTGCTGTCTCTAGCCCTACAGACATGAACACCTGCGGAGCTGACATGAGCTTACCCAGCGTTGTTACCACCTTGGCTTATACCAACTGTGGCGATCGCATCCATCAAGGCGAGGCGACCAAACGCTATCGTGATGTCGTCGCCTCTCGATTTGCGACGCTCTCTGAAATTGGAGAACTCAAGTTAGAAGCTTTTTTCCCAGCAGGTGGAGGCACTGACAACGGGGCGACCTTAGCCCATGTCACCGTGGCTCATGAGTTAGACGAATCCCTAAAACGACAAGTGTATGCAGGCAATCCTCAATCGCTTTCGATGGTGGCGATCGACCTCAAAACTCATGTTGGGCGATTACGCCAGGATGGTCAACAGATTTACGGCAAAACCCGTGAATCTCCTTGGCGAGAGCCGCGTGCAGCCTGTGGCGCTATTGTAGGAACCTTAACTCATTACCATCCCGACAATTTGATTCATCGCCGCATTCGCAGTGACTTGGGAGAACTCAATTTTCAATTTTTATCCAACAACTCCATCGTCACGGATGATGGTGTAGACATCACAATGGCCGTTGCTGCCAACATTGTTGCAATTAGCGGCATTCGCAACACGGCTATCGCCTTAGCTCAAGAAATGGATGAGCGAGGGTTAGCTCACTTGACCGCAAGTACCACTGTGAATCGTCCTTCCCGCGATGACCTGGTGATTTACCTGGCTCGTGCTACTGTCTTCAACGGTAAAATCCGAATTCAAAGTCTAGGGACTGAGGCCAAGCTGTATGGTGGAAGGTTAGTGGAATATGCAGGAGAGCAGCGGTTACAACTTCGTTATAGTGACTGGGACTGCAATGATTTGCCTGTTGAAGAAATCCCTTATAAAGTTCGATTATCAGGATTATAAACAGGCGAGAGCTAGCAACCATTGAAAAGGTGCAAGCCGTCTAGAGATGCTGTATCAAAACTCGTCGAACTGAAGATTTTGAGACGTCGAGAGCCAGTAGAAATCTTGATAATCCTGATTTTCAAACCACAAGCCGTTCCCCCTCACTTTGTCAACTAAATGGTGATTTGATTTGCATGAAAGGAACAACAGGTTGTATTTGAGGCAAACTGTCAAACGCCATCTCATAGTCACTCTTATTGAGGTTAATCACCTTCCAGTCTGGCAGCAGCCGTATTCAACTCTACTTCCAATTGCTCAACCGACGGTAAGCTTATCTCTATTGCTTCTGATAGCCTGTGCGTTGTCACTCCAATCGGAGTATTGACGTTTCGAAGGGCATATTCTGCTGTGGTTTTATCTTTAGAGCGGCACAGGATTAGCCCGATCGTTGGGTTATCGGTTTCATGCCGCAATAAGTCATCCACAGCCGAGACGTAAAAGACTCACTAACGCTGCTTCTAGCTCTCGTTCTTGGGCGTTGTTGCTAATGGTGAGAAAGTAGGGTAGGACGCTAGCGAGGTGATTTTTGACTCCTGTTCCATCGTCTCCCCTCCAAACCGGACGTGCAGCTTTCACCGCATCATGGCTTTCCAGTAACTGCTTCCATCCGACCTCGTAGTGGCCTACCCGAATGGAGGCCATCGTGACAGGTTCGGCAGAGCAGAGTCAGCGTAGTCCCTATCAACTTCTTCTGATTTCCCTTTATCCCCTTCCGTCTGTCTTTCCTCTTAGTCTTGCTTCCAGTCTGGGTGTTCTTCCATTCCACCCACAATTCTCATGCCGAATAAGAAGACAGCTACATCTAAAAAAGCCCTTCAACCATCAAATCCCACTGAACCTGGCAACCCTGGATTAGTAGCAGGTGAGGCGATCGCCCCTGCTGATACCACCGCTGATAGCTCTAATCCCACTGGTGATGCCACTTCTAATCCCACTGTAGATATCCCTATTGATAGCTCTAATACTGCTGTTGATAGCTCTAATTCCACTGGTAATACCTCTGCCAATACCCCTGTTGATGCCCCCATGACCTGAATTCAGTAACCGCACCCAGCATCCAGATAGACCCTGCTTCCCCTTGTCCATTGAGATTCCTACTAGAGCAGCTCCAGCAAGACCTGAAATCGTTGCCCCTGATAGATGAGCCAGAGCAACGAACTCTTTTCCAGCAAAGCATTGAGCGTCGGGCTATTGCCATCCTTGATGGATATGGGGATGAGGGCATGGAGGCATTGCTCAACCTGTTTCAGGAATACAAAGGACTCCAGGGCATTCGAGAAGCAGAAGCCAAGCCCCATTATGAACGCTTTGCCTCCCTCAAGTCCCTGGCTGAGGAAACCGATGCGACTCGTCGATTGATTCAACGGGTGGTGATTGGGTATATGGCCCAGCATCCAGACCAGTTCGCCGCCGCCGATGGCAAACTCAGAGCAACAACCTTGAGTTATAAGGTCTCAGTCACTCAGAAGAGCGATCGCCCCCTCCTCATCAATAGTGATACTCGACAGGCGATAGAGTCTGCGAATCAACGGCTTCAAAAGGCTTTGGTTGACCCACAGGATGAGGTGGAATTTGAGATGAGTGGCTTATTTACCCAACCTCTGTTTCAACTGCTGGGGTTGCTGTGGCCGGAGCGTCTACCTGTTCCAGCCGAGTTCTTGAACATCAGCATTTCAATTGGTTTAGATGAAACCGCTATTCGAATGCAGCTTGAATCTCTAGAGGCAGGAGTAGGGTCTGATACACAACCGTTTGATGGAGATGAGACTGAACAGGTGCTTCAGGAAATCATGGAAACTCAGTTGAGCTTTGCCAAGTTGGGAGAACCTTCGCGGTGGTTGACGTTTAGTGGGTTGAATCGGAGGAAGGGATAAGCTTTTGATGTGGTGGATTTAGGGTAATAGAGGTTATGCTGTTGCCCTGAATCCTGTTTATTTAACCCACTGCTGAAGCCTTTACTTAACCCTTTAATTAATCCACTGCTGAAGCCTTTAATTAACCCTTCAATAAAGCCTTTAATTAACCCTTCAATAAAGCCTTGAGTTAAGGGTAATGTGGAATCAAATTACAGAGGGTTACGATGGCTGAAAGCAAACCAACGACATCTTATGAAACGCTGACTGAACTCACAAAATCAGCAGTTGCACAAGCATTAGATCGCCATCGCCGATTAGGGCAATCCATCGCTGTGTGGCAGGACGGCAAAGTGGTGATTTTAGCTCCAGATCAGATCCCACTACCACCACAAAACCTCGATTAGACCAGGGTTTCAAGTATCATAAGGACAGCCCATCAAACACCAATAGTCCATCATGCAGGAAACATCACGGATAGACTCACTGGTGAAGTGATTGCAGGAAGGAGGGAAGACTAATCCAAATGCTATTAATTGTTGATGGCACCAACCTTGCTCACAGAGCCTATCACGCATTGAAAGCCACACCAACGGGTATCCCCGTCAGTGCGCATGGAATTCCCATCGCTTCAATAGGGACTGTTCTGCGATCGCTTCTGACTGCAATTCGCGAGTACAGATGCTCCAGCGTTGCTGTTGTTTTCGACAATGGACT
>DATNPS010000024.1:0-42071 GCA_036703095.1 Crinalium sp. | reverse complement strand
CTGCGGCGAGCTTGCACGACTACTAAATACGAGTTTGGCGCGCTCGTCGGGTGAGCAAAACCCGCAACTGGCTTCAGGTAAAATTACTGGTTGAGCAACTGTTGCGCAAAATTTAGCGCGTCGTCGGTTGTGACAATTTTGTCTTCTGCCTGAGCCAGTTGAATCGCTTGCAGCAGATGACCAATTTGTGGGCCAGCGGGCAACTGGAGAGCCGTCATCAAATCGCGGCCCGTCACGGGTAAGACGGGATGAGCAACGGGATCGTTTGGCGTTAGGAAGCGCTGCACCAGGGGTGCGATCGCCTCCAGTGATAGTCCTAACCCCACAGCCAGCACCGCCAGTGCCGGAAATGCAGAACCAACCCCTTGAAACAGAAAATACTGATCCCGCAGCGGCATGTGTGCGACATCGGCCTGAAGTTGCGGCACAAATTTGATGACCGTTAGAACGGCCTGTACTTCCGTGCGGCTATACTTCAAGCGCCAAAGCTCCTGCTCTGCCGTCTGGGGATCAGGAGCCGTGATGCTGGCCAACTTGGCAATTTTTAACCAACTGCGGCTGGCTCCCGATGCCTTTTGCTGGTCGCGCACCCAGCCAGATAGTTCTGAACTGAAGGATGGCCAGCGGCCTTCTAATGCGATCGCCGCATGGTCGATGCGTTCCACCAGCGTCAAACTGGTCGCCGTTGTATAGGGTAACCAGTGCTGCAACAAGCCGTCTCGCCAAGCCAGGGTGAGAAATGGCGTACCGCTGGCCGTGCTGAGCAAGTAATTGAGTTCAGCCTGCACCCGTTCTGCGGCAATAAATTGCAGCAAATCCACCAAGTGTTGAATCGCGCTTTGGGTATCGGGTTCTAACTCAAACCCAAGCTGGGCCGCCTGACGATAGGCCCGCAGTAACCGTAACGGATCTTCCTTCAAATTTTCGGGAGCCACCATGCGAATGAGGCGCTGGCGCAAATCCTCACAGCCACCCAAGGGATCAATAATTTCTCTGGTAATGGGATTGTAGGCGATCGCATTGACCGTAAAGTCGCGCCGCTGCAAATCTGTTTCTAGCGAAGGCCCCACCTGTTGCGCAAAGTCAGCCGTAGCGTGCTCAAACACCACCCGCGCAATTTGACGCTCGGCATCCAATAGCACAAACCCGGCTCCATAGTGACGGGCGATCGCCTTGGCCGTTTCCACGACCCGTTCAGGCATGACAAAATCCAGATCGAGATACTCAGCATGTCTCCCCAGAAGCGCATCTCGCACATTGCCACCCACCAGGTACGTCGATGGCGGTAGCCATTTTAAGTCAAACGGCCATGTCTCCGGCGACAGAACCGACGCGGGAACGGATGCAAGCTGCTGTTCACTGAGATTGAGGTACAAATCGGTAAAACTCAAGAATTTAACTAAAATTTGCGAAAACAAAAAATCGAGGATCGTGGATGAATTAACCTGCAAACTTGATGGGCTGCACGAACTTGGACTAGCCAAGCCCTCCGCTCAACCGTGGTGCACCTTAAACGTCACGTTCCTAAGTAGCCGTAGCTAGGCAGAGCTGGAAGTTTGAGTAATCCATGACGTGATCTCACGCGCTTCTCACCCTCTCGCCCTCTCATCATTCTGCCTCTTCAAGAACGATGAATCTTCATGTCTTTCATTTTGCAACATCCCCTTTGAGCGGTGCCTGTTTTAT
Source organism: Crinalium sp. (assembly GCA_036703095.1). Lineage (GTDB taxonomy): Bacteria > Cyanobacteriota > Cyanobacteriia > Elainellales > Elainellaceae > DATNPS01. Next base: position 40,385 of record DATNPS010000024.1, on the reverse strand, counting down.
CAAAACTTGAGCTACAGTAGCAGAAATGGGGTACGAACGCTGCCCGTGTTCGTGCGGAAGGCGGAGGAAACAGACATGTGTATTTGCGTCAACTGCCATTATGTCGATAGCTGCACCACTTACCATGCCGTAGAAGATCAGCATCGGCAGCCTCATCTGACTGAAACACCAACATTTGAGCCAATCAACCCCGTCATTAACTATAACTACACGCTTCCTAAAGTAGTTGTTACAGACGATGGGCAGATCATTCAGGAAGGCGATTTTGGCGAAGAGTATGATGTCGTCGGCTGCGACAGCTTTAAGGCCGAGATGGGCAAGTGGGCACGGCTGCGTCCGGGGGAACTGGTGCCCACCTGACGCATGACCTATTGCTTAAATCCGGCTTGCTGGCAACCGCAAAATCCCGACGATGCTACTGTTTGTCAGAACTGTGGTGCGCCGTTGCTATTGGGCGATCGCTACCGTCCGCTGAAAGTACTGGGGCAGGGAGGATTTGGTAAAACCTTTCTGGCGATCGACGAGCGAGAGCAAGACCAACCGTTTTGTGTGATTAAACAATCTCTGCCGCGTGCGATCGGGGATGTCAGCCCCCGCAAAACGGTTGAGTTATTTCGCCAGGAAGCCGAACGGCTGGCGGAATTGGGCCAACATCCCCAAATTTCGCAGCTATTAGACCATTTTGAGCAGGACAACGCTCAATACCTGGTTCAAGAATTTATCAATGGGCCGAATCTAGCTACCTTACTGGCGCAGGACGGCCCCTTTACTGAAGCCCACATTCATCGGCTGTTGAATGATCTGCTGCCCGTACTGGCCTTCATTCATAGCCACCAGGTGATCCACCGGGATATCAAGCCTGAAAATATCGTTTGTCCGGCAGGGATGTCGGTTTGGGAGCGGGGCCATGCCCGTTTAGTGCTGGTAGATTTCGGCGCATCTAAATACGCTACTGGGCCTGCCCTCGCCCGAACGGGAACGATTATTGGTAGTGCAGGCTATGTGGCACCAGAACAGGCGATGGGCAAAGCCGAGTTTGCCAGTGATATTTATAGTCTGGGTGTCACCTGTATTCATCTGCTCACCGACCTGCATCCGTTTGATCTGTATTCCGTTAGCGAAGACGCCTGGGTGTGGCGTCAATACCTCATAGAACCCATCGGCGCACAGTTGGCCAATGTGCTCGATCGAATGCTGACGAAGGCCACTAGCCAGCGCTATCGCACCGCTACAGCCGTTTTACAAGACCTCAACCGTCTACCCAGCCTGTCATCGGCAGCGAATCGTCAGTCTCGTTCCACCTCGCGATCGCCCAATTCGACGCTGCCCTCCCGCTCATCTGCCAATCCATCCCCTGCGGCCCGTCGTGAAGCATCGTGGCAAGAGATGGGTAGCCTGCTGGGGCATTCTGGCCCAGTCACTGCGATCGCCATCAGTCCCGATAGCCGCCTCATCGCCAGCGGCAGCCGCGACAAAACCATCAAGCTATGGAATTTGATCACCGGAGAATTGCTTCACAGTTTTGCAGGGCGATCGCTCCTGTTTAGCGCGGGACATAGCGACTGCATCCGATCGCTGGTCTTTAGCCCAGATGGACGCACTCTGATTAGCGCTAGCGACGACGGCACCGTTAAACGGTGGGATTTGGCCAATCTGAAGCTATTTAGCACGTTACCTGAGCACGGCTGGGGGATTTCGGCGATCGCCATCAGTCCCGACGGATTTCTGCTGGCCAGTGGAGGTGGCGATGGGCGAATTTACCTGTGGGATCTGGAGACAGAAGAGCTAATCGATTCACTCGCCAAGCACCGGGATCAAATCAGTGCGCTCATCATCAGTGATGACGGACAGCAGCTACTCAGCGCCAGCTATGACAAAACGGTTCGGCTGTGGGATTTGGAAAGCAGCCAGCTCCTCAACTCTTTTCGGGGGCATGTGGCCCGCGTGAGCGATATTGCCGTCACGTCCGATTGGCTCACGCTGGTCAGCAGCAGTTGGGACAAAACGCTGAAGATCTGGGATCTGGAGCAGGGGAAACAACTGCAAACGCTGATGGCCCATCGCGATCCGGTTAGCTGTGTTGCGATTAGTCCGAATGATCAGTTTTTAGCAAGCGGCAGTGAGGACAGCACGATTCGCGTTTGGCCGTTGCAGCAGGGCGATCGCCTGGAACTGCCTCAAAATCAGCGACCTCTGGTGCTTCGCCATTCATGGAGTGTAAATACGCTGTGTTTTAGCCCAGATAGTCGTTTTTTAGTGAGCGGTAGCGCCGACGAAACGATCAAAATCTGGCAGCGGTCCTAACCTTTCTGTTCCCAGGCCAAAACCAATAGGGCATTCAGGATAGCGGCGGCTACAGGTGATCCGCCTTTGCGCCCCTCAACTCGAATTTGCGGAACCGCTATCTGCGAGAGGGCCAGTTTAGACTCCACAACCGAGATGAACCCGACGGGAGCGCCAATCACCAGCGCAGGCTGTGTGGAAGCCATTTTCAGGCGATCGCACAGAGCCAGTAGCGCCGTTGGAGCATTGCCAATGACGTAAATTGCTTGGGGAAACTGTTCCCAACAGCGCAGCAGTCCTGTTTCAGTCCGGGTTTTTCCGGGCAGGGGGTCACTCGCCTGCTCAACAGCCGCCACCATCGGGTTATTGAAGGTCTTGCCGACCATCGTAGCGATCCCCTGTTTGACCATCGTGACATCGGTGACGATGGGGATTCCTTGGGACAACGCAGCGATCGCGCCCTCAATTGCTCCGGGACTGAACTGAATCAGGTGCTTAAACTCAAAATCTGCCGTGCTGTGAATAACTCGCCGCACCACAGCATATTCCTGCTCGGTAAAGTGATGTGGGCCGATTTCGCGGTCAATCACGGCGAAACTTTGTTCCAGAATGGGATGCAGAATCGAAGTCAATTGGAATAGGGGGGTGGCGGCGGTAAATTAGGACGGTCTTCTTCATCAGGATTGTCTGAGCCAGATTGCGTTCCTGGGACAGAACCAGACGAGTGATTTCTCGCTGCATTTCCTGAAGATGCTGACACGTTTAAGGTTTCCAGCGAAAACTGACCAAACGGATTGACATCATCCAGAGTCGGATCAGAAGTGGCATCAAAGAAGGTGACAAACATCTCGTCAGATGACTCGGTTTCACCAAACGCCTCATCAAACAGCTCGTCTACCGTTTTTTGAGCCGCTTCTTCATAGCCGCTCAACGTTCGATCGAGAGCACTAGGCTGAACCGCTTCATCTGGCACACCTGCGGCAAAGGGAGACGGGCTGACCGCTGGAGGGGCATAGGATTCGCTTAACGCCTGGAATGGATCGTCCGGTGGCGTAGACGGTTGCAGCGACGGCATGGTCAACTCTTCTGCCGTTGGCTCCTCGGAATTATCCAAATCCAGATTCAACCAGGCATCCAGCGCATCCTGTAACCCTTCTGGCGACTCCGGTTCTGGTTCTTCTGCCTCAGACAGCAGATCGCTTAGATCTACATCAGCCAAAGAATCTGCTGCCACGTCGGATGTTGGAGGTTCCACCGTAGGGCTATCGGACTCAAGCGACTGAGATGATTCAGGAGAAAATGGATCGCTAATTTCCCCGAAATCAAGCTCACCAGATGGCTCGGCGATCGCCCCTAAATCTAACTCAGCCGACGGTTCAGCCCCCGCTCCAAAATCGAACTCGTCCGCAGGTTCAGTGATCGCGCCCAGATCCAGATCTGAGGAGTCTAATGCGGATTCAAGGTCAAGCTCACCAGACGGTTCCGCGATCGCACCCAGATCAAACTCATCGGTAGGTTCGGTAACCGCATCGAAATTGAATTCAGTTGGCGTTTCGGCAATCGCATCAAGATCTAGATCATTAGAAGGTTCGGCGATCGCTCCTAAATCCAATTCGGCAGATGGTTCAGTCAGCGTGTCGAAATCGAATTCCGCTAGAGATTCGGCGGTTGTGCCTAAATCCAGTTCGGCAGACGGTTCGCTAATCGCATCGAAATCAAATTCTGGCGCAGCTTCAGCGATCGCATCAAAATCCAGATCAAGAGAAGGTTCGGCGATCGTCCCTAAATCCAACTCAGCAGACGGTTCGGCAATCGTATCAAAATCGAATTCGGTTGGAGGCTCGGTAATCGCATTAAAATCCAGATCCCTGGAGGGGTCGGCGATCGTCCCTAAATCCAACTCAGCAGATGGTTCAGTCAGCGTATCGAAATCGAACTCTGTTGGAGGTTCGGCGGTTGTACCTAAATCTAGTTCGGCAGACGGTTCGCTAATCGTATCGAAATCTAGATCACTAGAGGGTTCGGCGATCGCACCCAAGTCTAGATCCAGCGAAGGTTCTGAGACAGCATCCAGATCAAAGCTGAGTTCCTCTGACTCAAACGATGAGAACGACGGCATGTCCAGCCCATCACCAAACAGGGAAGGCTCCTCCGTTTCAGAGGGTGACCCAGTTTCAGACGACAAATCGTTCTCAAAGGAAGACTCAAACGTATCGGCCAATGCGGCCTCTAAGCTTTCCAGTGACGTCTCATCTGTTTCGTCAAAGGCGGCAGCCAAATCCTCAGATAGCGTCTCAGACTCAGATGGCGTTTCCAGCGTTAATGCGATCGCCAGGTCATCGGCCAACTCCTCGACGGATTCCGTATCACCTACGTCATCGACTAATAGCAACGAAGGTTCTTCTTCAGCAGGCTCAGACGAACTCAGCTCGGCTAATGGATTCAGGTCAGACTCATCTGAAGTATCGAGCGATAAAATCGCGGCCAGATCTTCATCTAGAGAATCATCCAAGGCTTCAGGTTCGTCGGGTGGAACATCTTCCAGGGATTGCAGAGGTTCTTCCACCTCGTCATCCGTCTGTTCTTCCAGATGAAGGGTAGAGACGATGTCATCTGCCAACTCTGCCATCGACTCCGTATCGTCCACCAGAATGGGCGCGACATCTTCATCAGTCGCTAGCGGCAACTCATCTGGCAGGTCAAGCTGGCTATCGAACAGGTCTAGATCTGGGGCAACGTCTGTAGATGGTTCTGTTGAAAATTCTGCTGTCGGTTCAGCCTCGCTGTCCGGCGTTCCCTGGTCACCAATTAACTGATCACCAAACAGATCAAGGTCTGGCAGTGCCTCCAGTGAAGCGGGTTCTTCGGCAAACACAGAAGGAGTTACGATCGCCTCAGTCTCAGCAATCCCAATATCCGACGGTTCTTGCAGCACAAAGTCATCGTGCAGCGGTTCTGCCGCTGACGGTTGTGTGACCATTAGAGGTTGGTCTGCCGCCAATAACGCCATTCGATCAACGAACTCATCACTGACGGTGAATGCTTCGTGAATCGGGGCGGCAACAGGTGCCGTACCCACAGCGGCAATCGGTTCAGCATCCGCCACCACAGTCCCTGCGGTCTGTTCGGTTAAGGGAATCCCTGCGGTCTGCATAGCTGCCAGCGCATCTGACAACTGCTCCAGGATTTTCAGCTTTTGATGCACCATCTGAGGTGCCTGGCTAGCCTGACTTAAATGAAACTCTAACAGCTTGGCATATGGCCCACCATTGACAAAGGCCCTGCCGATTTCATTCTCGATTTCGCTGTCTACTATATTCAGGCGGGTATATAGGCGATCGCTTGGTTTAGTCGCGTCTACGCTATCACCGTCTGTCGGCACGACCGTTGTCGTGATCTGTAATTCTGTTGCTTCGGTCAGTGCGACTTTAAGGGCTTGCGCAAGATCGCCAGCACTCAGTTCGTTGTTATTAAATGCTTCATTGATCGCCACGGCAGTATCCCTGATAAAGCTGTGTGCAAATTAATAAACTTGAATCTATTGATGCACTCAATTTAACTCAAGAATTAATTCATTAAAGTGTATATCACTTTGGATGAAACCCAAATTTTTGATAGAAGCAAGGCTATAGCTCACTTCTACCAGAAATTTGAGTTAACGGTTTACGAAGGCGTGATTCCCAAAATCTACTAAGGATCACAAATTAAATAAAACCCGGAAGTTTATATTTGAAAGCGCGGCAACCCAGCGTTTCCAAACATAAATCTTCGGTCTTATTAAATCGACGGCTCTAAAGAGTCTTCGCCCAAATCTTAGATAATTTTTGTAAACTCTCTAGATTTTGTTGAAGCGTTTCATAGCTTTTTTGAACCTGAGCCGAATGAAATTCTCGTAGCTCCGTGTAAGAACCATTGTCCAAAAACGAGCTGCCCACCTCATTGTTAATGGTGCTATCCAGGATACTAACGCGAGTTTTCATACAGTATCCAGGATTGCCTTGAGATGACATGGAGTTACCATCTTCACTGACCACCCAGGTCGTAATTTTTAACTCCGTTAACTGAGGTAGTACAGCTTGCAACGCCCGCTTAATGTCGGTTTCACTAACCGATGCCCGCTGCAATTCTGCCTTAAACGTGTCGCTGGTTGCCATATGCTGCTCCAGAGTGAAATGATGCAGTTCAACCGATTTAGAAACCGATTCAGGAAATGTGTCAAAACTCTAGCACGGGCCAATCAGACTCCCGATAATAGCGGGTCATATTATCGAATTTACGCAGCTCGGCCCGCTGCACCATTAACGGCGGCAGCGCATTGTCCAGCAGCAACTCCTGATTCAGGTCAACTAACGTTTGACTAAGCTGGTTTCGGTCTACCTCTCCGGGCACCTCACCAAAATAGCCAAAAGTAATATGGGCGGTGAGGTGATATTGCTGTTCAATTCCCAATGCCATTAGCGATGAGTTTTGATAGATGGCTCGCCGCAATTTCAAAATGCGATCGTATGAGGCTTCATCCTTCGGGGCCAAACTGATTGCCAAAGCGCGAGGCATCAAAATCACACCCAACACTTGCCAGTAGATTGGCTCACCTCGATGGACTTGCGATCGCACCTCTTGAAACGTTTGAGCAATGCGATCGCGCAACTGTCCTTGAAATTCAGGGTTTTCGTCTGCATGACGATAAGCGCTATCCCAGATCAAATCAGCCAGCGTCATATGAAAACTATCTGGCGGCAGGGAAATCAGTAGATCCGGCGATAGCTGCTTTACAGCCCTTTCCTGAAATGACTGTAATCGTTCGTAAAACGTTTGATTTTCAGCCTCATCTGCCCAGGGAGGGGTAATCACAGAGTAGCCAGGAAATGGAACAGGTTGGAATGCTCCACCTGACTGTCGATGAAATTTAGGTGACGCCTGGATGTATTGCACCTGAGACTTATAAGCCTCTGGCAATGTCATGCGTGCAACCCGATTTACATAGATTTCGTAAGTGTCGTCCAAGCTCGCTCGCCTCGTATGCCAAATTCAGGAATAAATTGCCGAAGCACTTCCTTAATTTAGCCGCAATTTGCGCAAAACGGATGAGTTTGTTGGGTGTTGGGTGTTGGGTTTTAGGGATGGGGTGTAGGGGATGGGGTGTGGGGTATGGGTGTGGGGAACCAAGGAAGACAAGGGTGATAGGGGTGATAGGAGAGGCAAGTGGCTTGCTTCTTCATACGCTGTCTCATCCTCCCCACCTTCCCCACCCCCTTTTCAGCCTCTAGACAGAGGGCTTAACATCACAAAAACAGCCGAAATCGCTGCTCTGAGGGGCTTACGGCGATCGCCCCACCCCATTCCCTCGTATCCCACCCCTGTGAGAGACGTTTTCCAAGACAAAGCTGGCTTTAATAAAAGCTTTGAAGCCCTTTAACATTAGGAGACACTTATGGGTTGGTTACAACGACTTTTTGGCGTTCAAAAGCCTCAAGCTTCCTCTACTAGAACGAATGTTGCTCAGGCGTCGCCTGCTCAAGCATCGCCTGCTCAAGCAACAGCTACTCGGACTCAGCAGCAATCCATTCCCCCAGAGCGGCTTGGTTTGAATGGTGAGTATGACGAGAGCGGCTTGGCAAAGCGCGTTGCGCTGGCATTTGATGAAGATTCAGCGATCGATGATATCAATACGCTGTACGTGGCCCAGACTGGCAACACTGTTGTTCTGAAAGGAAAAGTTCCCAATCAACAAATCCTGAACAAAATGATTTCTGTTGCACGCGGCGTTAGCGGTGCAGGGTCTGTCGATACCACTCAAGTCAACATTGGTTAATGTGAACTCGATAGCGCCATTTAAACTGCGCGATCGCAACTGAAATATTACAAAACGTGCCCCTCGCGACGCGAGGGGCACGTTTTGTATAGTCGTCGAATTCAGATTAACGTAAATTTGATGAGGGCGTAGAATCGTGCCCCTCGTATCAGATTAACCAGCCAGTTAAAGACCCGATCGGCGGCGAGATGAGTGCCTGGACATGCGGCGATCGCCCCGGCGTGTGCGATCGACTCGGTCAGAGTCATCCATCGATCTTTGGTGAGGAATTCCCTGCTGCGCTCTGGCTTCTTCAGTGACAGGAACAGCGTGCCGATTCGGCACAATTTGAGACCCATATCGACGGGCATATACCTGAGTAAATTCCGCCCCAAAAAACAGAATTTGAGCCGAGTAATACACCCAGGCCAGAACAATTACGAGAGAACCAGCAGCCCCATAGGTCGAGCCAAAGCTGCTGTTGCCCAGATATAGCCCGATTAAAAACTTGCCTAGTGTAAACAATAGCGCGGTGATAATCGCTCCCGTCCAAACATCGCTCCAGCGAATTTTGACGTCTGGCAATACCTTAAACATCATGGCAAACAGCAGCGTGACAACCGCAAAGGAAACCACCGTGTTAATAATCTGCCAGACATAATCTCCCCCTGGCAGCACCCCACTCATAAAGGTGTTGAGTCCCGATAGCACTGCCGTAATCACCAAAGACACCAGCAGCAAAAAGGCAATTCCCAACACCATCGCAAACGACAGGACGCGATTGCGAACAAATTGCCAGAATCCCTGATCGGGCTTAGGAGCCACTTCCCACACGGTATTTAAGGAATCTTGCAGTTCTGTAAACACTCCGGTCGCACCAAAGATCAACACGGCAATGCTGATGATCGACGCGATCGCCCCGGCATTAGAGTTAGGCTGATTGGCATTATTGATCGCAGATTCAATAAAGTTGGCACCATCTGGCCCAACTAAGCCCTGCATCTGCCGACTGATCTCGCCTCGTGCCGCATCATCTCCAAATACACTTCCGGCGATCGCAATCACAATAATTAACAAAGGCGCTAAGGAAAAGATCGTGTAGTACGCCAGAGACGCCGCTAATCTCGATGCCTTATCCTTATTCCATTCCTCAACCGTTTCTTTTAACAATCTAAAAATTGATTTTAATCTCACAATTCCCTTACCCCAGATTAGTAGCGAGTTTGCTGCGCCAGACAGATCGAATGGGAGGACTAAATGCTACTCCTCCCATGTTCGAAACCTGATGTCTAACGCACCTGACCTTCTTTGATCTACGCGATCATCGGCCTTTCGCACATCTTTCGAGGGTTTGAAATTGCCTTAACTCCAGTCTTCTCGCTGATTTCCCCGCCCCTTATAGACCTGCGCCACCTGATGAATTTGGCGGGTTTTCTCAAATAACGCGTCTTCGGAAAGCTGCCACTGCTTCAACACTTTATCTAAATCAGTCTGGATGTCCCTCGCCCCCGGAAACCCACGGTAACGAATTCGCAATCGGGCCAGTTCTGCCAGGTTAAAGTCGGTCGGCTGGCCTTCTAGAAGCATATTGACGGATTGGCGATCGGTGCCCCAAAGGGGATGCTGCTGGTCTTTATTGGCAGTGTCAGCCATACGGGTTACAAGACAGAAGGTTGAATGACAGGGCTATATGGTTTAACGTGAATTCGATAGCGCCATTTCAGCCGCGCGACGCGCGGAGCACCTTTCTGCGTATTTGTCGAATTCACGTTGGTTTAGAACTTGAGTTTAGACTAAATCGCGCGTCGTCAGCTCACAGCTTCGTCAGCTCACAGCTACAGTAACCGCTTCGCCATCCACAGCGATTGCACTTCGTATCCCAGCTTTTCGTAAAGATTCAGCGCAGGTTGATTTGCTTGAAACACCTGAAGGCCAATCCGGCGATCGCCCCGTTCCTTGGCCCAGGCTTCCGCATGATTCATCAGCGCTGTCCCCAGTCCTTGACGACGATGGTCTGACTCAACGTACAGCAAAAAAATATGAGCATGGCGATCGCCCGTCACCTGATCGATGGCGTTGCCTAGCCACAGGCACCCAACTGGATGGCGATCGCCATGCTCAACCCACCACAACGGAGTCTGCTGGCCAAGGTATTGCTCAACCGTCCGGGCCAAATGGCCAAACGATTGATTGGGATATAAATCCTGATAAGTACGCTGCATGAACTTCACCAGCAGCGCCCGGTCAAGGCTCGATCCAACTCTCAAGCTATAGCTCGGTGGAAGCTCCACAAGTTAGGGTTACAACGGAACATCTAACACCGCATCCTGCGGTAAGCCGTCAATCAACACCTCTAGCGACACCGGAAGCTGCGACACAGGCTGAGACGCCTGGACTGGAGCCTGTCCAACCTCTTCAACGGGAGCAGGAGCCGCCATATCTTCGGGAAGAAAAATGCGAGCGCTAACCGCAACCAGAGCTAACAGGAAAACTAGAACAACGATAAAAGGGGCAATGTACTGCCGAAAAATTGCCATATTTAGGTGAGATGACGCAAAATCTCAAGTTTTGTGAAGCCTTCTTTCATACTACAACGACTGAGAGCGATCGCCCCAGCCATCTAAGGATTGATTAGAACGGGGTGCCAAGGGAACCCCGGCTGGGGGCAGACCACACACACTGTTTTCATACAAATCTGAGAAATCACTACTCATCATCCGATAGACCTGGACGAGGCATGGCGCGATCGCGAGCATTCCAGGGCGCAAAGATGGGTAAGAGCAACAGTCCCGGCAGCGCAGCGCAGAAGGTCAGGAAGAAGAACAGCGGCCAACCCGTAGATTGGGCGATCGCCCCCGCTGGAGACGCCACCACTTCCCGACTCACGGCCACCAGACTGGACAGCAAGGCATATTGCGTAGCCGAGAATCGGGGATTACAGAGGCTCATCAAAAATCCCAGAAATGCCGCCGTTCCTAATCCCGCACAAAAATTCTCAATATTAATCGCTGTCACCATCAGCGGATAGTTCTTTCCAGCCAGCGCCAGCGCAAAATAGGCCAGGTTGCTCACCGCCTGCAATCCACCGAAAATCCACAGCGATCGATTAATGCCAATCTTGCTCAGGACAGCGCCCCCTAATAACCCTCCGACGATCGTGGCGATTAACCCCATCCCGCCTCGAATTGCCCCAACAATCTCCAGTTCAAATCCGGTCTTCAGCAGAAATGGAGTGGTCATATTGACCGCCAGATAGTCTCCCACTTTGTAAAGCAAGATGAACAGGAGAATGAGAACTCCTTGAAGCAGGCCCGATCGCTGAAAAAAGTCCTTAAACGGTAGCTCTATCGCCTCGGCGAGGGTTTGAGGAGCACTGACCGCATTGCCGTCGCGATCGCGCACATCCGGCTCCGGCGACAGCACCGACACAATCAGCGAGAGCGACATCAGCCCCGCTAGCAAAAGATATACTCCCTGCCAGGAAAAATACTTGGCCCAGATTAGCGCGAGTGAACCCGTCACCAGCAGCGCTACCCGATAGCCCAAGACCCAAATGGCGACGCCAGCTCCCACTTCTCGCTCTTCCAATACATCCGTCCGATAGGCATCGATCGCGATGTCCTGAGTGGCACTCAGAAAGGCGATCGCGATCGCCGTTACGGCCAGCATTTGCACGGCTTTGGTGGGCTGCTGAAAGGCCATAACGGCGATCGCCACTACCAATGCAATTTGCGTCAACACCATCCATCCCCGTCGCCGCCCTAAAAAGGGAGGGACATAGCGATCGAGCAACGGCGACCACAAAAATTTAACGGTGGTGGGTAGATTCGCCAGGCTAAACCAACCAATGGTCGCCAGATTCACGCCTTCAATCGTCATCCAGGCCGCCAGCGTTTCACGGGTCAGGTTGTAAGGCAACCCCGACGCAAACCCCAGAAAAACCAGAGCGGCCATCTTCTTGCTCTGAAAAACTTGAAGGAAAGATTGGATGGTTTTCACGCTGCTCAACTGGCTCCTGCTTAGGCGTAAGGGTAGAGTGGGCACTGCTTACCCTACTATGCTTTGCGAGCATTAAGAAATGTGGCTTATGCAACCAGGGCGTCTTAAGTATGCGATTCCTGGCCGTATAAGCCTACCGCAGACGGGTTTGTACAGCCAGGAACTGTATTTTCATGCCCTCGTAGAGAGCAGCAAAACCACGATTCCCGGCAACTCAAAAGGAAACGCAGGAAGCTCTAGAATGCCGTGTTTCCTGGATTCCAGAATTGGCTGAGCTTTAATTTGTGGCCATAGGTAACGCTTAGGTAACAAAACTTATACTTTTTCTCAGATCGCTACCGCCCATCCCTTACGATTATCTGGGAAACTCATAGAGAGGTTTCTACACGCTTTTTAACATTCAGCGTGAGATGTCCCAAACGTTTTAATCTAAAAAATGAGCTGTTTGACCCCAGGCGGTCGTTTTGGTGAATCTCCTTGGGAAACCACTGGATCTCCGATAGCGGTTTATAAAGATTTACCTGATGGCACTCTGGGAACATCTATTTTGATTTGATCACTGAGGCAATCGTTAATTAAGGGAGCTTTTGAAATCCAATGAGTGTTACAGCAAGTGGTGGAAGCTCTGTTGCGCGTCCGCAACTATACCAAACCCTACCTGTCTCGACTATTTCTCAAGCGGAGCAGCAAGACCGTTTCCTTGGACGGGGTGAACTGAGCGAGCTATCTAGCTTTTTCAGTTCCGGTCTTAAGCGTTTGGAAATCGCCGACACGCTGACTAAAAACTCGGAACTCATCGTTTCCCGTGCCGCTAACCGGATTTTTGTCGGTGGCTCTCCCATGGCTTTCCTTGAAAAGCCCAGAGAAGAAGCCCCCGCGTTAGTGGGCATGGGTGGCGTTGAAATTGATACGAAAGAAGCAATGAAGCTGGGCACAGCGACCTATGTGTCAGGTGGTGGTGGCTTTTTAGAGGGAATTCGTTCTCTCTTTAGCGCATCAGGCGGTGGCCCTGCTCCAGCTGGATTCCGGCCTATTAACGTTGCCCGTTACGGCCCCAGCAACATGCAGAAATCGCTGCGCGACCTAAGCTGGTTCCTGCGCTACACCACCTATGCGATCGTTGCGGGCGATCCAAACATTATTGCTGTCAACACTCGTGGTTTACGGGAAATCATCGAGAATGCCTGTTCTGGTGAAGCAACGATCGTTGCATTACAAGAAATGCGGCAAGCAGCACTCGGCTACTTCCGTAAAGATGCTGATGCTGCCGCTGTTGTAGCTCAATATTTTGATGTTCTCATCGCTGAATTCAAAGCTCCAACTCCCTCCAACAAGCTCCGTCAGCGGCCCTCTAGCGATCAGCAAGGGTTAGAGCTGCCTCAGATCTACTTCAACTCTGCTGAGCGTCGGCCCAAATACGCGATGAAACCGGGTCTCTCAGCTAGTGAGAAGAATGAAGTGGTGAAAGCCGCTTATCGCCAGGTGTTTGAGCGGGATATTATCCGCGCTTACTCTCTGGGTATCTCTGACCTGGAATCTAAAGTCAAGAACGGCGAAATCTCCATGAAGGAGTTCGTTCGTCGCCTTGCAAAATCACCGCTCTACCGTAAGAACTTCTTCGAGCCATACATCAACAGCCGTGCTCTAGAATTAGCGTTCCGTCATATTCTGGGTCGTGGGCCTAGCTCTCGTGAAGAAGTACAAACTTACTTTGCGATCGTGTCCAAGGGTGGGTTGGCAGCTCTAGTCGATGCACTAGTTGATTCTCAAGAGTATTCCGATTACTTCGGTGAAGAGACTGTCCCTTACCTGAGAGGGTTAGGGCAAGAAGCTCAGGAATGCCGAAACTGGGGGCCTCAGCAAGACCTGTTTAAGTACAGCGCTCCCTTCCGTAAAGTTCCTCAGTTCATCACGACCTTTGCGGCCTACGAGCAGCCCCTACCCGACCAGCACCCCTACGGTTCTGGCAATGACCCACTGGAAATCCAGTTTGGTGCGATCTTCCCCAAAGAAACTCGCAATCCCAGCGCTCGTCCGGCTCTGTTTAGCAAAGATACTCGCCGTATCTTGATCAACCGTGGCCCTGGCATCAACAACCAGTTGAGCAATCCTGGTGCGCGCGGTGTCGCTCCTGGTTCTCTCGGCCCCAAGGTCTTCAAGCTCGACCAGATTCCTAGCTATACAGGTACCTTCGCGAAAAAAGGTACACCGACCAAAGGCATTAGCGTCAAGTTCTCCGAAAGCTCAGCCCAGGCTGTAATTCGGGCAACTTATCTGCAAGTCTTCGGGCGCGATGTGTATGAAGGACAACGTCAAAAGGTTGCAGAAATTAAGCTGGAGAATGGTGAAATCACCGTTCGCGAATTTGTTCGCATCCTGGCCAAGTCTGACCTGTTCCGCAAGCTTTATTGGACTCCACTCTATGTCACCAAAGCGGTTGAATACATTCACCGCCGCCTGCTGGGCCGTCCGACCTATGGCCGTCAGGAAATCAACAAATACTTCGACATCTCGTCTAAGAGCGGTCTGTATGGCTTGATTGATGCCCTGATTGACAGCGTTGAATACTCTGAGACGTTTGGTGAAGATACCGTTCCTTACGAGCGTTATTTGACGCCGGGTGGGTTGTCTCTCCGCAATAACCGGGTGGGCAGCCTCGGTGACAAGGGCGCGAGATACATTAAGGAAGAAACGCCTCGCTTCATCGAACTCGGTACCGTTAAGGAAGTTCGCACGGAACCCGATGTGCAATTCCGCATTGCTCAAGGGGTTAATAAGCAACGCGAACAAACCAAGACCTTTAAGCTCACCAGCACTCAAGATAAGGTTCAGGTTCAAACGCTCATTCGAGCTGCGTATCGCCAAATCTTTGAGCGTGATGTAGAACCCTACATCGTTCAGAACGAGTTTACCGCTCTTGAAAGTAAGCTCGGCAACGGCGAAATCAATGTGAAGGAATTCATTGAAGCGCTGGGAACGTCCAGACTTTATATCAAGGAGTTCTACACGCCCTATCCCAACACGAAAGTGATTGAGCTAGGTACCAAGCACTTCCTGGGTCGTGCTCCGCTAGATCAGGCTGAAATCCGCAAGTACAACCAAATCCTGGCATCACAAGGTTTGGCGGCGTTTGTTGGAGCACTTGTTAACAGTGCCGAGTATGGACAGCTATTTGGCGAAGACACGGTTCCCTACCGTCGCTTCCCAACTCTGCCTGCGGCTAACTTCCCCAACACCGAGAAGCTATACAACCAGCTCACCAAGCAAAATGATGATTTGGTTGTTCCCAGCTTTGAACCTGTGAGATCTCGTGCGGATATCACGAAGACTCCGTTGGGAAGCATCGCTGCTGCCGAACTGGCCGCTAAGGCTCGTCAGGTTGATCTGAGCAAGCCCAAGTTTATTGAATTGGGCCGCTCCTTCACCAATGGTGATGGTCAATCGGTTGAGGTTGGCGTCGGAACAACTCGCCGTAAGCCTGCTCGGATCTTCCGCCTCACACCAGGGGCAGCGAAGGCAGAACAGAATCTAGCCGTGGATGCGATTTACGTTCAGGTGATGGATGTATTCAGCGGTCAAGTGCCCGGTGAATTCCGTCGCTCCGACCTGGAAAGCAAAGTGCTGAATGGCGAAATCTCCGTTCGTGAGTTTGTCAAAGCACTGGCTAGCTCAGACATCTATCGCAAGCGGTTCTACACGCCCTATCCCAACACCAAGGTGATTGAGTTCCTATTCCGTCATCTGTTGGGTCGTGCTCCTGCGACTCAGGCTGAAATCCGCCAGTACAACAAGCTGTTGGCTGATGGAGGTCTGAAGGCGGCTGTTGAAGTGATGGTTGATAGCCCTGAGTATGCTCGCTTCTTTGGTGAAGATGTTGTGCCTTACAAGCGCTTCCCCTCTCTCCCGGCGGGTAACTACCTCGGCAGCGTGAAGGCAGATGCAGATCTGGTGAAACAATCCTGGTCTGACCTGTCGCCTTCCTACCTGACTGGACGGTTTAGCAGCTAATCGCTAAATAGCGACCAAATGCAACTGGGGCACCGCCAATGGCGGTGCCCCAGTTGCATTTGGTCGCTTGAAAACCGGGTTTTGACGTCCCGTTGTTGATATAACGTGAATTCAACAAACGCGCAAAAACGTGCCCGCGCGACCTGCGGGCACGTTTTTGCCTCATTTCAACCGCGCGACGCGCGGCTGAAATAACGCCATCGAATTCACGTTGATATAGCTGTCGCCACATTCATTAGGACATCGAAAACCTAAGGGGAGGTGAGGGTTGTGCCCCCCAGCCAAGGGTTCCGCCCCTGCACCCCATCCTAATATCAGTGGCTGCGGCTATAGCAAACGTCTCGACGGTTGCTATAACTGATTAGAACTCCACTCAAAGGCTCTATGAACATTCTCATGCTGTCCTCGACCTTTCCCTATCCACCAAGCCGGGGAGGCACAGAGATCAGAACGTTCAATCTCCTCAAATATTTGCACCAGTCCCATAGCGTCACGCTCGTCACTCAGCGTCATGCTGGAGTTACCGATGAAGAGGTTGAAGCCCTGCGGGAATGGGTCACAGACCTGGTGATTTTTCCGCTACCCAATGAAGGGATAAGACAGAACCCTATACGTCGTACTGTCGGGAAACTCCAGCGATTTTTAGCATCCTGGATACAAGGAACGCCACCCAACGTACTGCACCGCTATTCTCCGGAGATGCAAGCCTGGATTGATCAGTGGGTTAAGGCTGGTAAGTGTGATGTTGTGACCTGTGAGCATAGCGTTAATGAGATTTATATTCGTCCAGAGTTTCGCCAATCGGTGGCGACGGTTGTGGATGTACACAGTTCAGTTTACGGATGGACTCGCAATCATCTAGAGATGGGAGCGTCCAGCTATCCTCTGCGCGATCGCCTCTATCTCTCTCTGCTCTATCGCTATGAAAAACGCTATGCCAACAAATTCTCGAAGATCGTCGTGACGACTGACGACGATCGCCAGGAGCTATTGCGCTTTGCCCCCGGTCAAGCCATTGCGGTGATTCCAAATGGTGTCGATTTAGACCTTTTTCCGTATCGGCAAACCGATCCGGGAGGATATAATCTGGTTTTTGTAGGTGCGATGGATGCCTCCCACAATATTGATGCCGCTCGATTTTTTGCGTTAGAGGTGATGCCCAAATTGAGGCAGCAGTATCCTGAAACGACCTTTAGTATTGTGGGTGCTCGTCCGGTTCCAGAGGTGCTTGCCTTGAAGGACTGTCCAGGGGTGATCGTCACTGGAAAAGTAGATTCGATGTCTGAGTATTTGCACCAATCAACGGTTTGTGTCGTCCCGTTGCGAACCGGATTTGGCATCAAAAATAAGACGCTGGAGGCAATGGCCGCTGGAGTTCCGGTGGTGGGCAGCGATCGCGGCTTGGAAGGGCTGGCTGTCGATGGCCCGGACACGCCATTACGAGCGCTGCGGGCCAATCAGGTAGATGCGTACGTGAGTGCCATTGGCCGTTTATTTAACGATCCGGCGCTGCGATCGCAGCTGGCGCAGGAAGGGCGATCGCTGGTCGAGAGCACCTACACCTGGGAGCAAGCTGGACGTGCCTATGAACAGGCATTGAGTGGATTGTGTGGAGCGTGAGTCGATGGAACCGTGGGATGGGGAGAGCGAATCAAAGGAATCTGAGACGGATCAAGGGGAGACAGCTCACCCGCCTCAGCCCCGTCCCAGCGTCAGGATCTTTGTCTCATCGCAGGCTCGCCGCCGCAAGCCATCGCCCCCGGTAATCTCCACTCAATCCGGTACACCGGATCGACCTGATGCGGCATCTGCCCCTCAGCAGCCCCCGACGGTTAAAGTTTGGGTATCACACCAGCGACACAAGCGGCCCAAATCCCGGTCTATTCAGGAATCAGCACCGGGTCTAGCCGAAGGATCGTTAGTCCCCTCTGTCAGCGGGACGTATGACAGCCCTATGGCGATCGCGCCAGTTCCCGACGAGCGATCGCCGATTTTGTGGGACGACGAGGTTGATGATGACGATGAGCTGGAACGTCCCAGCATTCGGGTGTTAGCAGCTCCCAAACCTAAAAACGGTTTGCTCTCCTTCCTGCTGACGCTGGGATTCTGGGGTAGCCTGGGCACGCTGGTGATCGGTGGTGGATGGGTTGCTTTTCAGCTCATCATCAACCCTGGTTCGATTAGCTGGATGCAGTGGATGTTTCCCGGTGAAACGGGTGGCCCATTGGTGGCAGACGACACGCCCCAGTCTCTGCTCAAGATTAAAACTGAAGCAACTAAAGCCGATTTATTTTTAGGGGAACCGCTCCTGTTGGGCAACACGGGTGCGCTGATGATTCCAGTTTCGAATCAGGCCACTCCTTGTGATGTAGAAGCGATCGCCTCTACCACCTGTGGCTCCATCTCAGAACTGCGCGTCTATCGTCCCTTTCCAGATGCCACATCCAACAGCGGCCTGTTTCAACTGGTCGATCGATTGGGAGTGTCGGGATTAGAGGAATACTTTGTGCTTGCGCCGATCGCCAGCACCGAACTCAGCCAGGGTTCGACTCAGCGGTTGCCGTTTACAAGCGCCAGCCTGATTGAGGGAAAAACGCCCTCCACGGGCGTCTGGTTTCAGGTCAGCGGCACCTGGGAACGGGGCAGCGCTCGCCTGACCTACGGGCAAATCATCAGCTACAACCCGCAGCGAGAACGACTGGAGACCCAGTTGCGGTGGACCAGCCCCGCGAATGCACTGCCCTACTGGAAAGATGTGACGCCGGGTGGCTCTAGCGAACTGGTCGTTAACCAAACCTTGGGATTAGAGCCAGATTTCAGGGTATATCGAGTGAAGGCTACCTCCTCTAAAGAGCGATCGCTCCGGTTAGAGCCAATCACGCTGGATCAGCCTGCCCTCAAAAATCAAACCTATGAAAATGGGTTGATTCTGGCGCGTCATGGACTCTGGACGCCTGCACTGCAAATCTTGCAGTCGATCAAAGACCGCAGCCGGGGTAGCTCGCGCTGGTCGTCAACAGCACAAGCGCAACTGGATGTCATTCGGCTCCATGCGGCTGTCACCCAAGCACAAGCAGACCGAACCTGGGCTAGCGATAGTCAGCAAATTACAGCGTTGATTCTAGATGGCCGTTGGGCCGCTGCCCTCGATCGCTTCCGCACCGCCTTAAACGATGGTCAGGATATGAGTACTCTACTGCGGGATGACTCCAATACGATTGGGCGACGCGTCGATGCCGCACTGCGGGTGAATCGCTATCAAATTAACGTGCAGGCGTGGGGAGCCTTGAGAATCGCATTTCAGCAGGGGCGGCGGGCGGCGATCGCATGGCTTCAAGCTCAACAGCCAAAGACAGTTCCCGCTAGCAATTCAGTGATTTCTATCTCGCCTCAACTGCAAGCCATTCTGAACCTGATCAGCCGCGTGGCGGGAACGGAGAATGTATCCAGCCACTCCAGTCGATTGATTGGCACGGTGGCTCGCCTATCCACCATCAATCCTAGAGATTGGATTACGCCTGATCCCAACACTCGCTTGACACTGAGGGAACAGCAAGCCTGGTATCAGATTCAGGTGTCTCGGTTTCACGATGGCGATCGCTGGTGGCGATCGCCGTTCACCAACCTGGGTCTGCCAGCGTTAGGGATTGCCAGCGAACTGTGGGACGTCATGGGCCTGAGTAATGATGCCCAACTGCAACTGATGACCTGGGCAGCTGATGGCATTTCTGAAACCACCGATGCCACCGTCAAAGCCGTTCGGTTTCGCAACGGTTCGATTCAACTTTTGGCGGTCGCTGATTTATCCAGCAATGCCTGGGGCAGCGCGGATAATGCCTCCATTAACGTCAGCGCTTCAAGGGATTTGTCTCAATCGCTGGCGATTACCGCTAACACGCTGCAATGGTTAGATTCTTTCAGTACTCTCACTCTGGATGATCTGAACCAGCAGCAGCCCACTCTCGCCTCCCGACTTTTGCCAAATCTCTGGCGAACGTTATATGACGCGGGTCAGGCATCCGGCAACAGCAACCCCACGACAGAAGAGATGCTGGCTGAAATTGGTCTCTGGCCAGTCCAACTGCTCGACCTGACGGGTAACAACCAGCCCGAAGCGATTATCACTTTCGAGCCAGCCTCCCAGCATCAAACGCCCGATGCCTCACCCGATTCATCCGCCTCAACGTCCTCCATCCCGGCACGAACGCTGATTTTCTCGGATCAGGGCAGTCTGCTCTATAGCGATCTGGGGCAGGATCGCGCGCAAACGATGGTGGCGATCGCCACCATTGACAGCAACAGCCTCCCAACCTTAATCATTCGTACACCAGGCACTTACATGTTGAAGCAATGGTCGCCTCAGGCCCAGCGATTTCAATAATGCGAACTCGAAAGCCTGATTTTGTGGGTACGTTGCGTCCACAAAATCAGGCTTTTAAGGGAGGTGCGCATCCAAGCCACTAACGTCGCCCAAATAGTGCTCTCAGCCGAATCTTCCCGGCCACATAAAATGGCAGTTGATAATGCTCGGCCATCAGCCAGGCCACCAGCCCGAAATGAACTAGAAACGTGCAGCCAACCCATACGAGCGGAAACCACGCCCAGGGGCTATTGGGCAGCGGAGGAAACGTATGGGCCGATAGCCAAACAATCCCCGTCGGCAGCGCCACCAGCACCAGTGCCACCAACCATACCACCAAGCTGAGGTTTAAGTCGTCTCGATAGGCAACCTGCCAGTTACGCCCATTCCATCGCCACGACATCGGCTGTGCACTGTCCACAACTTGCACCGACTGCGCCTGGAGGTTTGCCGTAAAAATATGACGACAGAAATTGCAGGCAAACGCGTCCATCAAGGTCAGTCCCGAGATCTGGCCGTGACGGCAGATCGGACAGGTATAAACGCCCTGATAGCTGAGTCCGTCGGTTTCGGCGATCGCCACGGCTGGCACTTTAGCACTGCTATAACCGCGTTGTTCTGGCGCTGGCTGTGTCATACAAATCAGAGATAGTTCATGCAGTCTAACAAGACTCAGACGGAAGGCGGCATCAATTCCAAAAGATTTCAAACTTACCGCATTCGGCAATTATCATGTTGCAAATCGGGGAGGGTGCAAGTTCTCTAATGGCGGGGTTTTGGGCACCCCGACGGGCGTGCAAAACTCGCCATCAGGTTCAACATGAAAATGGCTAAATCACATTAGCCAGCACTACCTACTGTTCTAACAAACTCGACTCCATCCTGCACCAAAATTACCCTTGGCTCTTCATTCGGCGCAACGTCGATGCGCTTGACAAACACCTGCCCATTCGCCAGATAGTCTCCCTGACGCACATAGCGACTGCTGCGCTCGCTGGGCACCTGTATGATCGCGCTGACCTGCGTCCCCACCTGAACGACCCCAGTCACTTCGATCGTGCTGGCCAATCGCGCGGGAGGAGCGACGGTCTGCGGCAACGTTTGTGGCACGGAGGTCTGAGGTAGAGTAGACGACGCAGAGGCGGGTATGGCCTGAACCGGACTAAAGGTTTGAGGTACCGCGATGGTCGCCGGAATAGGTTGAGCTGGAAGCGGGACAAGGGAGATGGTTTGCCGCGTCGCTGGCGGAGGTGGAAGCGGAACGGCTAAACTGACCGATTGACTGGCCGATTGACTGGTCGATTGGCTGGCCGTGAGGGGAGTGAGCGATCGCCCACCATTCGGCACAATCACAGGCGCAGCCACCACATTCGAAAACGGATCAGCTCGCCCAACGCGCACCTGCGGCAGGCGCTCTAATACTCCTGTAGGGGCGGTCAAACCGGGAACAGGCAGCTTGTTATTCAGCGAATCCGATGAAGCAATCAATTCTTGAAACGGACGTTCGGCACTTGGAGAGGCAGATATCGGTTTCGGTTGCGATGATGCGAGGGAATTCGGAGAGGTTGAACGATGGGTTGCGACAGGTGGCTGAACACAGCCCGCCAGCAGCAACATTCCCAGCAGCCCAATCGACCATACCGTTGATTTCATATCCAGTTTTCCCTCGCTACAGACTGCCGCCCTGAAGAATAATGAGAGCCGCTAACAAACCTGCCATCGACGCCAACAGTGTAGACCAGATGGGATGTCCACTCTGCATTTTGCGACCCTGCGGCGATTGAATAGTATCTACATCAATCCAGGGAGTCGCCCCACGACGAAACCAGCCCGTCACGATCACCGGATGATGAACCCAATCTTTGGGACGGGGAGACTGAGGCAGCAGATCGCCGAGATAACCGACTCTAGAGCGATAGTGCAATTTAACCAGGCCTGTATCACTCTGCAAAATCAGGTCTTGGTTCAACACATTAGCAATACCGGGTCGTCCCAAAAGCTGACCATGCAGTCTGACGGGTTGGTGATCAATGGGCAACGCGTCAGCCGAAACCAGCAGGTCAGAAAGAATCGGATCAACGTCCAGATTGCGAGAGGTGATATCGGTGAAGAAAGGATTAATCCGCAAAAAGGTACCCAGACTAAATCCGGTCAACACACAGCCCCACAAAATGCTCTGGTCACCCTGCATCCAGGCTAATCCAACCCAGTTCATTCGCGTGGCGATATTGCCCAACAGCCACAGCAGACAGGCGATCGCAAACCCCAACACCGCGCCTACAAATGGCGCAGATTGTAGCCAAAAGCGAGCGCGGCTGGCGCTCGACCCGCTCAAAAATCCAGTCGATTTCGCCGATGGTTTGAGCATCAGTTCCGGCTCCAATCGCCACTGATGAGCATAATGCGCTAATCGCTGAAGGCGATCGCCCAGCGGCGGATGCGCATCATTAATGGCTAACCCATGTCGATAGGGGTTGGTTTGATCCCATTCCAGCAGGGCTTCAAAGGTGGAATAGGGATACGCACTGCCAATCGCCAGAGCCGACCGATAGCCCAACGGCATCAGTGCATCAAAACTTTCTAACAGATAGCTGGTGCGTCGCTGCTGCTGAATCGCGTCGTCAATCCCGATCGCCATTTTCAGTAGCGCTCTGGTCAACCCATTCGGATTGCCGGTTGCCTCAGCCGCCGCGCGATCGCTGTAGTATGTCCGCAGCCGCGACAGCCAAAGCCCCACCCAATGCAAAATCACAAATAGCCCGTAGCTAATGGAAGACAGGATGATAGCGATCGCCCGCAAGACTGAGTTGCGCTGTCCGTCTCCCCAGTCCGCGATCGTCCAGTAGATTAGATAGGGAATCTGAGCGACCAGCGTCGTTGCGGACAAAACCGCAAAATCCCAACTGGCGATATGCCCCAACTCTCCCGCCAAGACTGCTGCGATTTCGTCATCACTGAGCTTAGTCAGCAACCCTTGACTGACAGCAATTCTGGCATTTTGAGGGAGCGACCCATAGGTGAATGCCAGCGGAGCGGGAATCGGCAGAATCCGAATTGCTGGTGTGGAGTATCGCTTTTGTCCACAGATTCGCTTAATCACCCTGACTGCTTCCGGGCTGGCACTGCCCAGATCATCCAGTCGCATCGACTTGGCCGTATAAAAGCGACGTAGAATCTGGTCTAACAGCCAGGGAGACGCCAGAAACAAAACGACCACAATAGCCAGCGATAGCCCAAATGGATCGGAATAAATCACATACTCCCGTAGATCAATCGGCCACATCACTCGCCCAAAAACCTGATTCAGAGCTGCGATCGCCCCCTGAAACAAGACCCGGATCACCAGAATTAGGGCCACAACCGTTCCGGCTTCCAGTGCCCAAAGCTTGGCGAGATCCATGGGGCCAAGAGATGTCCATTTAGCCGCCCGTCCGGCCTGTCGCCAGGTTAGTTCGTTTGGAATGGGTCTTTCGGTACGCCTGGCCGTTGGAGCCGTAATTTTGCTGGTTCGCTGGGGTCGAGGTGAAGTCCGAATTAGATTAGAGGTGTAATCGCTACCGGAACCTTCGCTATTGACTTCATCAGGAATAGGGGAAGCCAGTGGTTCATCAGACGATTCTGGAGCGATCGGTGTCGCCTCATCAATGTCGATCGGAGTACCAGAAGCGGCTCCCTGAACATTAGGCAACGACGGGCCAGCGGAGCCAGCATTGAAGGTAGGCGATGCGCTTTCTCTAGATGGTGGTTGAGACGACGATTGAGAGACAGGCTCAAGCGGGACAAATCCCGTCGCATCCTCCTCGACTCGTGTGTTTATGGGAGATGTGGATTCGAACCGGGAATTCGAAGTTAATGGAGTAAAGCCTGTTGGATCGGGTTCTTCATCGGTAGCGGAGGGTGCATTCAATCCATGCTCCTCATCCGATCGCACTGATGGCTGCTGTAGCGACTGCAACGTTTGCGCGGCCCAGGCTTGAACTTGTTTGCTGCTGCTGTTCCGAAGAGACTGACAGTAAGCGATCGCCCCTTCAATATCTCCCATCCGCTGATACGCGACGACCAGAGCCATTTGCGCTTTGAGCGCGATCGCTTTATCAGGAGATTGAGCAACCGCACTGAGATGGGCGATCGCTGTTGGGTAATCTTTTCGCTTCATGGCAGCGACACCCGCCTCCAGGGATGGCACTTCCCCAGAAGCCAAATTCCCAGTCCTAGATGCATCGAACTGAGACGATCGAAACAGGTCATCCATAACGGCCCCTCCGGATGGATCAGCTTACAGCAGACGTGACGATTGACGCCCTTTTATAGCCGTAGCCATCTGGATTAGGACAGGGTGCAGGGGTGAACCCCCTGGCTGGAGACTATGCCCCCACTCCCCCTTTGGTTTTCAATGTCCTAACCCATGTGGCTACAGCCTTATCAACAGGCAAAACCTTTAACCTCCGTAGAGTTCCCTATCTTTTAAAAAGAATTACCTGGATCTGTAAAAACTTTATGAACCGATAGAGGCCGGGTGCCTAAATCTAGAGCGCTTCCGGTTCTTGTCCCGATACCACAGGCGCGATCGTTCGCAAATCCAGCACGGGATGTTCGCCCTGCACCTGCTGACAGTTCCACTCGTTGCGGAACAGCAGCACCGGACGGCCCCAACTGTCTTTCACCGCTACCGTGTTGAACAATCGTCCGACTTTATTCAGGGCGTCCCAACCGCCACCGACCCACCGGGCAACGCTATAGGGCAACGGGTCGAGCAGTGTTTCAACGCCATATTCATTTTTGAGGCGAAACTGCACGACTTCAAATTGCAGTTGTCCTACCGCTGCTAGAATTGGCTCGCGCTTCGCTTCATCAGCGGAATACATAATTTGAACGGCCCCTTCTTCCCGCAGTTCATTCACGCCTTTTTGGAACTGCTTGAACTTCGACGGATTTGGATTACGCAAGTAAGCAAACATTTCTGGGGAGAAGGACGGAATCCCCTCGTATTCCAGCTTTTGCCCGTTATAGATGGTATCGCCAATCGCAAAAACACCAGGGTTATTCAGACCAATCACATCACCGGGATACGCCTCATCCAACGACTCGCGCCCCTGACCAAATAACTTTTGCGGGTGAGACAGACGAACCGTTTTGCCCGTTCGCGCATGGTTGACGACCATGTCTTTCTCAAACTTGCCCGAACAGACGCGAATAAAGGCAATGCGATCGCGATGTTTGGGGTCCATGTTGGCCTGAAGCTTAAACACAAATCCCGAAAATTCTGGATAAGTCGGCTCAATTTCACCTTTGCTACTGCGACGGCCCGCTGGTTTCAGGGCATAGTCCAAAAAAGCATCCAGAAATAGCTCCACACCAAAGTTGGTCATGGCGCTCCCGAAGAACACAGGCGTCATTTTGCCGCGATGCACCAGATCTAAATCCAGCTCGGCTCCAGCTTCTTCCAACACTTCCAACTCTTCTTTGAGCTGGTAATACAAATCTTTCTCCAGCAGATCTTCAATACGCGGATCGCCCAGATCCACGACGGTATCGATCGCCTCTCGACTGCCGTGAGCGCTGCGCTCAAACAGGTGAATCTGCTTTTTACGACGGTCGTATACGCCTTTGAAGCGATCGCCCATGCCAATCGGCCAGTTCACCGCATAGGTTTGCAGACCCAACTCTCGCTCAATTTCGTCCATCAACTCCAGCGGATCGCGGGCCGGACGATCCATCTTGTTGAAGAAGGTAAAGATGGGGAGCGCTCGCATTCGGCACACTTCAAACAGCTTGCGGGTTTGCGGCTCCAGACCTTTGGCCGCATCTTCCAGCATCACAGCATTGTCAGCCGCTGCCAGGGTGCGATAGGTGTCTTCACTAAAATCTTGGTGGCCGGGAGTATCCAACAGGTTAATGTTGTACCCGCCATACTGGAATTGCAGCACAGTAGAGGTAATCGAAATTCCCCGCTGCTGCTCCATTTCCATCCAGTCGGAGGTGGCATGTCGCTGAGCGCGTCGGGCTTTCACGGCTCCAGCTTCGTGAATGGCACCTCCATACAGCAACAGTTTTTCGGTCAATGTGGTTTTTCCGGCGTCCGGGTGCGAAATAATCGCAAAATTCCGGCGCTGCTCGACCGCTGTTTCTAATTCTGCTTGAAGTTCCGTAGACATGCCCAAGTCCGCTTAATTTAGCCCAGACTACATTATAGGAAGCTTTGCCCGAATTCGTCGGTGAAGGCGATCGCCGCTACACTTCTCATTTTGAATCCGATGGCGGGTTTGGCGCACCCGACGGGTGCGCCAAACCCGCCATCGGGGCAGTGGAAGCTCGCCTGTGGCGAACTTCCACTGCCCCGATTTGCACTAATTTTGCACCAATAAGAATTGGGGCGATCGCCGGATATCCCTAAATTACTAACAGATGCAGATCTTACGTAATCAAACTGGCGAATTTTGTAGATAACAGTATCCTGCATTCTTCAGCAGTAACCTCATCAGCGCAAACAAACCCCAATCCATCAAATACTTGATATGGATGATTTAGAGCAGCGGAAACTATTATCTGTCTTGTGTCATGGAGCCATTTTCTTTAGCTCCCTGATGGTTTCGATCGCGGTGCCCATCATTATCCTGGTGGTTTCCACCGACCCAACGGTGCAGGCCAACGCCAAGGAATCGATCAATTTTCACATCAATCTATACATCTACTTTGCGATTTTCTTTATCCTGTCGTTTGCCTTAGTCGGTCTGCCCTTCCTGTTTCTGCTGCTGATCGCAAGCTGGGTAATGCCCATTCTAGCGATGGTGCAAGTCGCAACCAACCCAAACAAGATTTATCGGTATCCCTTCATCTTTCACTTCGTGTAAGGGCTTACGTGAATTTGATAGCACTGTTTCAATCATGCGTTGCGCGATTGAAATGGCTCAAAAAGGTGCTCCTCACGACGTGAGGAGCACCTTTTTGTACGTTCGTCGAATGCACGTCATGCCAAGGTGTTATTCTGGCGAAATGACCCTCTGGTTCGCCAACGATGACCGACTCACAAACCATCACAACTGCCGTCGCCAAACTTTACGACACCTATCCCTTCCCGCCAGAGCCGCTGCTGGACAGCCCTCCTCCGGGCTACAACTGGCGCTGGAATTGGCTTGCAGCCTATAACTTCTGCACAGGCCGAAAACCAGCCACCGAAGCGATTCGCATTCTAGATGCGGGGTGTGGAACAGGGGTTGGCACCGAGTACCTAGTTCACTTGAATCCCCACGCGCAGATTGTAGGACTTGATTTGAGTGCGGGTGCGCTGGCGGTGGCAAAAGAGCGGTGTCAGCGATCGGGCGCAGATCGGGTCGAGTTTCATCACTTGAGCCTGTATGACGTCGAGCAAATCCCCGGCGAATTTGAGATGATTAACTGTGTCGGTGTATTACACCACTTGCCCGATCCGATTCGAGGGATTAAAGCATTGGCTCCCAAGCTGGCTCCCGGTGGCATTATGCACATCTTTGTATATGCCGAACAGGGGCGCTGGGAAATTAAACTCATGCAGGAAGCGATCGCCCTCCTGCAAGGCAACAAGCGTGGCGACTATCGAGATGGCGTTCAGGTCGGACGACAAATTTTCTCAGCCCTGCCCGAAAACAATCGACTGGTGAAGCGAGAGCTAGAACGATGGTCACTCGAAAACCAGCGAGACGAATGCTTTGCCGATATGTACGTTCATCCTCAGGAGATCGACTACAACATCGACACGCTGTTTGAACTGATCGATGCATCGGGGCTGGAGTTCATTGGCTTCTCAAATCCCAAAGTCTGGCAGTTAGAACGACTGTTGGGCAAAATCCCTGACCTGATGGAGCGCGCCGCAGGATTAAGCGATCGCCAACGTTATCGGCTAATCGAATTGCTCGATCCAGAAACCGTGACGCACTATGAATTCTTTTTGGGGCGATCGCCCCTCCCCAAAGCCAACTGGTCGTCTGATCAATCGCTGCTAGCTGCCATCCCCAGCCGCAGTCCCTGCATGGATGGATGGGACAGCCGCACGCTGTTTAACTACGACTACCAGATCGTGAATCTGAGCGAAGCCGAATGGCAGTTTCTCAAACGCTGCGATCAAAATCAGGAGGCTCAACATACCGTTGAGCAAATTTTGGCTGAAACTGAGTTGGGGCTGGATGGAGTGCGATCGCTTTTAGCTCAGCAACTCATCCTTTTAACGTGAGTCTCCACCGAGGGGGGTAGTAGTGCGCTGCACTACTACCCCCCTCGGGAAAACGAAAAGAAAACACGTTTTCTTAGGAATTCGATAGTGCCATTTCAGCCGCGCTGCGCGGGACACGTTTCTGCGGATTAATCGAATTGGGGCGATCGCCTGCTACCTATGCTTTGCTGGAGCACAAAACCTGAAGGCTTTGCCTCCCTTCATGAGGCAAAGCCTCACCAAAACATTTCCAGTCAAAGACTGGAAACGAGAGAAAAAGACTGGAAACGAGAGAAAACGCTCCAGTCTGCGAAGGCAGGCTTCGTCCGAATAGCCGCAAATTTATTCGCCAGAATATATCCACACCAAAAGCCAAACGTTTTGAGAGAAGCGCGACGGCATCGTACTTTCCTCAAAAAAAATCGAGCTTTAATTTAATGGATGTCATTAAGTATTGTTACCTGTCGGTGATATGATCTGTTATGGTCAGAGCTGACCAAGTTAACCCCTCTGGACCAGGTTCTAAAGCCCGTGAACTCGCCAGAACAGCCTTCTGTAACCACTCCCACAACGGAGAGTAGTCAGCCCGGTGGGTTACCACCAGAGCCAAACCACTCCATGCAAGAGTACTATCGCCTTCAGAAAGAGTTATATCAAATCTCTCTAGTGCTGACGGCCATAGCCTTTGTATCGGTTTGGTATTTCTATTCTCTCAACACCGCTGCAAATTACCTGATTGGAGCGTGCACAGGTGTGGTTTACTTAAAAATGTTGGCTAAAAACGTTGAGCAGCTGGGTAGAGAGAAAAAGCAAGTCGGTAAAAACCATCTTGCACTTTTCATTGGGTTGATTGTACTAGCATCTCAATGGGATCAGCTAGAAATCTTGCCAATTTTTTTAGGATTCCTAACCTATAAGGCTGCAATCCTAGTTCACACATTTCGAACACTCTCTACCTTTAAGTCCTGAGTTGGGGTAGCAGTTCTGCAATTCCTCGTGTCCACAGTCTCTGATAGCTTTTTGAATGCAAATGCTAAGTTTTTTGGACACCGTCAAAGCTTTTCCGCTGGCCGAATTAGAAGTGGGTCAACACTTCTATTGGCAGGTAGGTAATCTCAAGCTTCATGGGCAGGTTTTCATCACTAGCTGGATCGTAATTGGTGCTCTCCTGATCGCCTCGATTCTTGCGACGCGCAATATTCAGAGGGTTCCAAAAGGTTTACAAAATCTGATGGAATATGCCCTGGAATTCGTTCGTAGCATTGCCAAAAACCAAATTGGCGAAAAGGAATACCGTCCCTGGGTGCCGTTTATTGGCACATTGTTCCTTTTCATCTTTGTGTCGAACTGGTCAGGTGCCCTGATTCCTTGGCGATTGATCCACCTACCTGAAGGGGAGTTAGCTGCCCCGACTAGCGATATTAATACGACGGTTGCGCTGGCATTATTGACATCCCTAGCATATTTTTATGCTGGCTTTAGCAAGCGGGGTTTAGGATACTTTTCCAAGTATGTTGAGCCTACGCCAGTTCTGTTGCCGATCGCGATTTTGGAAGATTTCACCAAGCCTCTTTCCCTCAGCTTCCGACTTTTCGGAAACATCCTCGCGGATGAGCTGGTTGTAGCGGTGCTGGTGCTGTTGGTGCCTCTGTTTGTACCAGTTCCCGTGATGCTGTTGGGTTTGTTTACCAGTGCGATTCAGGCTCTGGTCTTTGCAACTCTGGCAGCGGCTTACATCCACGAGGCGATGGAAGGCCACGGTGGTGAAGAGCATGAGGAGCATTAAGACTCCTCAGTAAGGGAACCCTGATTCCCAATTGCGACCTGATTTTGCTACAGCGAATCTTTATTGAAAGGGTGCTGTAGAGATCGGGTACATCCGATGATGCGCGTCTATTTCATCAGCGCTAGTCAAACTTGACACCTGTTAGTTTTCTATTTATCAAAGGTAAAAAATCATGGACCCAATCGTTGCTGCTGCTTCTGTAATCGCTGCTGCTCTAGCAATTGGTTTAGCTGCAATCGGCCCTGGCATCGGTCAAGGTAATGCATCTGGTCAAGCCGTAGAAGGTATTGCTCGTCAGCCTGAAGCAGAAGGTAAAATTCGCGGTACATTGCTGCTGACTCTGGCGTTCATGGAATCTCTGACCATCTACGGCCTGGTTATCGCTCTCGTTCTGCTGTTCGCCAATCCCTTTGCGTAAGACGTTCCAGGATTGGGTTTCGTAACCATGTAGAGATGTGATAGTGAATCGCATCTCTACATAATTCAACGCTCAAGGTCTGCTTAGATCTCAGTTCTGCTAAGACGTTGACCCTCTATGGCGTGATAGGGTCTTTGAAAATATGGCGTATTGGATAATGTTGTCTACTGTTAGAACCGCTGTCAGCACTGAGGAGGCTAGGAATGTTTGATTTCGATGCTACCTTACCCTTGATGGCAGCGCAATTTTTGTTGTTGGTCATTCTCCTGAATGTATTTTTCTATAAGCCTCTAACCCAGGCGCTCGACGATCGCGCTAATTATATTCGCGCCAACCAAACGGATGCTAAAGAGCGCTTAGCAAAAGCAGAAGCTCTGGCTAAACAATATGAGCAAGAGCTGGCGGAGAGCCGTCGGCAGGCTCAAGCTGTGATTACAGCCGCTCAAGCGGATGCACAAAAGATCTCGGCTCAAAAGATTGCTGAAGCGCAGCAAGAATCTCAGGCGCGTCGAGAACAAGCGCAGCAAGAACTCAATCAGCAGCGAGAAGAGGCGATGCGATCGCTAGAGCAGCAGATTGATAGCCTGAGCCGTCAGATCTTGGACAAGCTGTTGGGTGGCGTTTCGGTTGGTTAAGTCATTAGCAGGTAGTGAGAACTATGGGAACGGTATGGCTACTGGCCGAAGCGGCGCATGAAGGTGGCTTCGGTCTAAATTTCAACATATTAGAAACCAACCTGATCAACCTGGCGATCGTGATCGGCGTGGTGGTTTATTTTGGTAGCGGGTTTCTGGGTAAGGCGTTATCAGAGCGCCAGTCTGAGATTGAAACTGCCATTCAGGAAGCGGAACAGCGCAAAAAGAATGCAGCAGCGGCGCTAGCCGATCAGCAACAAAAACTAGCTCAAGCTCAATCAGAAGCAGCTCGCATTCGAGCTGCTGCCGAAGAGAGCGCTAAGGCTGCCAGAGACGCCATCTTGACTCAGACCGAGCAGGATATTGAACGATTGAAAGCAGCAGCGGCCCAAGATTTGAACTCTCAACAAGAACGGGTGATTAACGAATTGCGGCAGCGAGTTGTCTCGCTAGCGCTGCAAAACGTTGAGGGCCGTCTTCAGTCTGGTCTGAATGGCGATGCTCAACAGCAACTGATTGACCGCAGCATCGCTCTGCTAGAAGGAGGTTCCTGATGAATAATTTTGTCTCATCCGAGATTGTTGAACCCTATGCCCAGGCATTGATGTCGGTTGCCCAGGCGCATGATTTAACCGATCGCTTTGGTGAAGATACTGGGTTTGTGCTGGGCTTACTCAGTGAATCAGAAGAACTAAGGCAGCTTTTAGCCAGTCCTCTAATTAAGAGCGATGTTAAGAAATCCGTTTTAGTTCGGTTGGCGAGCGAGACGGTTCATCCCTTTTTCTTGAACTTCCTCAATATCCTGGTTGATCGCGGACGAGTACTGTTCCTAGACGGGGTTTGCAAGCAATATCAGGTACTACTCCGGAAGTTGAAAGGAACTGTGCTGGCGGAAGTGGTCTCAACGGTTGAGTTGAATGACGCTCAGAAAGATGCCATTCGCCGCAGAGTGACTGGATTGGTAAGTGCGCAGCAGGTTGATTTAGAAACTCGCATTGATCCAGATTTAATCGGTGGTGTCATCATCAAAGTAGGGTCTCAGGTGATTGACGCAAGTCTCCGGGGCCAACTGCGACGAATCGGTTTGAGTTTAAGCAGTGCAACTTAAGTTCCAGGTTTAGTTTTGATTTTTAAGGTTCTACAGCTAGTGAGAACCTGATTTTGGAAGCGAAGGCTCTTTCATCCCTCATCCCTTAAGAGAGAACGACAATGGTAGCTATCAGACCTGACGAAATCAGTAGCATTATTCGGCAGCAGATTGAGCAATACAACCAGGATGTCAAGGTATCGAACGTCGGTACCGTCCTCCAGGTTGGTGACGGCATCGCCCGTATCTATGGCCTGGAACAGGTCATGTCAGGTGAGCTGTTGGAATTCCAGGATGGTTCCATCGGGATCGCGCTCAACCTGGAAGAAGACAACGTGGGTGCCGTATTGATGAGCGATGGCCGCGACATTCAAGAAGGCAGCTCTGTTACTTCTACCGGTAAAATTGCGTCCATTCCTGTAGGCGACGCCATGATTGGCCGTGTGGTAGACGCGCTGGCTCGTCCCATTGATGGTAAAGGCGACGTTCAAACCTCCGAGTCTCGCCTGATCGAATCTCCCGCGCCCGGTATTGTGTCTAGAAAGTCGGTGTATGAGCCGATGCAAACCGGGATTACGGCGATCGACTCCATGATTCCAATCGGACGGGGTCAGCGTGAGCTAATCATTGGCGACCGTCAAACTGGCAAAACCGCCGTTGCTGTAGACACCATCCTGAACCAGAAGGGTGAGGACGTGATCTGCGTGTATGTGGCGATCGGACAAAAAGCATCCACCGTTGCTCAGGTGGTTGAAACTCTTCGTGAGCGCGGCGCATTGGACTACACGATCGTGGTCGCCGCTAACGCCAACGACCCCGCCACTCTGCAATACCTCGCGCCCTACACCGGAGCGACCCTGGCTGAGTACTTCATGTACAAAGGCAAGCACACGCTGGTGATCTACGATGACTTGTCTAAGCAAGCTCAAGCGTATCGTCAGATGTCTCTCTTGCTGCGTCGCCCCCCCGGACGTGAAGCTTATCCCGGTGACGTATTCTATTTGCACTCTCGCTTGCTAGAGCGTGCGGCTAAGCTCAGCCCCGACCTGGGTGAAGGCAGCATGACCGCTCTGCCCATCGTAGAAACTCAAGCGGGTGACGTTTCGGCGTACATTCCGACCAACGTGATTTCGATTACCGATGGTCAGATCTTCTTGTCGTCTGACCTGTTTAACTCCGGTCTGCGTCCTGCGGTAAACGCTGGTATTTCGGTATCCCGTGTGGGTTCTGCCGCTCAGACCAAAGCGATGAAGCAGGTTGCTGGTAAGGTGAAGCTGGAACTGGCTCAGTTCGCTGAACTGGAAGCATTTGCTCAGTTTGCGTCTGACCTGGATAAAGCAACTCAGGCTCAGTTGGCTCGCGGTCAGCGTCTGCGGGAAATTTTGAAGCAGCCTCAGTACTCTCCCCTCTCGGTCGGTGAGCAGGTTGCGATCATCTACGCCGGGATTAACGGCTACCTAGATGACATCCCTACAGACAAAGTATCTGGCTATGCCCAGGGTCTGCGCGACTATCTAAAGAACAGCAAGCCCAAGTATCTCGAACTGATCCGCACCGAGAAGAAATTGGGTGATGAGGCTGAAGGTCTGTTGAAGGAAGCCATTACAGAATTCAAGAAGACTTTCTTGGCGTCGGTATAGTACTCCCTTCAGAGCGTTGAGTGTTTTGCTGTGAAGCTTCTACATCTGCACTCAATGCTCTGTCTTCACCCCTCAACCCTCCCCTCAACGTTATGGCAAATCTAAAGTTCATTCGCGATCGCATTCAGTCGGTCAAGAATACGAAAAAAATTACAGAAGCGATGCGTCTGGTGGCAGCGGCTAAAGTTCGTCGCGCTCAGGAGCAAGTTATCGCAACTCGTCCATTTGCAGACCGTTTGGCTCAAGTGCTCTACGGCTTGCAGGCTCGTCTGCGGTTTGAAGATGCTGATCTCCCCCTGCTGAGAAAGCGGGAGGTGAAGACGGTTGGGATTCTGGTGATTTCGGGCGATCGCGGCCTTTGCGGTGGTTACAACAGCAACATTATCCGTCGCGCTGAGATCCGGGCCAAAGAGCTGAAAGCAGAAGGCTTGGATTACAAAATGGTGCTGGTTGGCCGGAAAGCCATTCAGTACTTTCAGCGTCGCGAGCAGCCTATTACCGCGACTTTCTCTGGATTAGAACAAATTCCTACAGCATCAGAAGCATCCAAAATTGCGGATGAATTGCTCTCATTGTTCTTGTCAGAATCCGTCGATCGGGTAGAGCTGATTTACACCAAGTTTGTGTCTCTGGTTAGCTCGCGCCCTGTAGTTCAAACACTCTTACCACTTGACCCTCAAGGGTTAGAAGCATCGGATGATGAAATCTTCCGGTTGACTACTCGTGGCGGTAACTTTGAAGTAGAACGGCAAAAGGTGAGCGCTAATGTTCAAACATCATTGCCACAAGACATGATTTTTGAACAAGACCCCGTTCAAATCCTGGATGCGCTGTTGCCTCTGTATTTGAACAACCAGCTTTTGCGCGCACTACAAGAATCTGCGGCAAGCGAACTCGCTGCTCGGATGACCGCAATGAACAACGCTAGCGACAACGCTAAAGATCTGATCGGTAAACTGACGCTCTCTTACAACAAGGCCCGTCAGGCCGCCATTACTCAAGAAATTCTTGAGGTGGTTGGTGGTGCGAACGCACTAGCGTAGGAATACGTTTTGATCAAAAACCGAAATTAGGGTTGCGGGAAGCAGCGTTGCTGCTTCCCGCAACCCTAATTTCGGCTTTAAAGCATCAACCGAGAAGTACCGCCGTTCCGGCGGTGTTACCGGATGGATTGTGGGAAGCGATGCACCAGCGCAGGTAATACTGGACAGACGGGTTTCTCTTCCAGATTTTCTGGCTTATTCCAGGTAAAGGGAGCCTTTTGCTCGGCGGACATCCACAGCAGCCGTTTAGCGCGAGTCATCGCCACATAGAGCAACCGAAACTCTTCCGACAGCTTCAGATAATTCGCCCGTTCCCAGGCCAGTGCCACACCCGGTATCGCGCTTTCCTGGTGAATATGAGAGCGGATTTGCGCTCTGGCCACTTCAGCCAAACTAAAATCGCCCAGAAATTGCGCTTGTGGGGGAATCCAGGGACGACCAGGAATCAATTGCTCATGCAGAAATGGGATGAAGACAAAATCCCAATCCAGTCCTTTGGCTTTATGCATCGTGATGATGGTGAGCTGACCGCTGCGCGTATAGCGGGCCTCGTTGTTGTCAACCTCAACAGGCTCAAACCGCTCCGATCGAACGATCTCACTCAAGACATCCAGGACGGTAGACATGGATTGATTAGCTTCCGTTTGTTGGGCGATACGGGCAGTGAGTTTGTCTGCCGTCGCCAGTTCGGTCTGGTCGTACTGCAAGGTCAGAGCCAGAAATGGAATGAGCTGATAGTGAGGCAATTCGACTCGCGCTCGCAGCAACCCTGCGCAATAGCGTCGTGCGCGCATTACGGGTTCGGGCTGGGGAGCGTCAAGCGGACCGGGGTAGAGAAATTGTTCGGGCAGGCTGGTTAGCAGGTTTAAATCCTGAGTGGGAATCAGGTGGCGATCGACCAGTACCTTCAACGCCGCTTTGAGATTATCAGGCGAATGGGGGCGATCGAGAAACTGAAGCAGAGTCAGCATTTCAGCGGGAATATGAGAGTGGCGATCGCGCTGCCCCACATCATACACCTCTATTCCTAACTCACTGAGATCGACCCCGATTCCGTGTTGCGAGGGATTTTGCAATAAATCGGCAATGAATCGCCCCTGCTTGTTTTCGCGCACCAATACCGCCATGCGACCATCGGGATAGCGCCGAACCAAATCGGCTACCCGCTGTCCAATTATCTCCACCGTTTGCACCACATCCGGTGGAAAGCGAATTTCTAATCCTCGCCCCTCTGGTAGCGGATTGGCATCAACTTGAGGATCGTCAGTGGCGACAGGTTGAATGAACTGCACTCGGAACGGCTTTTCTAGCGCAGTGAGGGGAGAAGCCACTTCGGAAAACAACCCATCATCAACAGGCCGATTGCTTGTGGCCATATTGCCATAACGCTGATTGACCCAATTCACCATAAAGTTGGCCGCTTCAATGATCACCTGCGTACTGCGGCCTGCCTGATCCATTTCAGCCAGTTGCTCGTGCTCCTGGCACTCTTCACAAAACCGCCGGAAAAAGACCGGATCGGCGGGTGTAAAGGTAGAATTGATCGCCTGGTTTGGATCGCCCACTCGGATTAAATTCAGTGACGGAGTGGCGGGATTGGGACTCGCCGCCAGAATCTCCAGCAATCGAGTTTGCAGCGGTGAAGAGTCTTGCGCTTCATCTTCAAACACCGCGAAGACCTGCTCTTGCCATAATTGCCGGACACTCTCATACTGCAATACCCGCAGAGCCGCCAGAATCATATCGTCGTAGTCAATAAAGCCCCGCTGCTGTAAAAGCGTTTGATAGCGATCGTAGAGACCTGCGGCGATCGCCAGCACATCATACTCATCCGGTTCGCCAGCCTGGTGTAACACCATATTCTGGCTTAACGCAAACAAATCAGCGGGCAGCAAGCCAGAACTTTTGGCTTCATGAACCACGCTATAGGTCAGTTCGGGCAAGACCTCCGTTCGCAATACCGACTGACGCCGCAGTCGCTCGGTTTCTTCACCGTCAAACTGCCGTCCTTCAATCAGCCGTTGATAGAGTTGAGGATTTGCCGAAATCCATTGCTCAACGCAGGTGCGAATCAGCCGATTGCTCTGATTGGGAGAAACCAGAGTCATGCGATCCAGGCTCAGTCCAGACAACTCTGGATGACGCACGGCAATATTCAACGCCAGTCCGTGCAGCGTGTACACCGAGAATCCGGTAGATGGCAAAGACAGTTCTTTGAGATACGAACGAATCTTGGCTTTTAGATTAGCTGCTGCCGATCGCGTAAAGGTGACGAGAATCAACTGATCGGTAGGCAATATTTGCTGAGCGATCGCTTTCTGATATCGTTCTGCCAGATGAATTGCAGCGGCGATCGCCATCCCCGTCGATTTGCCAGAACCGGGCACAGCTGACACCGCCAGCGGCCCTCCACGCCAGTTTGCCATTCGTCGCTGTCCCGGACGCAGGCTATAGCGCAATCGCTGCAGCGCTTCGGATAGGGTAGATGTCGGATCGCCACCGCCACGCGATGATTGGCTTTCTTGCTGGGAAGGGCGATCGGTTGCCGAAACCTGATTCGTTTGCAGATCCGAAGTTGACATGATCAGTGCCGTGTTTTGAGGATTATAGCGAATGATGCTATTGTTCTATTTTGCACCAGTACATCTGAATTAGTCTTCAGCATCTCTCAAACTCGAACTGGTCTTGATACCTTGCGTAGCAAAGATTATTGATGCAAACGATACAATGCGAAGATAAGCAGTTTGAGAGGTGAACATGGTTCAAGCGACAGACTATCTTTATGTTGTGCGAGATAGTGCGATTCTAAACGGAGAACCCATCATCCGAGGAACCCGTACACCTGTCAGAGCCATTGTTGAAACTTGGCGGATGGGGGTTGCACCAGAAGAAATTCCCAAAGGAATGCCTCATCTGACATTAGGACAGGTTTTTGGAGCATTGACCTATTACAGCGACCACCAAGAGGAAATTAATCAGTACATTGAGCAAAACCGCATTCCTGATGAATTGATTGATCCACTGGTTAGAAATCTGTGAGCAGTTTATTCATTGGCTTGTACTTAGATGAAGACGTCAACGTTCTGATAGCTGACTTACTTCGAGCCAGAGGTTTCGATGTCATTACTGCACGCGATGCAAACCAGCTTCGCACAACGGATGCAGAACAACTTGCTTACGCTGTCAGTCAGGCAAGAACTCTAGTTACTCATAATAGAACTGACTTTGAGGAACTTGTACAACGTTACTTTGAGTCAGGCCAGATGCACTACGGTGTGATCTTTGCTGTTCGTCGCCCTCCTCAAGAGATTGCCCAGCGATTGCTCGTTATTCTCAATCACGTCACTTCAGACGAAATGCAGAATCAAGTGCGATATATTTAGGGGCGCTTTGTTCTGTCCACTCCATCTCAATTAGCAGCCTTTGGTACAAACTTGTTGTAGAGTTTGTGCGGCATATATTGCTCCCATAGATGGTTTGCCAACCTCATAAATTACACTGTGTACCGCTTCATCTTTCATCCGAATACTCATAAGATCGACTGATTTTGAATACCCTCTGAAATTACCGAAATGTAATTCTTCGATCTCTCGAATTGAAATTTTAGACTTGATACCTTCGTAACTGTAATGAATAAAGCGTGATGAAAATACTGACCAGTTTTCTGGATCAACCATTACTACTAGAATTGGAAGTTCACCCGCTTCAAAAATACACCTGTCGCTCAGTAGCTGCTGTGTTTGGGGTTCAAGATCACCCCAAAATTTGGTGTACTGCCACGAATCGTAGTCCATGCTTTTACGGCGGATTGCGGCAGACACCAGCTTTAGAATACTTTCATCAGTTTTGACATTCATAGCTCGCTATATCATCAGCTTGAATCACTACCCCCTACAATTGACTACCGTATCAGCTAATTCCACCACACTCTTATCAAGCCGTTGTGCGACCTGAAGTGCAATCGCCTCAATTCACGATACCCAAATGGGTCAGTCCTCATCTCATTGGGCTAATCGCTATTTTGCTCGTGGGAGCCGCGCTGCGGTTTTGGATGCTGGATGCCAAGCCGCTGTGGATGGATGAAGTGCTAACGGCCATTTTTAGTATGGGACGTCGCTATGCTAATGTGCCTGTACAATCGCTGTTTGCAATCGCAGACCTCCACCAATTCTTTAGCGTTCAACCTGGGGTCAGTTGTTCCCAAATTGCTCAAACGGTAGCTACAGAATCGGTTCATCCTCCGCTATTTTTCTGTTTGATGCATAGGTGGATGACCTGGCTTCATCCCGATGCGAATCACTGGATTTGGGCACTCCGGGCATTTCCAGCGTTGATGGGCGTGGGGGCGATCGCCACTCTTTACGTCCTGAACCGAATCGCCATCTCACCTGCGGCTGGATTAATGGGAGCCGCGCTGATGGCCGTTTCTCCCTTTGCCGTTTATCTCTCCCAGGAAGCGCGGCACTATACGCTGCCCATGCTGCTGATCACCCTAGCCTTAGTAGGACTCGTGCAGATTCAGCAGGATATCCAGTCCCAGAGACAACTGCGTCCGGCGATCTGGATTGGCTGGTCGGTCGTCAACATCCTCAGCCTTTACGTCCACTATTTCTGCATCCTAGCTCTGGTTGCTCAACTCGTTGCGCTGGGCATCTGGATGATGTGGCAGCGACGCCGAATTCAGCTTCGGTATTGGCTGGCGATGGGAGGAGCGATCGCCACCATCGTCCTAAGCTACCTACCCTGGCTCCCTACGGTCATCGGTCACTTTAGCCGTCCCGAAACCGATTGGCTGATTCCCCACGATCCAGACTGGACAACCCACATCGCGCCAATTTATCAAACGCTTACGGGTTGGGTGCTGATGGTGATTGCACTGCCTGTAGAAGATCAACCGTTGGCGATCGCCATTCCCGCGATTCTGATCATGCTGGTGTTCAGCATTTGGTTAACGTGGCAAGCCATCCGGGGCTGGAAATCCCTGTGGCGTAATCCGTCTGTCCAGCCAGCGGTTGTCCTGCTGAGTGCGTTTACTCTGTGCGTTTTGGCGCAGTTTTTTGCGATCGTTTATATCCTGAATAAGGACATTACCGTTGTTCCTCGCTACAACTTTGTCTACTATCCGGGTGTTTGTGCGCTGCTGGGGGCTT
>DATNPS010000499.1:0-7034 GCA_036703095.1 Crinalium sp. | reverse complement strand
TGCAAGAGATCTACTAAGTAGGTAGCCAGAATTAAATAACGTTATAAAAACCGGGGGAGCGCCCCTCCGGGGCGCTCCCCCGGTTTTTAATTACGGCCATCTACTTATTTCAAATGTTCGTTGAGAAAAGCGATCGCTCGTCTCCAGGCATCCTCTGCCGCTTCGGCGTTATAGCGAGTTCCTGAAGGATTGGCGAAGGCGTGGTTTGCACCGTCGTAAATGTGAACCTCAACGGATTTGCCGAGAGATTTGAGAGCAGATTCAAACTCGCGGACTTTTTTTACAGATGGATTAGTGTCTAATGCACCAAATAGCCCCAGGATGGGAACTTCCAGCGATCGCAGCTGTGCTGGATCGGTGACGAGCTGACTGCCATAGTAAATCACCGTGGCATTAAGCTGGTCAGGAAACAGCAGTGCGGTTTGTAATGACCAACTGCCGCCGAAACACCAGCCAATGCTGCCGATCTGAGTAGCCTGCTGTTCGGTTTCTAGATATTGGTAAGCTTGTCGCAGGTTTTCCTGGAGCAGTTGCGGTGTTTGCGAAACGGCTTGTACCTGCGCTCTAGCGGCTTCAGGTGTATCGGCAACCTGACCAAACAGATCGACGGCTAATGCTGTGTAGCCTTCGCCTGCAAGTCGTTGCGTCATCGCTTCAATGTTTTCATTTAAGCCCCAAAATTCGTGAATGACGATTAGTCCCGGTAGCGGTTCGGTGGCATCGGCAGGACGAGCCAGGTATCCGGTAATGGGTTTGCCGTCAACAGTGCCGTAGGTGACACGCTGGGTTTCGACGGGACGTGCAGGTGCTTGCTCTACGGCAGCAGAGGCGATCGGTCGGTCGTGCTGGTGGGAGAGGAAGAGGCGATCGCCATAATCTGCGGCGGCTAATCGGCTATCGTTGCTTTGGAAGACAGCCCAACTGACGATAAGCAAAAAGGTAACGAACGCAATATTGAGTAATTTACGCATGGCTATCTTCTGACAGGTTTACTACGTTTCTCGTCTTCTCTTGATTGAGAGGTTAATTCCAATGCTTCTTCTGGCACGGGGGGAGCGGTACGAGAGGATTGACCACCCGAAAATCGGCCAAACAAATCGTGCAGAACCAGGTAGAAGCATGGAATGATAAACAGGGTCAACACGGTAGCCAGTGCCAGTCCTGAGAATACGACTATTCCCAGCGGTTGCAGAAACTCACCACCCTGACCCATGCCCAACGCCAGTGGAAACATTCCCACAACGGTGGTGATGGTGGTCATCAAAACAGGGCGTAAGCGCTGCGGCGCGGCTTGCAGAATGGCAATGCGGCGATCGACTCCATCGCGTTCGCGAATCTGGTTGGCCAGTTCTACCATGATGATGGCGTTGTTCACCACAATGCCGACCAGCAGCACCGCACCCACAATTACCGTAGCCCCGATCGCCGTTTGAGTCAGGAACAAGCCCCAGATGCCACCCGCTAAGGCTAAGGGCAGGGTGAACATGATCACGAGCGGATCGACGAGCGAATTGTACTGCACCGCCATTACGACAAACACCAGAAAGGCTGCTAACCCGCCCAGGAGCGGCAGAGCAGATTGAATATCGCGATTGCTTTGGGCGGCGGCACTGGGAAGACGACTGATGCCATCGGGCAGTTCGATACCCTGGACAATGCGATCGACTTCAGTCAATGCATTGCCTAAACTGGCTCCTTCATTCAGCGTTCCGGCAATCAGGAAAACCTGACGCTGGTTAATTCGCTGAATTTCACCGGGAGCCTGCCCTTCCTCAATGCGAGCAACATCGCCCAGTCGTACCAGTTGATTATCTTCTGTAAACAGCGGTAAGGCTCCGAGTTGAGAAGGCTGACGAACCGAATCTTCGTCAAACTCAACCCGTACATCTACCAAACGGTTGCCCCGCTGAATTTGGGTTGGCACGGAACCTTCGATCGCCGTTCGCAGCACATCCCCCACATCTTGAATGTTGAGATCCAGGTCAGCAGCGCGTTCGCGATCGAGCCGAATTTGAATTTCAGGCTGACGGCGATCGGCATCCGGACGAAAACTAGCCAGAGTTGCCTGTTGTTCCAATGCCCGGAGCACCTGCTGTCCAGTCTGTTCTAGCAGTTGCGTATCTTCTCCCTGGAGCACGATATCCACATCCGATCGCACCGGGGAGTTATTTAGAATCAGACCCCGCACTTCACCCGGACTCATCCGCAGTCGAATATCGACCAGATTCAGCCGATTAAATTCCTGAGTTACTCTGGCGATATATGCTTCTACATCTGTTCCGGACTTCAGCGTAATTGTGCTGCTGCTGCGCAATGCGTTTTCACTGGTGCTGTTGCCAAAGAGGGAACCCCCAATCGTACTGAACACATACTCGGTTTCAGGCTGTTTCAGCAGAATATCATCCACGGCATTCATCACCTTGCGGCTGGTATCCAGAGGCGTTCCGGGAGGGAATTGTGCTCTGAGATTGGCCTGTCCCGTATTGATGCGCGGCAAAATTTCTTGGGGAATGTTGCCCATCATCAAGACACTGCTGCCACCC
The DNA here is from genome assembly GCA_036703095.1 of Crinalium sp. Classification (GTDB taxonomy): domain Bacteria; phylum Cyanobacteriota; class Cyanobacteriia; order Elainellales; family Elainellaceae; genus DATNPS01. The sequence continues at coordinate 4,491 of DATNPS010000499.1, read as the reverse complement.
AGCAATAGAAAGGTCAGCACAATGGCTAACACCCGTCGTCGCAAAATACGTTCCAGAAGATTCGTATATCCTCGTGTGGATGCTTCAAATCGTTGGTTAAACGCTCGTAGTAGCCAAAATCGCCCAATGCCGCTGGTTTGACGAATCGCCAGCAACCGCGAGGCCAGCATCGGCACGACCGTAACCGCCACCAAAATTGAAGCGGCCACAGCAAACGTAATCGTTAGAATCAACTCATTAAATAACAGTGCAATGAAGCCACCGATGAGCAAGAATGGCAAGACCGCTACTACATTTGTTGCAGTAGAAGCGACTAACGCAGATTCAACGGATTGACCGCTGCGAACCGCTTGACCGATCAGTTGGCGCAAGTTCAAACGAGTACGCGAATCTTTACCGGGTGTCATCCCCGCATCTTCTGCGATCGTCTCTAGCATCACGATCGAGTTGTCAACCACAATCCCGACACCCAGCGCTAATCCGCCCAAACTAAAGACGTTTAGAGACAGGCCAAATAGCTTCATGAGAATGATGGCTGCGAGTGTCGCCAGTGGAATCGCAAGAACAATAATCAGCGTTTGGCGGAGAGAACCGAGAAACAGCAAAACTGCCAGTCCCGCCAGCCCTGCACCGATTAAACCAGAACTGGTCACGTTAGAAATTGCGTTTTGAATGAACACAGATTCATCCAGCGTTGCGATTAACTCCATATCTTCAGGAATTACTCCCGACTGACGCAATTCTTCAATCCGTCGTTTTACACCGTCTACAACTTGGATTGTGTTTGCATCCGGCTGTTTTTGAATGCTGACTTTAACAGCAGGCTGTTTGTTGAGTGAGACAAAAATTCGCTGTTGTTCTGTGCCGTCAATCACCTCGGCGAAGTCTCGCAGATAAACCCGACGAGTCGGTGTGGTTGAAACAGTCGCGTCCGTCTCGCTGGCGTCTGTTGCGCTGCTATCCTCTACTTGAAACGACAGATTGCGCAATTCCTCCGCATTTTGAAAGCGCCCAACGGCTCTAGTAAGGGATTCCTGGCGATCGCCCAATATTCGCCCACCCGACACATCCTGATTGGTTTCCTCTAATTCTGTCAGCACATCGTTTAAGCCAACGCCAAGAGATTGCAGCCGATTCAAATCAACCATCACTCGCACTTCTTCGGGAAGTCCGCCCGACACATCAACCGCCGCAACCCCTTCAATTACACCCAGTTCGCGGGCCAGTTCTTCGTCGGCAAAAACTCGCAGATCAACCGATTCCAGAGATTGAGAGGCGATCGCCAGCTCATACACGGGCAACTGCGACGGATCAACTTTGAAGATGCGGGGTTCTTCAATCGTGTCGGGAAGCTGAGAACGGGCGCGGTTAAAGGCGGCTGTCGCATCGTTTAACGCCTGGTCAATATTGCCTCCCGGTTGAAAGTAAAGGTCAACACTGACCTGCCCTTCCCGCGTTTGGGAATAGACCTGAACAACGCCTTCAGTTGCCGATAGCGCTTCCTCTAGAGGTCGGGTGACTTCATCTATAGCGACTTCGGGTGAAATGCCGGGAGAGTCAACCCGCACCCCAATGCGCGGATAGGTAATGGAGGGCAGCAAATCGACCTGGAGGTTGAACAGAAAAAAGACGCCGACAACAATGACGGCCAGCGTCAGCATTAATGTCCCAATATGCTGGCGAATGGCGATGCCGCTAATACTAAAGCCGGACGGTTGAGAAGTCTGCATGGTAAATGTGGAGAACGGACAGAGTGCATCTATAGGGTCGGAGTAGTAGCCGATTTATTCGCTAGGCTGAGTTTCTGAAATGAAGCTGAGACGCACAGGCGCACCATCGGTTAAAGAACCGCTACTGCGAACAACAAATCGTTCTCCAGGTTCTAATCCCGATGCGATCGCCACTTGACTATCCGCTCGATCGCCCAATCTTACCGTTCGGGCTTTGACGGTAGTGCGATCGCCAGTTTGATTCACCACAAACAGGGTGGCGGTTTTCGGCTGATTGTTGGCATCTGTGGATTGGGATTCGCTCTCTGGCTGATTCTCAGAAGCAATTTGCACCGCTGTTTCAGGCACAACAACCTGCTGTACCGTTTGGGTGTCAAAACTAACGCGAGCCAGCAATCCGCTACCAATTCGCCCTTCTGGATTGGGAATGGTGACTTCCACCGGAATCAAGCGAGCCGTGGGATCTGCCGCTGGAGAGATTTCGGTCACTCGCCCCTGAAACGTTTGATTGGGAAACGCATCTAACCGCACCTGGGCTGATTGTCCAAGCTGGAGGCGGCCTAATTCCCGTTCTGAAATCTGCACCTGTACGTTGATCTGGCTCAGATCGCCCAATCTCAGGATCTCACTGCCTGCCTGGGCTAAATCTCCCGGTTCCAACACTCGTCGCAACACAGACCCATTTGCAGACGCTGTCAAATTTGTGTAGGAACGTCGTCGCTGCGCTTGAGCCACCAGGGCATTTTGAGACGCGACGCGTCGCTGCGCTGCATCCACTGCGCGTTGACGATTTCGCACCTGCTGCTGGGCCGATCGCACCGCTTGGTCAGCAGTTGCTGCCGTCGTTCGGGCCAGTTCATACTCCTGTTCGGCGATCGCCCCCGACTGAAACAATTCGCCTAATCGTGCTGCATCAGACTGGGCCTGCTGAAGTTCCAACTGCGCTTGTCTGACCTGCGTTTGAGCCTCATCTACTTCCGCTTGCAGACTGGCCACTTCAGACTGGCGCGCGGCCACCTCAGCATCCGCTTCCACGACAGCGGAGGTGAGCAGCGAATCATCCAGTTTGGCTAACACCTGTCCGCGTCGCACCGGATCGCCTACATCCACCGCGATATCCAACACCTGCCCTTCCACCTGCGATCGCACTGATACTTCCCGATAGGGGCGAGTCGTTCCGGTATATTCCTGGGCGTCTTTCAACGGTGCTTCACGGGCGACGGCAACATCAACGGCAATCGGGCGACCTGCTTGACCTTGACTAGACTGCTGCTGCGTTTGGGCATCTCCGGGCGGAACGAGACTGCACCCGGCTGGAAAGAGCAACAGCCCCATCAGCCCAAGCCGACTGAGTGTGATCAGTGAATGAGGTTTCATGGCTGCTTGCACCTGGTGATAAAACGACGTTAGACGAGCGCGATCGCTTGAAGAATGTAAACATTTTGTAAACATCTTTATCTTTGATTAAAACAGTTCTCCATGAATGCGATCGCACAGCAAGATTACAATTTTGTAATTTTTCCTAAGGGGGTTGGCATCAATGGACAAAACCCAAATGATAGGAGAGATGCGCACGTTTCCCGATCATTCGGGTTTGTGATCTGTATGCACGTTCTGTTTGTTGAGGATGAATCCAAAATTGCCAGTTTCGTTCAAGTCGGCTTGAAAGAGCAGGGTTTTACGATTGACTATTGTGATAACGGTAACGATGGATACAGTCGCGCTATGAATCAAGAATATGACGTGATCGTGCTGGATATCATGGTTCCGGGAAAAGACGGTCTGTTTATCCTCAAGCATCTGCGACGATCGGGACGCAATACGCCTGTGATTCTGTTAACCGCTCGCAATGAGTTGGACGATCGCCTGGAAGGGCTAAATCTGGGAGCCGATGACTATATCGCCAAACCCTTTTTTGTGGAAGAATTAGTAGCGCGAATTCATGCTGTGGTGCGCCGCTGTCTGGGCGATCGCCAAAATAGTCTCGTCGTTGGGCCACTCAAACTCGATCGCATCACTCGTGAAGTCATGTGCAATCAACAGTCTGTCGAACTGACCACCCGTGAATTTAACCTGCTGGAATATCTAATGCGTTCTCCCGGACGCGTGTTTACACGAACGCAAATTCTGGAGCATGTTTGGGGCTATGATTTTAATCCCAATACGAATGTTGTCGATGTGTGCATTCAACGCATCCGCAAAAAGATAGACATTACCAGTGACAGTAGCTGGATTGAAAGTGTGCGCGGAGTTGGCTATCGTTTTCACAAGCCTGACTCCAATCATTAATAGTGTTCCTCCCGATCCCCAAGCCTGTGAATCGTCGTTCCTTTCGATTGCGCATTGCCTTATTGTCTGCTGCCTTGGCGGGGAGTGCTCTGGTCGGCTTCGGCATTGCGGCATCGCGATTAATTTACGTGGCGATCGTCAAGCGACTGGATGCCAAGTTAGAGAGTCAGGTGATTCGGGCGACAAGACCCCGCATTCAGGGACGATGGCAAGCGTTTGAAGCGGCCTTACCTGCTGAATTAGGAACCGATGCCGATACTTCGATCGCACTACTGGTATTGAGTCAGGATGGCAAAATTTTATATCAATCTAAAAACTGGTCGAGTGATTTTCGCATTAATTCCCAGCTAAACCCGTACTCCGATCGACGCCCGAATGAATCGTCGCCGATGCCCCAAATCGTCACTCGATCTATGTCAACCGGAAGCTGGCGGATTGCGTCTGTAAATTTTCCGCCTGCTCAAGCAGCGAT
>DATNPS010000497.1:0-3420 GCA_036703095.1 Crinalium sp. | reverse complement strand
TCACCCAGAGGTGAAGGCGTTGATTGATGGCAAGCTGGACGAGGCATCGAAGAGTGCGCGGGTTGCGGCATTCAAAGCACAGGTTGCAGCCGATGCAGCGGATCTCGATGACGATACTCTTGCCCGGTTGGAGAAGGTAACGAATGAGCAAGTGAAGCGGCGTGGTGTGATTACCCGTCCCACAGCTTTGTTTGTGGACAAGTCGGGTTCGATGGAGAATGCGATCGAGATCGGTAAGCGGCTGGCTGCCCTGATCTCTGGCATTACCCAGGCAGACCTGTTTGTCTATGCCTTCGACAATATTCCTTATCCTGTCACCGCACAGGGCAAGGAGTTAACCGACTGGGAGCGAGCATTCCAGCACATTAAAGCTGGGGGTGGTACGAGTATCGGTGCTCCTTTGGAAGCGATGCGGAAAAAGCGGCAAATCGTAGATCAGATCATCATCGTCACAGACGAAGGTGAGAATGCGGCTCCTTACTTCGGTGAGGTTTACAAGACCTATTGCCGGGAGTTAGCAGTGATGCCCAATGTAGTGATTGTCCGTGTGGGTGGTTACTGCAACTGGCTGGAGAGCCAACTAAAGGGACAGCAGGCACCTGTAGAAACCTTTACCTTTGCGGGAGACTACTACAGCTTGCCGAACCTTGTCCCGCTGCTGACCCGTCCTTCTCGTCTGGAACTGCTGATGGAGATTCTGGACACACCGCTACCTGTGCGGGCAGATAAGTAGGAAGTTGGGACTGCCACATCTCTTGAAGGTAGGTAGTCCCCTTCCAACCTATGACATTGGTGAGGAGGTGAAGACCCATGCCACAAATCTTTGAAGTCGGTGGCAAAGTTCGTGATGAACTGCTCGGCATTCAGAGCAAAGATGCTGATTTCTCGTTTGTTCTCACGTCCGCAGAGGCACAGGAAAAGACGATCCATGAGGCATTTCAGTTCATGAAGGACTGGATGCTGGAGGCGGGGTTCAGAATCTTTCTGGAAACGGAGGATTGCTTGACGATTCGTGCCAAATGCCCGGCTCCTCACCAGACATTAGTGGCTGACTTTGTGTTGGCACGACGGGAGTTGAATTACGTACCGGGAACGCGCAAGCCAGTGGTTGTTCCAGGAACTCTGGAAGATGACTTGCAGCGGCGAGACTTCACGGTGAATGCTCTGGCAAAGGCCGAAACGGGAGAACTGATTGACCTGTTTAACGGACAGACTGACTTAGCAGCACGGGTATTAAGAACACCGTTGCCACCAATGGTGACACTTGCAGATGATCCGCTCCGGGCACTGAGAGCCGTGCGTTTTGCCGTCAAATTGGGCTTTCGCTTAGCTCCGGATTTGGAGGAAGCTTTGCATAACCCAGAATTACCTGACCTGATGGCAACGGTGAGCACTGATCGCGTGCGAGAAGAGTTAGCCAAAGCGATGAAGGTCAACACCTGGGATATGCTCAAGCTGCTGAATCGTCTTCCAGAACCGCTAGTGAAAAACTGGCTAGAGCGACCGGGGATGTGGCTGATGCCCACTACTCGACACTAAAACTGTAGGGTAGGCTTTCCTACCCTACTTCTTTCCCAACCCATGATATGAAGCTATTAACGACCTCCTACCTAACCCAGACCGCTCAACTGCCCCAAACCGGACGGCATATTGTCGCGCAATACGACGAAGATTCGGTTTTGGTCTATCAGGCGTATCGTCCTGCGATCGCCCACTTTGTAGTGGAAAACGGTTACTTTGGTGGAGAATTTAGCTTCAGTCGCATGAGTTGGATCAAGCCCAACTTCCTGTGGATGATGTACCGTTCGGGTTGGGGCACAAAAGCCGGACAGGAAGTGACGTTGGCGATTCGGATCAAGCGATCGGCATTTGACACGATCCTGGCAACCGCTGTTCATTCCAGCTTCGTTCCAGAGGTCTACACCAATGAAGTAGAGTGGCGACAAGCTGTTGCCCAGTCTTCCGTTCGCTTGCAATGGGACCCGGATCATGATCCGTCGGGTGCTAAGTTGGAACGGCGCGCCATTCAGTTAGGGTTACGCGGGGATGTGCTTGCAAAATACGCCCGTGACTGGATTGTTGACATTGAAGATATTTCTGACTTTGTTCAGCACCAGTATCAGGTGGTGCGATCGCAAGATTGGGCACAACTGCTAATTCCCAATGAGGCAGTTTATTCCGCGACTGATCCAGCAATTGCAAAACGGCTACAACTCTCAACCCTGGGGATAATTTAGAACTTCCAAAACTTAAATTTATCGCTCAACTCAGGAGGTAATTCTAATGAGCGCCAGGTCGAAAGCGTATGAAGTGGCGGCGATCGCCTCAAGCCCCGTTAAAATTAGTCTAAGCCTGAACAAAGGAAGTCATGTCTGAAGCCGTGCAGTACATAACCAATCAACAGGGAGAGCGAGTCGGAGTTCTGCTCGATCTGGAAACCTATCATCGCCTTGCCAATTCTGCTGCATCCGATGAGGAGCTTTTAATAGGGTTGAGCCTGGAAGAATTGCAGGCATTAGCTAACAGCCAGCTTGCTTCAGCTGAACAAACTCAACTCGGTGAGCTACTGACTCAAAATGCTGAAGGGCAACTATCAGCTGATGCCACTTCAACTCTTGATCGCCTTCTAACACAAGTGGACAACCTGAACATCCTTAAAAGCAGAGCCAGGTATACCTTACAGCAGCTTTACGGAGTTTCAGCGTAGTGTGAGTGCTTATATCTCTGTTGAGTTGCAACGCCAAATCCGTTCTCATTTTGCTAATTGCTGTGCCTACTGCCGAACGGCTGAATCCCTCACTGTGACGACTTTTGAATTTGAACATATCGTTCCATTGGCGAGAGGTGGAGAGACTATCTTTGAAAATCTTTGTTTAGCCTGTTCCTCCTGCAATCGCCATAAAGCAGTTCGTCAAACTGCAACCGATCCAACAACACAAACAGAGGTACCGCTATTTCATCCCCAGCAACAATCCTGGGCTGATCATTTTGAGTGGAATGAGGAAGCCATAGAAATTATTGGATTAACTCCTACAGGTAGAGCTACCGTTGATGTATTGAAAATGAATCGCCCTCAATTACTACGGGTGCGACGACTATGGGTCAAGATGGGCGAACATCCTCCAACATTTTGATAAATATTAAGATTGGCAATTTTTGGAAGCTCAGAAATCTTTGTCTGGTGAACGGTAGCATTTTATCATCTCCTGCGTGCCCTAACCTGTGGAGCCTACAGACGAGTACGAGAGGAAACGTGCCACTGCAAGCAGTGGGTGCTTGTGAACGGGGAGTGCAGAGAACTTGGGAGGTGGGCTTAGAAGTAGCCATCCTTGAAAGAGTGTGTAATAACCCACCAGCGGAGCGCCTCAAGTAACTGAGAAAGCGCAATGCTCTCAAAACTTGCACGCAGGAGATTATTAT
>DATNPS010000488.1:0-9691 GCA_036703095.1 Crinalium sp. | reverse complement strand
TTGAGCGCCCGTCGGGCGCTCAAAACCCGCAATACGTTTCAAAATGAGAATTGCTGGGACGCTATCGAATTGGCACGATGGAGACTCACCTCGTGATAGGATTAACTGTTGGTATGGCACTCCGGCTCCCTGTCTGTAAATCGTTGAGTAATTGCGCGTCTCCATCATGTTCTTGAAGTATGGCTGAGGCATAAATTCTCAGGGTGGCTCGGAAAAGGCCATCAGACCTGACCCTCACCAGAAACCTGGAAGATGCGTTTCGATAAGATTTTGATTGCTAACCGAGGGGAAATTGCCCTTCGCATTCTCCGCACCTGTGAAGAGATGGGAATCTCTACAGTTGCTGTGCACTCTACCATTGACCGTCACGCGCTGCATGTTCAGCTCGCAGATGAAGCGGTTTGCATTGGCGAACCTCCGAGTAGCAAAAGCTATCTCAATATTCCAAATATCATTGCAGCGGCTCTCACCCGAAACGCGACGGCGATTCACCCCGGTTATGGGTTTCTAGCTGAAAACGCTCGATTTGCCGAAATCTGCGCCGATCACCAAATTGCATTTATCGGGCCTTCTCCAGAGGCGATGCGGGCCATGGGTGACAAATCGACGGCACGGGAAACCATGAAGCGAATTGGCGTTCCCACCGTTCCGGGTAGTGAAGGGCTGTTAACGGATGAGCGAGAAGCACTGGCGATCGCCCAAAAAATTGGTTACCCCGTCATGATCAAAGCCACGGCAGGTGGTGGCGGTCGGGGAATGCGTCTGGTTCGTTCGGAAGCTGACCTGGTGAAATCATTTTTAGCGGCTCAGGGTGAGGCAGAAGCCGCCTTTGGCGACCCTGGTGTCTATCTCGAAAAATTTATTGAACGCCCACGCCATATTGAGTTTCAAATTCTGGCTGACAGCTACGGTAATGTGATTCACCTGGGTGAGCGGGATTGTTCGATTCAGCGACGACACCAAAAGCTCTTAGAGGAAGCCCCCAGTCCGGCCCTCAGCCCAGAACTCCGGGAAAAAATGGGATCTGCGGCGGTGCGAGTTGCGCAATCGATTAACTACGTTGGTGCAGGCACCGTCGAATTTCTGCTGAATCAATCTGGGGACTTCTATTTCATGGAAATGAACACCCGGATTCAGGTAGAACACCCCGTCACAGAAATGATTACCGGGCTAGACCTGATTGCCGAGCAGATTCGGATTGCTCAGGGGGAAAAGTTGGGCCTGACGCAAGAACAGGTCCAGTTTCGAGGGCACACTATCGAGTGTCGGATCAATGCTGAAGATCCAGACTATAACTTCAGACCAAATCCAGGGCGGATTAGCGGCTACCTGCCCCCCGGTGGGCCAGGCGTGAGAATGGACTCCCATGTGTATACCGACTACGAGATTCCACCTTACTATGATTCTCTCATTGGCAAGCTGATTGTTTGGGGTCCCGATCGCCCTTCTGCCATCCGGCGCATGAAGCGTGCCCTGCGAGAGTTTGCCATTACAGGCTTACCCACTACGATTGGATTCCACCAAAAGATTCTAGACAGCAAAGCTTTTGCTGAAGGCGACGTCTACACTAACTTCGTAGAGCAACTGATGCAGTCTATTCAACCTCCCAAAAAATAGATTTATCAGGCATAAAAGCTCAATTTGGGTTCTTAACCAGGTGTGAATTCGACAAACGCACAAAAAGGTGTCCCGCGCGACTCGCGGGACACCTTTTTGCGCCATTTCAGCCGCGTGTTGCGCGACTGAAATGGCGCTATTGAATTCACGTATAGCGCTACGCAGTTACGTTAGGAGAAGGGGGAGTGGGGCTTCGCCCCCAGCCGGGGGTTCCACCCCTGCACCTCGTCCTAATCTATCTGGGTGAGTGCTGCTATATATTCAAAACGCTTCAACGTCAACGATGAGCGATCGCCACAGCCTGGTCGATGCTGTTAGGTCTATATTGACCCGGAGCATATTGATCGACATGGCGGTAGATCGCTACAGGTGCGACAATCCGGCAGGTAAAGTACTCTACGATAGCCTGATCGTCAGCCGATCGTTTTACCTTAGGTGACAAATCAGGGGTCTGCTCTACCCGCCACTTCCAATTGACCTTGGCAGGAACAGCATCAATCAGACGATGATGTGTCCAGTTTCGTCGTTTTCCGGTTGCCCCAAATTCTTGAAGTTCCCGGCGCAACATGGATGCGACTAGAAAAGAGGCAGATGAGCGATCGCCCTCAATAGCATCCATAAAATTGCCGAGTGCACCATCGGGTTTGGGAATTTGAGAGATTGTTTTGCTAGTCTTCAAAGCTTTTTCTAGTTGTGCTGTCGTGCTAAGGTCCACAGGCACGGCCCAAATAACGCCCACACGCCCTTCGTCTGAACGATATAAATAGCTGACCAGTCGATAGTTTGACTTGAGTTGCAGCCCTGGTAACTTCAGCAGGGCTGCCCCCGGATTCACCGTGCTGATTACCCATTGTTCACGCGGACTGCTGGGCATAATGTCTAAATCTGAGGTTCCCCCAAAGGTGAATAAGCCGCTCAGATCATCGAGTGACTCTGGTTCAGGTACTTCATCCTCACTGGCATAATCTGCTGATAGTGCAGATGGATCAGAATCGGCTATGTCTAATGTACTTGAGATATATTGCCGAATTTTTTGAATAGTAGTCAGAGGAAATTTTTGAATCGACATGATTTAAGAGGCATCTCAAATGCATTTGCAGAATCGTCTACTTAGGGCGATCGCATTCACCAGGCTAGACAAAATATAGCAGTCCTAGTTTTCATAACCTAATGTGGCAAGAGTTAAGTATTCAAACTGGGAAAAACTCATCACTCAATTGTGGATGAGAAGCGCAACAATCCCATTTTATTTTGTAAAAAAGATAGTTTGTGACAGTGTCCTCCTTCTGGATAAACGCTTTCACAAACTAGTCTGTATCGCTATAGGCAGGAACCAATGATAAACATGAGGTGATTTCAGCCCTCAAGTATCATTCCTAAACGTTAGGCTAAGGGTATTCCGTAGCGCTAAACATCCGGGTAAATATTGAAAAACTAGCAATTCTCATTTTGAAACCGAAGGTAGGTTTGGCGCGCCAAATCCACCTTCGTGCTCGTGATCGTGCAAGCTTGCATGCAGCGAACCTGCACGATCACCAATTTGCATCGTGAGAATTGCTGTTGAAAAACAACCTGAAGGGCACGATCTATGAATTCGACCTCAGACTCCGCACTGCAAACGCTTCCCTCCCACCCCTTGGACACTCATCAATAGGTTGAAAAGGAGGGTGGCCCCATCTTCTTTCTTGGAAGTTCGCGTTAACCAGACACTAAGGCTTGTGGATTTAATAAAACCCGAAACTTAATTTTTGAAAGCGCCGCAGAGCCGCGCTTTCAAAAATTAAAAATTTGGTTTTAATTTGTTTGCAACCTTAAGGATTTTGAGACGACGCCCCAGCAGCATCACCAGAATTCATCCAAACAATTCGTCGTTGGTTTGGATAAATCCGACCGCTATGCTCCTGCATATTTTCCATCGTTTGTTGCGGATCGAACTGATTGCTGAAGTCCACCCGTAATTGATCAACTCGCTTCTCGATTTGGGCTACCTCACTGCGAATACCGTTCAGCTTTGCCTGCTGAACCCGGTGATAGGGCACCAGTTTAATCAGCGTCGATGCAGATGCAATAATCAACAGCGCATTGATGACGACTTTAGTGCTGAGTTCAAAAGCGATCGCCCGGTCTGGCCGCCGTTTAAGCTGTCGTTGCTTAGCTCGACGAGAAGCCACCCTTTGCTTGGGAGGCGATGAAACTGAGCGCAAGGGAGATCTGGAGGGTTGAATCGCGTTCATAATAACGCCTATAGCAATAAATCGAGTTCTATCATTTAGAGTTAAGGCTCACTCTGAGCGCTTAATCTTTAGTTATATTCGTCTAGAGTTGCCTGTGCCGCAACCCCAACACTAATAGAGAGCTTAGGTTGAGGAAGATTTCCTGACCTCAAGTAGGATAAAACATCTCCTGAATATCAAGAAATTGCTCCTTAACCTAAGCTCTCTAATGTAGGTATAGCAACACTTTGTCGAGAGTTACACTCTCTACATCTATTGTGCCCCTAGAGAGTACCCGAAAGCCCCTAAATAGAGGTTTTCGATCCAAACGCTCGGTAAAGCGATCGGACGGGTATCTACTTATCTACTTATAAAGTTCCGTGGATAGACGGAATGCTAGAACAGCAGGCAGTAGAGCAATCACTAGAGCAATGTAGATTTGGGTATCTGATAAAGCAGCCATGTTTGAACAACTCCTTTTTTAAGGCTATGAGCTTCGCGTAGCTTGCTTCCAGAAGAATACAAGGTAACGCTAACGTTCATCAATGTCAGCTAAATTACCTCATTCTGGAACAGGTTGTCACATGATGTAACAAAGAAAAGCAATTTTTCTTCTGAAGCTGATTGCCATCAAGGGGAGAGTAACCAGGTCATGGTAATAGGGCGATCGCCACGTAACGGTTTGCGATTAAGACGGTTTGCGATTAAGACTGTAGACTTTGATAGAGATCAGTATACTGAGATGAAGAAATGTAAACCCCCGGGTTTACGGTTACAGTAAGGATGCATCTGAACGCTTGCTTCCTCCACTCGGTTTCATCAATTCGGGCTCTGAGCGCGTCTTGCACCTTACGTCTTGCACCTTAATATAGTCGAGGTTACCCCCTTTGGATGAACCCAGGCCAACCAGAATTCAGTTTGAGCGACAACTAAGACGGTTGCAGCAGGATGTTTTGCGCATGGGCGCTCTTGTTGAAAATTCCTGTTTTCTGGCCCGTAAAGCTCTGTTTGAGCGAGATTTAGAAGCAGCCGAGCAAATCGTGTCTCAAGACAAGCAGATTGATACGTTCTATCGGCAAATTGAGCTTGACTGTATTAATTTGATGGCCCTTCAAGCTCCGGTGACTCAAGATTTACGCCTCTTAAGCGCCCTGATGCAGTTGATTCGTGACCTGGAGCGGATTGGCGACTATGCTGAAGACTTAGGCGAGATTGCCATTAAGCTGTTTCCCTACCCTGCTCATTCCTGCATGGATGCCGTTCAAACGATGCTCGATCGGTGTCGGGCCATGCTAGCCATGAGTTTAGCGGCTCTATCTAATCTCGATGCTCAATCAGGATTAGATATTAAGGACAAGGATGATGATGTGGATTCTGATTATGAAACCCTCTATAACCTGCTCGCAGGTCAAAGTAATGTGCAGGGAGCCATTGAACCCATCATTTTATTAGTATTGGCGATTCGCTATCTTGAACGAATGGCAGACCATGCGACCAATATTGGCAAGCGAGTGGCCTTTATTGTGACAGGACAGCGGTAATCCTGTGTGAATCGATAGCGCCTTCAGTCGCACGACGCACGGCTGAAGGCGCAAAAACATACCCGCGCGACGCGCAGAGCACGTTTTTGCGCCTTCGTTGAATTCCCGTTAATCATCCCAGCAAGTCTCAGTATGCACATCGTGACCATTTAACCTCACCTGCGGTGAGGTTAAATGGTCACGATGGTGGGTTTAGCACGCTCGACGGGCGTGCTAAACCCACCATCGGGGAAGAAATGAGAATTACTGATTTCAAAATGAAAATCGCTGATTTTTCGCTCGCGGCCCTTAATTCATAAAATTCTTCGTCAAAAATTGACAGTTCTGCGCGAATTAGGAAAGTATAAATACAATGGACAAAGTGCAAAAATGGCTGAAGTTTATGCACTTGGACATTGGTAATCCCATTTGGTGTTTACTGCTTTGACCTGGTTCTGCTTCATCACTCGATAGCGATATGTCCGTCCCTATTTCTTAAGTTTGGGATTGACAATTCATGAGATGCTGTTGAATGGGTTGGAGTGAGCAGGTTACAGGTCGTTGCCTGACTAGGTTAGCGTCTTGCCGCAACCGTTGAATTTAATGATGCGATCGCCGCCAATTTGATTAGAGTTCTAATTAAGTTTGCTAAGAAACCATCGGAACGGACACATTGTGCAGGCGCGATCTGCATTCTCGAACGCAGGACACCAGAGGGGATTAGAGGGATAGCTGGCGATCGCTTGTATGGGTCGAAACACGCCTGTTTTTTCCTCTAAACAAGTTAGTCAGACTACCCGGTCTTGACATCAGGGAACCGTTTTTCCGGTTTGCTGCGAATGATGTTGCCAGGTGGCTGGCAAAGGACGAGAGCAACTCAATTCAATAAGGACCAATCGCTACATGGAATTTTCAATTGCAACGCTGCTGGCAAACTTCCCCGATGATAAGTTGGTTGCCCCTAAAGTGTTGGAGAAAAAACTGAATTGTGAAGATGATGAAAGCCTTCACAAATTACAAATTGTTCTAGATGTTCTAGAAAAAATTGGCATCTTAATCAAAGAGCGAGGAAAATACCGCCGTAACTTTGAAGAAGATGTGGTGGAAGGAAAATTAAGATGCTCTAGCAAAGGCTTTTGCTTCGCCATTCAAGATGTAGAAGGCGCGGAAGATATCTACATCCGAGAAAGCCATTTGAGTACAGCCTGGAATGGCGATCGCGTTCTGGTCAAAGTCACCAAGGAAGGGAGCCGTCGCCGCAGCCCCGAGGGAGAAGTCAGGCTCATTCTGGAGCGGGCCAATTCATCCGTGTTAGCGCGTGTGAAGCAAGCTGACCACAGCTACCGAGCCGTACCTCTGGACGATCGCCTGCTATTTGAGTTGGAACTTCAGGCGAATGGCACCAGCCTCCAGGAAGCGGTCGATAAATTGGTGCATGTTGAGATTATGCGCTATCCGCTGGGACAGTTGCCCCCCTTGGGACGAGTTGCTCAAATCCTAGGGAGTGATGCTCAAACAGCATCTGATATTGATATTGTTTGCTGCAAACATGATTTACCCCGGCAATTCGCAGACGCTATCCTGGACGCCGCTAAAGCTCTGCCGTCTAAAGTCCGCAAAACGGATCTTAAAAAGCGGTTAGATCTACGTGAATTGCCAACCATCACCCTTGACGGGCCTCAACACTCCCAGTATCCAGCCATCGACGACGCGATTACGCTAGAGGAACTGGAGGACGATCTGTGGTGTTTAGGCATCCACATCGCCGACATTTCCTACTACATCCCTCATCGATCGCCGCTTGACCTGGAAGCACAAAAGCGCGGCACCTCCATTCACCTGGGCGACGTGGTCATCCCCATGCTGCCAGAGCAGGTTTATCGCACCTGTGCCCTGTTGCCAGAGCAAGATCGGCTGGCTATCTCGGTTCTGGTTACAGTTGATGCCGATGGGCAGATCAAGGAGTTTGAAATTCAGCCCAGCGTCATCCAGGTAGACTACCATCTCAACTATCAGCAGGCTCAGGCGATTCTGCATCGTGACGAACCAGATGTGGCAGCCTCCTCAGCCTATCCGCTACCGTCTGCGGAAGAGCTAGAGGTCTTTAGCCCCGTCTTCGAGATGCTAGATCAGCTCTTTAACCTGACTCAGGCGATTCGTGAGCAGCGTCAGCAACGCGGTGCATTTGAATTGAAACTACCGGAGCGCATCTTCCCCGATGAAACCAGCCCCGATTTAGCCAAATTTCTATCCACCAAATTTGACTATGACGATGAAGGGGCACTGGGCGCAATGGTGGTTTCATCCTTGCTGCCCGCTCGATCGATTGTCACCGAGCTAATGCTGCTGGCGAATCAACTGGTCGCGTCTCATCTAATCGCACTGGGCGTACCTGCAATGTACCGCGTCCACCGCACGCCCGATCCGGCAGACGTGCAGGAATTGTTGAAGCTGGTCAGCAACATGGGAATTGATTCCCATCTGGAACAGGAAGATGCGGTGCATTCTCGCGATTATCAGCGTCTAACGCTCGCCTTTGCAGACTCCAAGGCAGAGAAAGTGCTGACTTATTTGCTGCTGTCCACGCTGAAGCCTGCGGTTTACAGCACAACACCAGGTACCCATTTCGGTTTGGCACTGGATGAAGGCTATACCCACTTTGCCTCTCCCCTGCGGCGCTATCCTGACCTGCTGGTGCATCGGGTACTTCATGCCGTGTTTGAGCATGGACGCGATCGCCGTTCCACTCGCTCTAAAGAAAGCGTAGATTTGCACAGCAGTGCCTGTCACGGACAAATCAATTGGAGCGTCTTACCAACCGATGTGCATAACGAGTTGGAAGAGCATCTCACTTCGATCGCCGTTTACCTGAGCGAACGTGAGAAACTGGCGCAGGAGGCCGAGTCTGATCTGGAAGGGCTGAAGAAAGCAGAATTCATGCAGCAGCACACCGGGGAGGTCTTCCACGGTCTGATTACGGGCGTTCAGTCCTATGGTTTCTTCGTTGAGATTGAGGAACTGCTGGTGGAAGGGCTGGTTCACGTCAGTTCGCTGAAGGATGACTGGTATGAATACCGCTCTCGCCAACAAAAGCTAGTCGGGCGGAAAAATCGTCGGCAGTATCGTCTGGGCGATCGCGTCGAAGTTCAAGTCAAGAGCGTGGACTATTATCGTCAACAAATCGACCTGGTTGCGGTTGGCGGTGGCAGCGAAGCCTCAGATGATGACGATATCGACCCCATGCCCATGGATGTTGATTCCCCTCAAGTCAATGGCCATCGTCTGGACGAATATGAAGAGGATGATTCTGAAAGCTAGAACTGTCCTTTCAGGAGGCACAAGTTACTCTAACTAACCACAACCTAACTGTAATGTTGGGTAAGGATCGTGGATTTAATAAAACCCGAAACTTAATTTTTGAAAGCGCGGCTGAGCCGCGCTTTCAAAAATTAAAAATTCGTTTTTAATTTGTTTGCGATCCTGAGGGAAATACGGTGACGTATTCCCCTTACCCAACGTCTCCATTCCCCAACACCTAACACCCAACACCCCTTTTCCCTTTGTGCCTTCTCCCCCATCCCTCCCCCTCATCCTCGGTATCACTGGAGCATCAGGGTTGATCTACGCTGTACGCGCGCTCAAGTTTCTCCTGGAAGCAGACTATTCGGTTGAACTGGTGGCCTCTAAATCGACCTACATGGTCTGGCAGGCTGAACAAACAATTCGAATGCCCCTGGAAGCGTCGCAGCAGGAGCAATTTTGGCGACAGCAGGCTGGCGTTGAAATTCAAGGAAAATTGCGCTGTCATCCCTGGGGCGACGTGGGCGCAAATATTGCCAGCGGTTCCTTCCGAACGGCGGGAATGGTCGTGATTCCTTGTAGCATGAGCACAGCTGCCAAGTTAGCGGCAGGACTCAGTTCTGACCTGTTAGAGCGAGCCGCTGATGTGCAACTGAAAGAAGGTCGCAAGTTGGTCATCGTCCCGCGCGAAACCCCATTTAGCCTGATTCATCTACGGAATCTAACCACCTTAGCCGAAGCTGGCGTCCGCATCGTACCTGCCATTCCCGCCTGGTATCATCATCCTCAAACCATTGAAGACCTGGTGGATTTTGTAGTAGCTCGTGCCCTTGACCAGTTGGAGATTGACTGCGTGCCCCTCAAACGTTGGGAAGGACATCTCCAGAATGACGACGCGAGTGACATAGGTTAAGGCGTCATACCTCTCGGTTAATGTTCTAGAACCCAGATTAGGGTAGGGAGGCGCGGCAATGCCGCGCCTCCCTACCCTAATCTGGGTTTTTAACAAGAAGTATTGGGTTAGGGTGTAGCCTAGAGAAA
>DATNPS010000482.1:0-10216 GCA_036703095.1 Crinalium sp. | reverse complement strand
AGGTATACATCGCCGCCATCGCCGCCATAAAGGACATCATTTCCTAATCCACCTGCAAGCGTATCGTTGGTGTTAAATCCGTAAATCGTATCATTCCCATCAGTTGCGGCCTGTCTCAAGTAGGCATTTTGTAGGACAATTTCATCCCAGGTTACGTCATCCCCAAACGTGACCTGGTCGATGCCGTAATAGCCATAGAGCTGGCTGTATAGACGGATTGAACCGACAGCCCCGTGAAAAGTCAGCAGAAAATCCGCTGGAGGAAATTTTCCCCCGTTGTTTGTCACAATGACGTTTACGCTGGTCATGCTGGGATCAGTGATGATCAGGCGATCGCTTCCACTATTGGGTTCACCGTAGTCTGTGATGATATCGTTGCCGTCACCCGTGGCATAGCGAAAAACATCAGCACCATTACCGCCTTCTAGCGTGTCATCACCTTGGCCGCCCGTAATGTCGTCGTCACCGTTATCACCATAAATCATATCGGAACCTGCAAGACCCTTGATTATGTCATTGCCCAAGGTACCGTTTAGTTCATCGTTGCCTGATGTACCTGTTATAAGCGCCATTGTCTTTATCCTCTAGATTTACATGACAGTCAGGCACCCTAATAACGCCAACAGTTTAATATGACTCCTGCAAGAGTAGACGTGTTTCCTATTCACGTCCATCAGAAGTTGTAGTAAGGATTGTAGGGAAGATCTGTACTGCCATAATCTATCCCCATTTTGTGTAATTCTGAAGTAATTTGACTGCGATGATGAGTTTGATGATTGAACAATTGCATGTAATAGAAAGAGCGAGGAAATTTTCGATAACGATTTAATCGCTCGCTCCAAATTGAAAAAACTTCATCCAGCCAGGATTGAGAGCAGCTTTGAGATTCTTGAGTCAGCTTCTCATCAAATCTAAAGCGAGCCATTTTTAATTCACCGTATTCAGCATACGGAACAAATTTTGGATCAAACGGAGGCAACATTTTCGTATGAATCAGCAGATCAATAGTTTCATCCACATGAAGAATATGATTGAGTGTCTTAAAAATGGAATCGAAAAACATTCCTCGCTCTAGTTGGAGTTGTTCATCGCTCAGCTCATCACAAAGTTTGAACAAGTGCTCATTCTGCCACTGGTTGTATAAGGCCATTGTTCTTACAAAGTCTGGAGTAATCATTCGTTTGAAGATTTAACATCGAATTTGCTGGACTACAGACATATACTGTCCTTGCCTTCATAAAACTATAACCCTATCCCCATGACTACGAGTTTCCACTCATAGAGGCGATCGCTTTTCCTACGCGCTTCCGCAATTCCTCTACAGAAAATACTTAAACAAGATGCCAACATAGAGATAGCTATAAAACCCTGAGGCTCCAACGAATGCAACCTGCTGTACGCCCTCCTCAAGTCAATCAAATCAGTTCTTCTGAAGCTGCGAACGCGAACGATTCACTGTTGATTGTTTTATATCTGGTGCAAATTGCCGTATTGCTACCTACCTTAACGTTACATTTTATGGGGTGTGCCTGCAAAGCATGTTTCATTGGCCTTCAAAGCAAGTTGGCTCAATGGCAGCATAGTTATGAATCACGACAAACAGGGTTTGCATTGCATCGGTAAAATTTTCTGGTAAACGCAAAAAAGTGCTTCACGAACTTCGTGAAGCACTTTTTTTGTTACGCCCTTCTACGTATGTATTAATGTTGTGAATTAATAGATTGTATCTAGCTGCATCAGCGTATGAAGCAACACATTCGCTCCCTGTGTACATTGTTCGGGTGACGTGTATTCCGCTTCAGAATGGCTAATGCCTGCCTGACTCGGCACAAAAATCATTCCCATATCGGTGACACGACCCATTTCTAGCGAATCATGTCCTGCACGACTGGGAAGATAGCAGTAGGTTAACCCTAGCGTTTGGCAAATGGTTTCAATGCTGCTCTGGATCTGAGGGGCTGCTAAAGTTGGCTCGACACACAGCAAAGGTGATAGATCGATGGAGGTATGTGTCTTGTGGGCGATCGCCTCAACTCGCTCTACCAGATGCTCTAGCATGTCATCCAGACACTCTTTGTAGAGATCGCGCATGTCCACTGACAGTTCAACTTTACCGGGAACAATGTTAACGGCATTGGGAGCGACGGTTAGATATCCTACTGTAGCGACCGGACGGCTGGGCATCTGGAGGGCAATCTCCTGTACCGCTAAAATCACTTCAGCCGCCGCAATGAGAGCATCCTGGCGCATATCCATTGGGGTGGTTCCGGCATGGTTGGCTTCACCTGTAATGGCGATCGCCTTCCGTCGCATTCCCACCACTCCCTGAACAATTCCAATATCAGTTTTGTTGCGCTCTAAAACGGCTCCTTGTTCAACGTGCAGTTCTACAAAAGCGGCCATATCAGCACGCGATCGCTTTGCAGTCGCTAACGCATCCCAATTGCCGCCAATTGATTCCAACCCGTCCTGAATCGATTGCCCAAATTTCGACCGATAACGTTCCGGTTCGTCGATCAAAACGGTTCCGGCCATCGCCTGACAGCCGATCATGGTGTTTTCTTCGTCCGTAAAGGCAATCACCTCGATTGGATGATTTAGCCGCACATGGTTCTCTCGTAATGCGCGAACCACTTCAATTCCAGCTAGCACTCCCAAAACGCCATCAAACCGTCCTCCCGACGGAACCGTATCGATGTGCGAACCAGTGGCTAATACAGGTGCGTGATCGACTTGACCCGCGTAGGTTCCAATCAAGTTACCAGCCGCATCAATGCGCGTCGTCATTCCAGCATCCACCATCCATTGCTGAATCAGATAGCGAGCTTGCAGCGCTTCAGGCGAAAAAGCCAGACGGGAGATGCAGCCAGACGGCTGTTTACCAATTTTGGCCAGACGATCAATGTTATCGTTGAGGCGATCGCCATTTACCGTCAAAGTTGAAAGAACAGCCATAATCATTTGAGTCAAGTTCAGCGTGCAGAATTATTGTATGTGTCTTTAGTATGGGATGGCATACCGAAAACAAGTTGCTAGTTGCGCTACGAAACGGATTAACCGTTCCCAGTTCCAATCGGTTGATACAGCATATTTCACATGAATGAGGGACAAGGGGGTATGGGGGCTTTGTCTCCAGCCAAGGGTTTCACCCCTGCACCCCGTTTTTTGTACCTGATCAACTTAGGAACGTAAATTTACTAAAATCCAAAATTTAATTTTTGAAAGTGCGGCCCAGCCGCACTTTCAAAAATTAAAAATCCCGTTTTAATTAATCCATGATCCTTAGAAAGTGCTGTAAGTTGTTGAATTGTAGGAACAAAGCATATATTTACTCTTCGAGTATGACCTGAGTGTTAATCGGATCAGCTTGAGCAGCAGAAATTGACAGATAAATACCTGCTAAAACGATTAAAAAAGCGCACCAATTCATGAAACTAAGCTGCTGCGCGAATAACACCATCGCCATCGTTGCAGAAAGAACAGGAATCGCCAGCATAGACACAGACACTAATCCAGACGAAAACTGTTTCAAACTGTGCGTTAACAATCCGTGTCCGATCATCTGACAGACTAACGCCAAGGCTAAAACTGCTAATCCACTTTTCCAGCTACACGGCAGTACAGAATCCCATCTCAACAGCACAATGGGAGCGATCGCCAAACTACCCGTCAAGCATACGCCTGCCATGATGACGGGTGTCGAAAATCGGGTGCGCAGTTGTTCAATGCTCAAGATAGCAGCCGCTAATAAAACGGCAGCCAGAAGCGCCGCTGCATCGCCCATGATTTGCTGGCTAGAAATGTGTAAATCTTGCAGGCCGATCGCCATCACCCCCCCAACGGCCACCCCCAACCCCATCACAAATCGCAGACTAAACTGTTGCTTCAGGAATAACCATGCGCCCAAGGTCGTAAAGATTGGCATCATGTTATTCAACAGGGCGGAATTGGCCACACTCGTCTGAGTCAGCGACCAGGCCGAACAGATCAGGGAGGCTGCGAAACTAACTCCTGCAAGACCAAATAGCGCCCTATCGCGCCATCCGATCGCTTGCTTGGATTCCGTAGGGGACTGGAGAGAAGATTGGAATCGGCTCCAGGTCAGAAACGCGATCGCCGCAATTAGCAACCGATCAAACGTGGTTGCACAGGGTGTCAGCTCTTGTTCGGCAATGACGATGAAGATAGACGCAGAGGCGATCGCCGTTAAAGCTACTGCCAGGGCAATAGTACCCAGAGAGCGCTGTGCGATGGGCTGTAGCGTGCGAATAGCCTGTTGAATGTAAGACGGCTTTACATCTCCGAGCATCCCATCTATGGAGGGGGGATTTGCAATGGGAGAAGGCGTAAACACAGTTGAAGCGGTCATTAAGGGGACTCCTGGACGCTTGAGGGGAATTGAGGAAAAACGTAGCGCGAAATACGAGACTTAATCTACAAATTTTGTATACAATTATTGTAGGCAAATATAGCGTGCAGATCAAGGCCAACGGCATAAGAATTGCTGCTTTGAAAACTCATTGGTCTGCATCTAAATTCCAACGGTTTACCAGTGCCCGCTAAATATGGAGTCAAAAACCTTATGAACCAAACGGCTATTGCAACGAAGCGTGTTTTCATCTGCGGTTCTGCCTTACGGGGGCAACCCGATCACGGCAATCTGGGTGAGGCTCAATTTGTTCAGCCCACGCGCACTCGTCCGCTCTATCGCCTTCACGCTGCCGAGGATGGTTGGCATCCCGCTATTTATGAAGTCGGGGAGGGTGGAATTTCGATTCCGGGTGAAATTTATGACATGGCGATCGCCCAGTTTGAGCAGCTAGCCGCAACTGAACCGCCTCACATGTATCCCAGCGATGTGATTTTAGAAGACGGGGAGGTTGTCACAGCATTTCTCTATCCCCGCAATCTGGTCGAGCAGTACAAATGGCCCGATATTTCGGATCACGGAGGATGGGCCGCTTACAAAGCTAGCGTCGCGCAATAGCCAGAAAATACCAAGATATAAGTCTCGATTTGCCGTGCGCGTCGCATACGGAAAATCGAATTTTGGGGGTTGTGCCGCGCACACAACCCCATTTATGATCAAGTGAGAACCGCTATATTAAGTTTGTTTAAGTAGACATAAATGTTTCGGTTTTGGCTGAATACTTCTTAAGTTCTGAAGGGCATCTACTCAAAAGCGTCCGAAATCATGTCATCAGAGCTTGAATTAAGGGATTGTAATCGGGATGCGATGAGCAGCATACGGCTCCTTGCAAATCTACCAATAAGTAGTTAGATATCACTCATGCTAAACCTCACGATGTCTATCTTCTGGTTGTTTTAGACTATTTCTTTTTAATCGTGCGTTGTTTTATTTGTAGTCAGAAACAACTTTACCCGTACAGCCTATCTAATTTATTTGATTGCCATGTCGCAATATATTGCTGAACTCAGTCCCCAAGTCAGCACTTCAGTCGTACAGGGCCATATCCTGACCCCCTTTCAACGAAAACTGCTGATCAAAAGCTTACAAACCGATTTGCGTCCAGAGTATCGTCAGCGTATCGAAATTATGCTGCTGGCCGATCAGGGACATTCTCAAGCCCAAATTTGTAAACTGTTGGGCTGTTATCCCAGTACGGTTCGCTATTGGATTTCATTTGCTCAAGCGGGCAATGCGCATCAATGGAATGAACATCAAATTGGCCGCCCTAAGACAATCGACGACGATTATCTGGATCGGTTGCGAGCGTTAGTGAATGATAGTCCCCGTCAGCATGGCTATCCGTTTCAGCGATGGACAGCACACTGGTTAGGCAAACATCTGGCGAAAGAAACGGGAACCGAGATTAGCGATCGCCATATTAATCGATTGCTAAAACAAATGGGACTTTCCACACGTCCAACTCGCGCATCGAAATTAGTTCCTGAACCAGGTCAGACTGAGCTTTCCGGCGATCGCTTCGGCATTTTAATCCGCGATTTACATCACCCCTAACGTCCCCAAATCCTCCCCCATACCCCACACCCCACACCCTTAAAAATGGTTCCCCCACCATCAATATCACGACAAGCGATCGCCCAACATTTAACTGAACTGTTTGGACAACCGCTTTCGGAACAGGAATGGTCTGACTGTAGCCAACACATTGAGATCTTAGAACCGCTGGCTGGCAAACCACTCTGGCAAACCCCAGAGGCTCCGGCAGGAATTTATCTGGTGTTGCGCGGCAAGGTGCGATTGCTGGATAGTGCCAATAATCTAGTCGTCTCTCTGGATGCAGGGACATCGCTCGGTGAAGCAACTCTATTCCCAACCGATTCCTTTCAGCCCTACAGCGCCAGAGCATCCGTGAAGGTGCAGGTTTGTTTTATATCAGTGGCGGGAGTGCGATCGCTGCTGGAGCGATATCCTGCCATTCAGGAACGGCTCTATCAACGAGCCATTCTGCAAGATTTGCATCTGATACTTCATGACAATTCAATCCTGGCCGATGTCCCTCTTGCTAATCTGGCTGAATTCCTTCCACATGTTCAGCTACAGCAAATTCCCGCAGGCCATTCTCTTGCCAAAACACTCTTCCAGGATCAGATGCTCTGGATCGTGCGTCGCGGCGAATTGATACACTCCTCTGGCCAACGCCTAACGCCTGGAATCTACACCCCAACGCAATTGCCCCAAACTTCCTGGCAAGCTGTTCAAACTACAGAACTCTATAGTCTTCATGCAAAAGACTGGCCAACCGCACTACAGCTTATCCCCCAACTCCTCCCCCTGATCAACTCCTCCCCCCCATCTCCCCCACACACCCCATCCGCCCTCTCTCCCACGCCACACACCCCACGCCACACACCCCACACCCCATTCCCAACACCTAACACCCAACACCTAACACCCAAATCCCACCAAAAACTCAGCAAAGCCTACTTCCCCAGTCCCACCCTCCGCGTCGGGCATTGGTGGCAGCGGGCAACTCAACGGTATCCTTTCTTCGCGCAACAAAGCTCTTCGGACTGTGGTGCCGCCTGTCTGGTCATGATTGGACGATATTGGGGCAAACGGCTCAGCGTGAATCAACTGCGGGATATGGCGAATGTGGATCGCAACGGGGCCTCTCTGCGTGGATTGGCCGCCGCCGCCGAAAGTCTCGGATTTTCGACCCGACCTGTAAAAGCCAGCCTGAATAAGTTGACCGAACAAACCCTTCCAGCGATCGCTCACTGGGAAGGACGCCACTACATTGTGGTTTACGAAGTGACACGCAAACATGTGGTAGTAGCCGACCCGGCGATCGGTCAGCGCACCCTCAGCCATGCCCAGTTTAAAGCAGGATGGACGGGCTACACGCTGTTATTGCAGCCCACCGCATTTCTCAAAGAAACGCCGGAAGCCAGTCAACCTTTCTGGCAATTTCTAGAATTAATGAAGCCTCACTGGCTGGTGCTTCTGGAGGTTGTAACAGCATCCATTTTTATTCAGATTTTTGGATTAATTACACCTTTACTAACTCAACTATTGCTCGATCGCGTTGTCGTTCAGCGCAGTGCTTTAACCCTCAATACGGTTGGTGCAGGGCTGCTGATCTTCGGATTGTTTCGCGTAATCATGACTGGATTGCGGCAGTACTTAATTGATCACACGGCAAATCGCATTGATCTTTCGCTCATTGTCGGTTTTATTAAACACACCTTTCGTTTACCGCTCGGCTTTTTCGAATCTCGCTATGTGGGAGATATTATTTCTCGTGTTCAGGAAAACTATAAGATCCAGCGATTTTTAACAGGTGAAGCGCTATCCATTTTGCTCGACCTGCTGACAGTTTTTGTCTATATTGGACTGATGATCTGGTATAGCTGGAAGATGGCACTGCTGACCCTGATCATTGTGCCTCCCTATGCGCTGATTGCTCTGGTTGCAACGCCGTTTTTGCGACGTGTTTCCCGCGAAATCTTTAATGCGAATGCCGTTGAAAATAGCTATCTGATTCAGGCATTAACCGGGATTCGAACGGTGAAAGGCATGGCGATCGAACATACGGTTGGCTGGCACTGGGAAGAACTGTTTGCCAAGTCCATTCGTAATACTTTTTCAGGGCAGATTATCAGCAATACGCTGCAAACCTTTAGCAGTACGGTCGAAATGCTTGCAACAACGGCTCTGCTTTGGTTTGGCGCATGGCAAGTGATCAACAATGAACTCACCATTGGACAGTTGGTTGCATTTAACATGCTGCTCGGTAACGTGATTAATCCGTTTCGACGATTGAGCGTGCTGTGGAATCAGTTACAAGAAGTAGTGATTGCCGTTGAACGAATCAACGACGTGATCGATACGGAACCGGAAGAAGATTATCAGCATCAACCACGTCAACTGTTGCCTTATCTACAGGGACAAATAAGTTTTGAGCAAGTGACGTTTCGGTATCATCCCGAAAATGAGGTGAATACGCTGGAAAACATTAGTTTTGCGGTGCAGCCCGGACAGATGGTAGCTCTGGTGGGTCGCAGTGGATCTGGTAAAACAACGCTCGCCAAACTGATCTTAGGGCTTTATTCGGCTACCGAAGGCAAGATTTTGATTGATGGTCACGATATTAACAGTTTGGCATTGCGATCGCTCCGTCAACGTATCGGCGTAGTTGATCAAGACACGTTTTTGTTTGGTGGCACCATTCGCGAAAACATTAGCGTGGGTCATCCTCAGGCGACTCTGGAAGATGTAATCGAAGCCGCTAAACAGGCGGGTGCCCATTCGTTTATTGAAGCGCTGCCGATGGGGTATGAAACCCAAATTGGTGAAGGGGGCAGTCTGCTGTCAGGAGGACAGCGACAGCGATTGGCGATCGCCCGCGCACTGGTCAGCAATCCCCGGTTACTGATTCTCGATGAAGCGACCAGTCATCTTGATGCGGAGTCAGAACGGATTATTCAAACGAACCTCAGCACCATCCTCAAAAATCGCACAACGTTTGTGATTGCTCATCGCCTGTCTACCGTTCGTCATGCCGACCTGATTCTCGTTTTGGATCGGGGCGTGCTGGTTGAACGGGGTACTCACGAGGAACTGATGGCCCGTCGGGGGCAATATTTCTATCTGAATCAACAACAACTGGCCGCTAGCTAGGGTTGCAAAATTTAGTTTTTGCAACATAAGGGGTGTGAGGGCTTCGCCTCCAAGAAGGGGTTTTACCCCTTCACCCCGTTCAAAATTTTTGTTTCGCTGTACTAGGAATCGGGACATGCCAAATTCATCTCGCATGAACGACTCATTGGGTCAGCACAATGGGTATCGCTTTCAAACTCAAGTCCTGACAGATGCCAATCAGGGCACAACGGTGATGGAACAAGGCCCAATGGCTGATTTTCCTGCAATTCCCCACCCATTTACATCACCCGACTTGGAACGCTATGGCACCTTATCCTCCGAAGCGTCAGCCACTGAATGGTCATCGCTAACACAAGATTTAGTAGATACCTTGCCACGAGCCTGGACACGCGGCTTACTTTATCTGCTCGTCGGGTTTGCCGGAACGGTACTGCCCTGGGCGATGGTGGCGAAAGTGGATCAGACCGGAATGGCGCGAGGTCGTTTGGAGCCGGAAGGCAAGACGTATGAGCTGGATTCATCGGTATCTGCGGCAGTTGTGTCGGTTGGGGTTAAAGAGGGTGATACCGTCAACATTGGCCAACCGTTAGTAGAACTGGACTCTGACCTCGTCAAGATCGATTTGCAACAGGCTCAAACGAAGCTGGAAGGGCAACTGAATCGACTCACACAGTTGCAGCAAATGCGTAATCAGATTGCGATCGCCGCCCGTACCCAGCAGCTTCAGATCCAAGCTCAGGTGTCGCAGCAGCAGGCTCAGATTACCCAGGTTAAGCAACAGTTGAATGCCAGTCAAGAAGCATATGCGCTGGCTCAAGATCAGCTCAGTCGAGATCTGAATGAGGTGCAGCGCTATCGCGATCTTTGGCAGGAAGGCGTTGTACCGCAAATTAAAGTGGTCGAACTAGAGCGGATTGCGAATGAAAGTCAACGGCAGTTAGATCAAGTTCAGGCAGATATTGCGCAATCGCAGGCTGAACTAGTTAAACAACAGCGAAGCTATGACGGGGTAGTTCATACAGGCAGTCTGAATATTCTAGACAATCAAAAACAGGCAGAGGAACTACAGGCTCAAATCAGTGACTTGCAAGCCGAAATTGCGCAAACTAAAGAGACGATTAAATC